>CAWJLI010000054.1:0-66079 GCA_963843095.1 Bryobacterales bacterium
GCCCTAACCTTCGTCGTCACCCGTACCCGGATACTTAGGACTCTATGCCAACATATGTGGACAACGTTTCAACTTTTTCGCGATCAAAACCGAAGGCAATCAACTCCGCCGATGTGAAAAATATTGGGTTAGTTGAATTGAAAAGTATCTCTAGTAGACCATCCACTTCGAGCTGATTTAGAGATGCATCAATCGAATTTTTATGACCATTAAATATTCACGAGAAGCCACTCGATTTGTAGATAGCTTAGTTCGTCCTCGATAACGGCTTTTGTCTCGCTTGCGTTTAGCAATCACCTTGACTTGGCCGTCCATTTCTTCTGAGTCGTATCAATACAACGTCATACGGTATGAGTAAGAGGCTTGTCCTGTGTCATTTGTTCACGCATATGATCCCGCTTCCTTGAACTGTCTATTGATGAACCAGGAGTAACTCTGGCGGACGTTCTTATAGACAGCCCCTTCTCGCGCAATTCGCTCAGCCGCCTTCCGAGCCGCACGGGAAAGAAATTGCCATGCCCCATGGTTTCCAGTATCGTGGCTGATGTTGTTCGGTTTACCGAACAACGTGGAGGCCGAATGTGATAAGGGCGAATTCCCGTGTCTTCTTGTAGTCTTTCCTGGGCATTTTGCTAGGGGTGATTGTCGGCCAATCCGCCGCCCCATCTAACGTCACCAAGGCATTGATATGTGATGGGCAGAGCAGCGTGTGGTCACGGATACATCAATGGTCGCGAATACGAGACGCTTGCCAGCGAAAATATCGGCATTGTCGTTGTTGGAGACATTGCTGGGAAGTACCTGCGGGCGGACATCCTCGTCTTGAACAAGGAGCGCGGGCACTGTGAATGTACTACCCTCGAATTTTGTCCTAACCGAAGTGACGCCGAAACAAAAACCGCTCAAGTACGTTGATGGCGACAAAGTCCTTGCGATCAGAAGAGCGACGATTAGCCCTTGAGCAACAGCGCTAACCGCGATGGGTGGAAGCATGGCGCGGCAACAAGCACGACCACGACGAACAGCGCCGGACCATGCGCGCCGACGGATCGGACGGATCGAGCGCAACCGGCTCGTACAACGGCACAAGCACCTCGACAACTTCATCGGCAGATTATGCAGCCCAAGCGCGGGGGTGCAGCGGAGAACGATCCAGAGCGCGAAATGAAGCCTTTGCTAACTACGCCAGTTTTAACTTCGGCGCACCTTTCTCCCGCGCTAACACGCTGCCGCCAGATCAGAGCGTTCGAGGATACATGCTGTTTGAGCGTGACAATAGAAAGCAAAGCTCGTCATGCTCACTGGCATTATCGGGGCAGACAGACGATAAAATTATCAATTCCCCATTCGAGGTGGGGAACAGGGCGCCTGGTGCCCCATTCATCGCGCTTTTTCGCGATGAGTGGGGCATCGCGCCCCGCTCGACCGCCTTCATTGCCCAGACCAAATCCTTCGGGTGTCACTCAGTCCTTAAAACTTGATATTATGTCAAGAATAGAGGTCGTAACCCGATGGAATCGCAAGGAATGACCCAGCAGAACCTGACCGAGCACTTCGCAACCGACAAGAACCCGTTCCAATTTGTAGATTCCGGCCTCGACAACGTCTTTCTAGTCGGAATCAAGTACTTCACATCTCCCGATGGAAGAATCGTCAGCTGAAATTCCGGCCCTGAAGCAGTTGATGCGCCTGATCGCGCGCGATCTGGGCCTCTCCAGGTCCGACCTGACAGGCGCTGAGGTGCGCTTCCTCCGTAAGCGGCTGGGCAAGAAGGCAACCGAGTATTGCAAGTATCTCGGGCCTCGAACCGGAGACGCTCTCGCGCATCGAGAACGGCAAGCAGCCCATCTCCAGCGCCACGGAAAAGCTGGCCCGCCTCTCCTATGCCATCCTCGCCGAAGAGTCCGGACTCTACGATCACGCAAGGGCCGATCCTCAGTCCATGCTGGATGCATTCAAGCCAACCAGGGAAAAGATCGTCCTCGAAATCCGCGACGACAACGAATGGCGCGAAGCCGCCTGAGCCCCGGGTGCCGGGTGCCCTCAATATAGCCCTTGCCATAGGGTAACATTTACGTTACCATTATCTGTATGATCGAGGTGCGGGAGTACGTTGACGCGCGCGGCCGCACTCCCTACCGGGATTGGATTGTGCAACTCGACACGACCGCACGCGTACGCATCATCACCGCCGTGCTTCGCATGGAGCAGGGCAACTTTTCCGCCGCCAAGGGCGTAGGTTCAGGAGTCTTCGAACTACGCCTGGACTTCGGCCCCGGATATCGCGTGTATTTTGGCAAGGATGGCGAGCGACTGGTGATTCTGCTGGGCGGTGGAAGCAAGCGGCGACAGCAGGCAGACATCCAATCGGCCCACGCGCTTTGGGCCGAGTACAAGAAGAGAAAGCGGGAGAACGATTTCAAGATGAGAAAGCAGGAGAACTAGATGGCACTGACACGGAGCTTCCGAGAGACGATCACCGAGCAACTGGCGGACCCCGAGTTTCGCCGCGAGTTTCTGCGCGAGGCGGTCGCCAACATGGTGGCCGGAGACCTGGACACGGCCAAAAGCGTCCTGCGCGAGTACATCAATGGCACGGTCGGATTTCGTCGCGCTCGGGCCGGCGCTGTCAAAGTCGCCCAAGAGCCTGATGCGGATGCTGAGCGCGGAGGGCAACCCGCAGGCTCGCAACCTCTTCGAGATGCTCGCCTACCTGCAGAAGCTCGAAGTCGGCGAGAATATCTCGGCCTTTCTTGTTGCCGTATTTCTGTGCGACCCGATTCCACCACGCGCAGCCTGGATGCGGGGTTGCGATGACCGGGACGGAAAGAGGCTCGGACGGGTGAAAATGGTTATGCGCGAGGCTCGACAGAAAGACGATGGCGGTAGGCTTGAGCGCTTGGTGATGTGCGCGGAAAGCCTCGTTGGCAAACTCAACGTCCTGAGCAGAAACCGCCAGCGACTTCCCTTCCAATCCGGGCCGCAGGAAAAAGTTGTAGAATGCGATGTCGTCTGCGACGCGCTTGTAATCCGAGTAGCGGGGTCCGTATCTGTTGATCTCCCGGAATGCATTGCTCCAAATGGAGAATGCGGCATTCGAAGTGCCTTCCGAACGGAATTCTTTCAGAACGACCTTGGTGCTAATCCACCCTATTTCTTCCGGCGAAAGTGTATCGCTACTGCCCGCATACCACCTCTCGGCGCTGAGGTGCTGCGAGGAGCCTTCGGGAAGGTAGTGACTCTCGCCGACGAGCAGAAGCGATGGCGTGTTCGCGTCGTGGAAGTTGTCCCCGACGTATGGGCGCATCATTGGGTATCGTTCGTAAAAGTCGCTCAAGTCACTTCGCCTCATGAAATACCGCCCACTTTGGAGATAAGTGTATCACGAGTTTGGGGAAACACGGGTTCGGGGAAACAGGCCGAAACAGACGCAATCCCCCTTTCCTGCCATGCGCCCAGGCCACTGGTTGGACCGGATCACCTGCTCGCATCTCGGCAGCGACTCGTTGACGTCGGGCCTGAGGTTGAACTCGCTGATCCAAAACCAAGGCACCTGCCGTCGGCCTTGGTGGCGGCGCCACTTGCCTCCTCACGAATCGTCATGATCGCTGCAAGAATCTGTTCTGCGTGCACTGCGGAGCCACAGCGGAACGAGCGCTGTCCAGCCAGGATGTACGCCTCACGGAGTTGTGCGAATGAAAGCCGGTCTGATTCACGGGCGATGGTTTTCAAGGACAGTTCATCGATACTGCCTCCCGCCAGTTGCTGGATGTACTGGGCGCGCAGTTCTGGCAGGGGCAGCGGGAATGGAGCAAGCCTGTCGAATCGCCCCGGCCGTTTGAGAACCGCAGGATCGAGGGCCGTTGGGTCGTTGGCCGTGGCAACCGTGACAATCCCGTTCTGCATGCCAAGACCGTCCAAGCATGCCAGCAGGTGGGGAAGTGTGATCGCGGTTCGGTTGCCGGTGGCACCAGCGCCAAATGTTCGGTCGAGATCTTCGAGAATGATCAGTGCCGGCGCTTTATCTTCAGCGGCCTGAAACAACTCGGAGAGCGCGTCATTAGGCAGACCTTCGGCTGAGAAATCAATGCTGAATGTCGAAACGAGCGGGTGGCACGCCATGACGCGGGCGACCGTGGTCTTGCCATTTCCCGGAGGGCCATACAGAAGGAAGCCCCTGCGGTAGGGCAAGCTTTGCTGCGCGAACCATGCTTCGCTCTTCCAGAACGTCTCAAAATCGTCGCGGACAAGCTCGTTGAGCGAAGGTTCCAACACTACGGAATTCCAGTTGTAGCCGTTCTCGGGCAGCGGGATGTCCCGGCCCCCAACGACCGTGATGCGACGCGGCGGCTCGATTCGGCGCAGAAGATTTAGGCTCGCGGCGGCATCGCGCCGGTTGACGATCACCCACTGTACCCAGCTCAACGCACCTTTTTCGATATACGAGACGTACGGAATGTTGGCGCTGACAACGGCGTGCTCGATGCCGTCGAGCCAGACCGCAATTGGCGTCTCCTTCCAGTGGGGATCCCACGCCAGCTTGTGGTCGGTTACGCGAGCCTGACGGTCGCGAGAAGCATGCAATTCCAGTCTGGGACTAGCGCCCGGGGGCAACTCCCATTTCTGCACGAGTCGGCGCAACGCCGCCGCCGCGCCAAGACATTTACGGTCGAGAGTGACGCCGGCCATCAGGTCCTCCACGACCAAGTGGCTGAACGGGAATTCGAATTCCAAGGTGACAGTCTCCGACCTTAGGCAGCCCACAACCGATTCAATCCATGCCTGGTGCGGCTCCAAGGCTGCATTCATCGCGTCAACCGGCGATGCCAAACCCAATGCAAGTAGTCGTCGCATTTGTTCCCCGCATCCAGCGTAAACGGGGACTGTTCGATCTAACGTCACACTTCGTGAAGGTCGCAGAATATACTCAGAAACATGACGGTCGCAGCCTCTCAGCGCAGGGATCGCCAAGTTGTCCGTATCCTTGGCATTCTCGGCACCCTGTTGGAGGGTGGCCAACCATCAATTCACCAACTGGCGAGCCGGTACGGCACGCGGCGAGAAACGATCTACCGCGACATGCACGCGTTGGAGGACGCCGGCTACCCAATTGCAGGCGACGCGCAGGGACGCCTGAGCCATCCTCGCCTGCTGGTCGAGGCAAGGCGACAAGCGCCTCACTTGCGGTTGTTGGACTCTGAGATCGCAGCGCTACTGTGGGCCAGCAAACTCGCGAAGACCAGTTCTCCTTTTCGGGGTGCATTAGCGTCAGCGGGAACGAAACTGCGGGCGATGGTTACCAGCGTGCAAGCTGATCTCGCGGCCGGGATCGAAACCGCCGTCGGAGAAGGGGGCTTCGGGGCTAAGGATTACGAACCGCATAAAGAAACTGTCTTGCGGCTGGTGGAGGCCATCGTGCGCCGCAGGCGTTGTGACCTTCGCTATCGATCGCCCGCCAATCCAACGACCAAGCGCTACGAGTTCGAGCCCTATCGGCTGCTCACCGTTTCCGGGGCCCTGTACTGCTTGGGCAGGGTGCCGCCCTATGAAAACGTCGCTACGCTCGCGGTCGATCGTATCCAGACCTTGGATATGACCGATGCCACCTTTGTCGTCGACCCTAGTTTCGATGCAGCGCGATACCAACGGGAGTCTTTCGGTATCATCTGGGAAAAACCGATGAACGTAGTGATTCGGTTTAGCGCCGACCAGGCACCCTATGTACGCGAGCGTGTATGGCACTCCACCCAACGCATCCGGAAATTGCGCGACGGCCGAGTGGAACTGCGCTTCCGGGCCGGCGGCGCGTTCGAGATTGCTCGCTGGGTCTTGGGGTGGGGCGACGACGCCGAGGTCATTCGGCCCGCCCTCCTGCGGGCTCGTTTGGCTCAGATTCTGGAATCTGCCGCACACGTTTACAGCCGAGTCTCCAATCACGCTCAGTGCTGACTTCACCGGCAGATCTGTTTCGCGAGTCCATCTACCCCTCCAAACCGGAAGTCGCTACTGACATCCTTGGGCCCGATCCTGCCGGAAGCCCGGCGTACCGCCGGAAACCCTCCCACTGTCCCAAATCCTGACGCGTCTCCATCTCGGAGCCGGGTTCCCTCACGCTCACGCACGGATTAGCGGGCACTATAGTGGTGTTGAAACTCCTTGCGGATGAGAGTAGTCGCCCGAGAGGCCCGATATGACCTGAACTGGATATGCACTTGACTCAGGTAGCCCCAAGATCTTGTGGTTGCCGGCGGAGCGAGGCTCGCAACAGTGTCCAGGGGCCGCGCCGGCGGTGTGTGTCGGAGGCGTGCGGCGGCCGATCAGGCCGACGGCGATGGTTTGCCAGGCGCCAAGCCGTCGGGCGGCGCCCGATGGACCGATGCACACTGCCGGCGCACATTTCGGAAGCGGCGACCGGTAGTCGCAACCCCAACCTGTGGTGGCTACCTGGGTCAGGTGCATACTCAGTTGACCTGATATCGTTAGCCTTTCGCTCCAGCTTAAGCACAGCAGTAAAACCTCCCTCAGGCACGCTTGCGCTGACCTGGGCGCGTGGCGCGTGGAGGCACGTAGTGAAACCGAATTAGGTAGATGTTCTCGCCTTTACCGTGCTTGGCCACCTTGAGCAGATCGACGACGCCCAGGAATCCCGACTCTCGCGCCAATGCTGGGGTGACATCCGGAAAGCCGATTGGCTTGATCGAATCCACTTCGATCTCGCCTTCTTCCATACCGTACCGGTTGCCCACTTTGACGTGGGGACGCATCCAAATCCGGACACTGCAAGTGATTTCTCCGCGACGAACTCCATCGCGAAGTCGCTTGGTAAACGTCATGAGGAGATTTTACACTCGGTTATGCCTGGTGGTGGCGCCCTGCGACTTCGAGGTTTCCCGTGTCTAGACCTGCTGAGCTCTTGCGATGCGCGCCAGGCTCAGCAGGATGGTGGCCAAGGCGAGGCTGGCCGCGGCCAGTACTACATATATCACCCAGGGCGAACGCTCCGAAAATGGTTTGGGCTCGGGACGGTAGATCGCATTGGCGCCCTGCGGCGAAAGCGACAGCCGCACCGGAGTCCCGGCATTAACGGGAATCCTTACGCCGAGATCGTAATGCGGCGCCAGCGCTTTGGGATTGCCGTAATAGAGACGTACCGGGCCGGCGGATGCTAACGGGCCTTCGAAGATCACCTGCCGCGCGGCGCTAACAGCCGTGATTGGTCCGATCGACAGCGGCGGATTGCGATCATCAACCACGGTCAGCTTCAAACGGCGGCCGAAGCGCTCGGCGAAAGCGATCGCCAGCGGCAGCCCGGTTTCGGCTTCCCGAGTCAGCTCGCCGGAGGCGATGAGCACAGGTGCAGCTGGATCATCGATGATTTCCACCTGGAATGGCCGCGAGAAGGTCGGGGTGACGATGTCGCAGAGAGGCGGAGAAGGGCGGCTTCCAGTCCGGCGACGCGGAGTTCGAGAGTGCGGATCCCCCTGGTCCTGACGAGGGCGACAATCGGCAGGACGATCAGCGCAGTCAGCAACAGTACGACGAGTACGATCACACCACCTGTATCCACAAGTGTTCCGTCTCAGGATACACGATTGTGAGGAGGCGCACGCAGCGTTAAGGAACGTACGAACGATATGGTTCGATATCGGAAGCCAACTCCGCAAGCAAGTCGGCCGCTGTTTCCGGGTCGCCCGTAACCCAGGACCCAATCGCGTTGTGATCCGCTAAACTGAACTCTGACACCCAGATGGTGATCTCTCCCGGCGACACACTCGGGCCCTATGAAATTGTTGCGCCTATCGGTAAAGGCGGCATGGGAGAGGTGTACAAGGCGCATGATCCCCGCCTGAAGCGAGATGTTGCGATCAAAGTCTCTGCTGCTCAGTTCAGCGAGCGCTTCGAGCGGGAGGCACAGGCGATTGCGGCTCTCAATCATTCCAACATTTGCCAGCTTTACGACGTCGGTCCCAATTACCTGGTCATGGAGTTCGTGGAAGGCAGACCGGTCGCGCCGGTCGATGCGCCGCGGAAGCTGCTCGATCTGGCTGTGCAGATCGCCGACGGTTTGTGTGCCGCGCACGCTGCTGGGATCGTGCACCGCGACCTGAAGCCGGGCAACATCCTGGTCACGCGCGACGGCCGCGTGAAGATCCTGGACTTCGGGCTGGCGAAAACGGCTATGTCCACGGGGGCGGCGGCAGATGCTGTCACCGAGACGGTGCTCACCGATCCCGGCACGACGGTCGGCACGGTCGATTACATGTCGCCCGAGCAGGCGCGTGGGGAGCCGAATCTCACGCCTCAATCGGACCAGTTCTCCTTCGGCCTGGTGTTGTACGAGCTGGCTTCGGGCAAGCGGGCCTTCCACCGCCGCAGCTCTCCGGAAACGATGACGGCGATCATTCGCGAGGATGCCGAGCCGCTGCCGGCTAGCGTGCCCATGCCGCTGCGCTGGGTGATCGAGCGGTTGCTGGCCAAAGAGCCGCCCGAGCGCTACGACACGACGCGCGACCTGTATCGCGAGCTGAAACAGGTCCGGGACCGGCTTTCGGAAACGACCTCAGCCAGCGCGGTCTGGGCCGCTGGCGCCGCGTCCACGCGGGCGGGTTCTGCGGCGAAGCAGCGGATGCTCCTTGGGATCGGTCTCGCGGCGTTGCTCGGCGCCGGGCTGGCGGCACTGCTGATCCGTCCGGCCCCAGGGGATTTCTCCGCCGACAAATTCACCCCCATCCTGCGCGATGAGTACACGAAAAGAACCCCAGCCTGGTCCCCGGATGGCAAGAGCATCGCCTACACCGCGGGCATTCATGGCATTTACCAGGTGTTCACGAAAGCCCTGGACTCCTCGGACAAAGTGCAGCTCACGCACGCGGCCGACAGCTGCATTACGCCCTTCTGGTCCTCGGATGGCACCACGATCTACTACACCTCGCACGGCGATTTGTGGCAGGTGGGAGCGACCGGAGGCACTCCCGAACTGGTGCTGGAGAAGGCCTCGAATGCGGCGCTCCATCCGGATGGCAAGACGCTGGTGTTCTATCGCGACGGCAAAGCGTGGGCCGGCCCGGTCAGAGGAGGCGCGCCGAGCGAACTGGTCCGGGCTCCGCACGGGAACGTCGCGGCGGTTGCCTTCTCTCCCGATGGTTCCAAGCTCGCGGTCGGCGCCGATGAGCGGCTGTGGATCTGGCCCTATCCTTCCGGCACGCCGCGCGACGCCGGGCAAGCGGTCATGGCAGTGAGCTGGTTTCCGGACAGCCGCCACGTGCTGGTTGGCGGCGGCAACTTCGGTGACACGATGTCGGTTGTCGATTCCGCTAACGGAAACCGCCGGGTCATCTATCGCGGCACCGATTACTATGTGCCAGCGGTTTCTCCCGACGGCAGCAGGATTGCCTACGGCGGCGGCGCACCGGAATGGCATGTTGTGGAGATCTCCCTGCCGGAGGGGCGCATGCGCACGTTGGTGGGCGGGGGCGGGGTATCCTGGTCGCCGGATTGGGCGCCATCGGGCACCCACTTCCTGTATTCGACCTTCGGCACCGGCGCGGTGAGGAGCATCGAGGACCGTTACCCGGCGGAGGGAATTACGCGCCGGGTCGCCGAGGCTCCGCATGGTATCGATCCCTATGCGGTTGCGCCGCGCTGGGCTCCGGACGGCACGCGGTTCCTGTTCGTGCAGGGCGAGGTGGCGCACATGCAGTTGACGGTGGCGAACGCATCCGGCGGGTCCTGGGCGAGGCTTGCGGGAAATGTGGTCCAGCAAGCCCAGGCCTGGTCTCCGGACGGCCAATGGGTCGCGTTCCTGCGCCGCGAGGGTGGCAAGATCCAACTGGCGAAGATAAGGCCGGTCGCGGGCGCAACGCCGGCAATTCTGGCCAAGGCCGTTCCCGAGGCGACGAACTACTCAATGATCCAGTGGTCCCCGGGTGGGGACTGGATCGCCTACCCATCGGCCGAGGGCGTTTCGATGATCTCGCCGGATGGCGACAAGGTGCGCATGCTGACCGCTCGCAATCTACTGACGTTTGCGTTTTCCAAAGACGCTGCGCAGGTTTACGGCATCGTCCGTAACACGGCGGGTGTGGGGCCCCAGTGGCAGCTCTTCACGATTGACGTCAGGACCAGCGCGGACCGGATGCTCGCGCCGCTGGACTTGCCCGCTTCCACCAACGCCATTGTGGGGTTCAGCCTGCATCCCGACGGCAAGCGTTTCCTCACCTCGATCGCGAACTGGCCGTACGACATCTGGATGCTCGAAGGCTTCGATCAGCCGAAGCAGACGACGTGGCTGGACCGGTTGTTGCGGCGGTGACGTTCGCTCTTGCGCCAGCTAGCGGCCGCTAGCTGTTGTTCCGGCCACTCGGGCAGTGGCCCACCTCGCCCTCCGCGCGTCGCGGAATAACCCCCTTTGCCGACACGAGCGGAACTGTTTTACGCGGCGATATTCGCTATTATCGGACGCTGTTTTCCGCCAGCGACGTGCGTGCGCGCTGCGGTAGCCGGCAGATCGCCTGAATCCGGCGGTTGGCCCAAACTGTGGTTTTGCGCGTTTCCCGTCAACGTGATGCCGGAGTTCTTGTTTCCGGACTCTCCGAAATCCGTCCGCGCCCGTGCCGGACGGAGTGCCATGCATAATCCGTGCAGGTCCAGGGGCGGCCATGAAAAGACGACATCACCTTCCTGCCTCCGCTACAATTTGAGCATGCCTACCGAATCCTTCGGAAGAATACGGCGCTCCTATCCATCCACTCCTGCCAAGCAGAGCGATCACGGTGAGATCCTCCAGAGAAGGTTCTTCTTGAAGATAACGGCCGCTGAGATCCTGCTTTCGTTGTTCGCCGGCGACACGGACTTGGAAGTTAGGAAACTGCGCCAGATGGAAGAGGCGAATGTCAGGGACGATGAGGTGTCTGACCTCCTTGATATCCTCATCGGCACCAACCGCGAAAAGGTGTCCCTTGCCACGGTGCCGGCAGTCAACCATCCGAATGTGCGTGGACGGAAGGGTTACTTCTCGCGGTCTGGACACGAGGTTTCCGAGCGCTATGCCATGGCTCTCCGAAAATCGAGATGTCCAATAAGGAAGGCCGAAGGAGACATTCGTCTACGCAAAGAAGACACCGCAATCATAATTGGTAGTCGGCTAGCGAATACCTACGCGGAGAAGTACCTCGGAGTGGCCCACAGGTCTCCCGAGAAGGTGCACGTGATCCAGGACGCCAGTGGAGCAAGGGCACGGCCCCAATGGACGTTCTATTCCGATCCGAAGGCTCCGTCCGTAGCGGTCGTGCAGTGGGGCCAGGAATGGCTGTCTAGAAATAACCTCATTGTCGAGTGCGGCGGGAGTGGCCGGACCTTTAGTGCACCTGAACGACTGCACCAGGCGTCTGGGAAGAAATACCGCGAGGACGACTACCTTCTGGTGAGTGTTGTCCCTCGCTATACAGTGAATGACGCGCAGCGTATGGTGATCTTCGAGGGGTTGCATCGAAACGGGACTCGGGCTGCGGGGCTATTGTGCTCACGGCCCCGGATCGAGGACTTACGTAAGCTTGCCCAGGAGGTGGGAGCCGACCCATATTGGCAGGCGCTCTTCAAGGTGAAGAATCAAGTTCGCGAAGACGGTGAAGCGGATCCCTGCAACGTGGAGCTAGTGGAGCACCCCTCCAATCCGTTTCCGCTTGAGTTCTCCCGCCGGGCCTAGATCTTCGTCGACTCGGAGTGCCGAGTGTGGGTTTTTGTTCCTGGGAGGTCTTGCCAGAACGGCGCAGAGGCCTATGTCGTTGATCATCCACGGCTAGTTCAGATGGACACGTAGTAGCCAAACGTCGAGTGGGTCTCATCCAGCCAACAGCGGCGCCCGAGCCACGCGAGCGATATCACCTCATATCGGTAGGCAGAGGCAGACTGCCCGGCGTGTCCGCAAAGGGCTTCCTTGTTGGACGGCTCTCGCTTCGCGGGTTGCGCGAGCCGAGCTTCCGGCCGCCATTGGGGCCTATCGGTGCCCCACAGATTTCTCCGACGAGGCCCTATTTCTTTTTCGGCGACGATGTCGAGACCAATGACGACCAACACCGTGCTAGCTGCAATGGAGAGCTTCCAGGCGTTGGGCCAGCTTGGCGTCGCAGGCAAGGCTGCTTTCCGCGCTCACTTCATGTTGGGGGCCGCGAGGAGCGGCGGAGCACAGTCAATTCACACTTTATCAATTTAGACCGGTGAGATGCCACAGGTGGAAGGTGGACGGTGCGAACAAAGCCGGGATGACCTCGGTTATGCCCTGACGGGCCGCGCCGCGAACGACCCGGTGAGCGCCGCCGTCCGGGCCTCCATTATAATCTGGCCATGCGGTTGCACCTTGCGCCTTGGGCATTCGTCCGCATTCTCGTGACGCTCGCTTCTGCGGCGGGGCCCTTTGCACTGGCTCAAACGCCGCCGCAAAACGCGCAGCCGCTGCCGATTGAGCTGTACGGGAATCACATCTTCGTGAAGGTCGGTGTGAATGGCTGCCAACCAATGAACTTCGTCCTGGATACCGGCACGTCCGCACCGTTCCTGAATCGGCGGCGCGCCTCCGAGTGCGATGTGGACGCAGGCCATAGCCGCACGCGAAGGCAGGTTGGGACCGGTGAGGGCGCGGTTGAGTTGGCTAGGGCAGCCAAAGTGTCGCTGAAACTCGACGCGCTGGATCTCTCCGCGAAGGACACCTACGTGTTGCCTCTCGACGATCTGGAAAGCGGGTTCGGGAGGCCGATCGACGGAATCCTCGGTCCGGAGATCTTCGAACAGCATGTTGTCGAGATCGACTATGTGCTGCGCACGCTGCGGCTACTCGACGCGAAGAGTTTTGCGTATACCGGGCCAGGTCAGACGATCCCGATTCAGATCCTCAATCATCGGCCGTATCTGATCGCGAGAGTGCAGGTAGCGGGTCATGCTCCACAAGAGGGTTTGTTCGTGATTGACGTGGGCGACGGCAGCGCGCTGAGCCTGCACAGCCCGTTTGTGGCCAAGTACGGGCTCGCGCCGCGCGAACAGGACGCGATTGCAACCGTCACTTACGGCGTGGCCGGCGCGTCGAGGCAACTCATCGGACGCGCACAGAGTTTGCGAATTGGCACTGTGCTGATGCAGGGGCCGATCACGGCATTCTCACAGGCGGTCAAAGGCTCCGCCGCGGATCGAAGTTATGACGGAGCCATCGGCGGCGAAATCCTCCGCAGATTCGAAGCTGATCTTCGACTACTCGCGGCGCCAGCTCATTCGCTCATTCTGGAGGCGAACGCGCACATCTCCGATCCCTTCGAAGCCGGCATGAGCGGTCTTTCATTGTCCGCGCACGGCGACGGATTTCAAACGGTTCGCTGCGATAGCGTCGACAGGGGCTCTCCCGCCGAGGAGGCCGGAATGGCCAAGGGGGACATCCTGCAAGCGATTGACGGCCAGCCGGTGGTTGGTTCCATGCTTCCGCGCCTCCATGAGCTGCTTCGCGTAGATGGGAAAACGTACGCGCTACGGATTCAGCGCGGCGATCAGCAACTGGAACTCCGCCTGACGACGCGTCGAAGGGTCTGAGGGACGCCGCGACGACTCTCGTATGGTCCGAAAACCGGATCTGCATGAATCTGTATCGGATAGCCGAGTAGCTCGATCCAAGCGAACGTTAAGTACCATTATCGGAAGCCAACTCCGCCTGCAAGCCGGCCCATCCGCGCTGTCTCCGGATGGCGCGTCATCCGACCGGAGCCGAACGCCTGGCTAGACACACGTCAGGACACACGCTTTTTGGCTGCGGAAGCGAGTGCCTACTCTGGCTACCGTTCCCGCGCGCCCGTCTGACTCGACAGACAGTTGGCTGGGACTCATCGGACACTCACGGATGCAGACATCAGCCCAGTCGCATTTCGAGCACTCAGGCGACATCAAATGCTTCTTACGCCAGCTAGCAAATACTCCGGATTCCAGCCAAATGTCCCTTAGCGTCCGTTCGCGCAGGCTCCCAGCTATCGGTTCTCTGATAAGCAAACATGGAATAACGTCACCATTATGGGTGATATTGCATGCGGTTCGCGCCGCGCGACATCCCATAAAATCAGGCCGAATGGTGCCGCGTTGTACACATTCCGTGCAGGGCATGTCAAGCACTCCATCTACGCTGTACACTAACAGCCTACCAAGGTATTGCTCTCGTTTCAGTGCTAAGACCTGCCTCAGCCTAATGCTGTCTTCTGTAGTCAGTGCCAATCGTCCATAATTCTCATGTCCTGTTCCGCAATCCCCCATTATCACGACTTGAATATTATACGCGCCAAGATTTGCGGCCAGATCGACTATCTGGCCGACTTCATCTAGATTATACTTGGATGCGGTGCATGCAATGCACACCTGCTCTAGTCCAGCGGTCTTTAGGAGCGTGACTGCGCCAGTTGCACGTGCAAAGGCCCCTCGAACTCCGCGGAACCCATCGTGTGTTTGTGGACTGGCGCCGTCTAGGCTAATCCGCACCTCTCGAACGCCAAGGCGCCTAAGTTCTTGCGCGATTCTCTCTGTAACGAACCAGCCGTTGGAGTTGATCATCACGCCGAGGCGAAGGGAGCGGGCGTACCGGACGATGTCCATAAAGTCATGCCTGGCAAATGGCTCGCCACCTAGAAAATACACGTGAAACACTCCCATCTGTGAGAGCTGATTCAGTACGCCCTTGACTTCATCCAGTGCAAGGTCTTTCGTTTCATGTGCGTCCAAGTCCGACCGCGAATAGCAGTGCAGACATCGAAAGTTGCATCGGTTAGTTACGTCCCACCAAACGAACAGGGGTGCTCTTAGAAAAGCAGCCTCCGTGACGTTCCTCTTCACCTCTTCCATGGGACCTCGCTCTAGCTAAATAGCGACAACTCCCCCGGAGGCGAGCTGAGAAAGTAGCTGCGCAACGTCAGACAGGACAAGTTCTATTGCGATATCGTGGCGTTTTGCTACTTCTTTGGCTATGTCAGCAACGGTCCGCTGGCCGTTCACGAGTTGGAGTGTGTGACTGGCAGTCTCGTTCAGCCGTAGCAGGTGCCATGTTTCAGTATCGAAGAGTAGTCCACCGAAGTCCTCTTTACGAAACTGAAATTTTGGGCCTAGAGTGGGAACGGCAGACGGCTGAATGCCCACTTGTACGCTTGGCTGTGCGCCAGCATATTTCATTCGTTCGACAGGAGGTGCAACTTGGCAACCCGGGCACGTGCAAATGCAAGGACATTTGCATTCGCAGGTACACCAACAACTAACGTACTGCGTCTCTGCACTACCGAGACACATCGGCGTGTCCGTCATAATGAGTGGACGCGCTAACGGCTTCTCATATGGCACGGGAACCCCCTTTCCACTATTTGATTACTTAGGAATCACCTTCGTTCAGACCATCGATGACGTACGGCCTCACTCCGAGAAGGAGTATTCTTCCTTCCCACAGAAACCCCGTAGCGGCAGCGGCTCAGTAGCGCAGTTCGCGCATCGAGGCCTTGACGCTACGTTCCACGGTCTTGCAGCTCTTAACCGGCCCAAGGGCAGGTGAAACCGCGTGAAACGAGTTTAGACTCTGATAATCTGATAACTTTTAACATGAAACAATGTAGCTGTCAAGTCATATGCGCCACATATGCGCCACATACGCCGCACGTCATGGCTTCCTGAGATTTCGAGCGATGCCCTTGGTACATTTGGCTATCGAGAAAACGGCGTTCTGGGAAGCGTCAGGTCCCGCTCCCGGGCGGAGTGTCGCCCACTCGGAGAATGTTGTGGGCATCGCGGTGGGGCGTCGCGGTCGGACGTTGGCAAGCGTTATCTCGTAATATCGGTAGCCAACTACGCGCGCAAGCCGGCGGCCCGGCGCTGCAAGTACACGCGAAGGTCCGACAGCGTTACGCCAAGGGCGCGTGCGAACGTCGCCATCAGGCTCTCGCTTTCACCACGAGCGATCCCGTTTCGCGACAGCCATGCCGAAATCCTGTCTGCGGCCGGCGGGCCAGAAGGACGCGCCGGATTCGATGGGAACCGCCTCTCAAGTTTCTGAAGCCTCCTGGTGATCGCCTTCATGGCTTCAAACCGTCCCGCGCAACCTCCGGAGCCAGGCGGGGCCAGTGGACGTCGGGATCTCAACCCGGTATCCCAACTCCTCGGTTCCATCCGGTGAAGCGTACATAACCTCGACGATTACCGGCTCAGCAGCCGGTGCGGTGCGCGCTTCGAGTTCTTCCAGCCGGCGAGTGAGATTCCTGTTGATCATGGCGAGTCCTGCATGATGGCGCGAGCAGCTTCAAGTGGAAGGCGAGTGTACGCCTGGCCGGTCTCAAATCGGTGCAGCTGCCGCTGCCAAAATTCCAACCATGCTGGCGAATGCGGCGTGAGACCGCTGCCGTCCACCGAGCGCGATTCAAGTTCCTCGATTCGCTGGAGGAGGTTGCCTCTCCCGAGTTTCCGCTTCATCTCGTCGCTCCTGAGGCTGCCGGGCCGCTTGGCGGGATCTTCGTCGGGGGCTTACCGGATTCGAGCACCAGCGAACTCGTCACCCGTCCCTCCGGGGAAACGAACTCGACGTGCGCCACTACCGTCAAGATGTCCGGCGTCAGGCGAGTTTCAAGTCGCTCCAACCGCCGCAGGAGACTCCTCCCGGTCATCTTCGTGGTCTTCATCGTAGGCTCGCGCCGTTCTCCTGCAGAAACTTTGTCAGTTCCTCCGCGCTTAAGCCATCGGGAACACGGTCGAGCCGGATCGATGCCGTTGGGTGGCCAGATTCGCGGAGGATCCGCAGGCACGTTTCATGGTCCAGACTCAGTTGTTGGCCGTCTCTCCAAAGCGTGACGCGCAGTGGTGGCTCCGCGTCCTCGGCAGACCCGCGCTCTTCCAGTTGTTCGACTCGATGTGTCAGCTTTGCGTTCATGTTGGCTGCATGTTCCTCACGGTCGCTGCCCCGGGTTGGCAGCCGCTGCTTCAAGCGCCGCTACGCGCACCTCGATGTCTTCAATCTCGATTGATTTGGCGGAGTGATCGAGCACGCTGTCGGCAGCCCGTACTTTGGTGGAGGCCGGCGTGGTGGGGTCAACCATGACCTTCAGCAGGGTCGAAACGGCGGCGCTGGTCGCCTGCTGGAGCCTAGCTATGGATTGCGAGTGTGCGGCGCGCCGGGCCTCACGATAGGCCGCCTGGAACTCCGGCTCCTTCATCCATTTCAGCAGCGTGTTGGGTGCGATGCCGGTCGCTTTGGCCGCTTCCTCAATGTTGCGCTGCGTGAGCAACGCAGCAACCGCCTCTTCCTTCTTGCGCCCGAATTTGGTCCCGTGCCCCTTCATTCAACGCAACCTGACGCAATCTGACGCAGTCTGCCGGGCTTGGCACATCGCCTTTCCATCGCCCAAGCCACAGAATCGACTTGCTTTAGTCTGCGACCAGAGCGATTGATGTCCTGACGCGGTGATTACCGCCAAGGAGATAAAGCCATGAAAGCGATCGAAAACGAAGCGAGCAGCACCCCGGAGGCGCAAGCCGCCACAACCGAAACCCCGGAGCCAAAAGCCCCCACGAAGGCCAAGGCTGCGAAACAGGCGCCCCGTGTTGCGCCCGCCAAGGCGAAGTCGGGGAAGAAGGCCACCCCAGCCAAGAAGCCCGCCAAGACGCCCAAGTCCAAAAAGACCGCCAAGGCGAAAGAAAGCGCTGGGCCCCGCGAAGGCAGCAAGACCGCCCAGGTGGTCGCCATGCTGCAGCGGAAGAACGGCGCAACGCTGGCCGAGATCATGGACAAGATGGGATGGCAGAAGCACACCGTCCGCGGCTTCATGGCCGGCGCGATGAAGAAGGCCGGCTACACCGTCGAGTCCTTCAAGCCCGAGGGCGGGGAACGCACCTACCGAATCAACCAGTAGCATCAGATCTCTCTTCCGCCCGCCCGGCTCCGGCCGCGGCGGGCTTCTCTTCTTGTGGCCTCGATTCCTGCCCGCCCCACGCCAGTCACGGCTGCCTTGGCCCATTCGCCAAGCCGGCGCCGCCCGAGCGAACGTGGGCCAAACGTGGCGCAACAGGTGCCAACCCTTGGCTCGCGCGCAACAGCCGCAACTCCCCGGACCAGTCCGCCAGCGCTCGACACAGCCCCTCCACGTCCGGGTGCCCGGCCCGGAGCTGGGCTTCGATGGCCGCGATCTCCCGACGGCATTGTGCCACGGCCGTCAATTCCAGGTGCTCCGCAAGGCATAGCTCAGCACGTAGCGCGCGGTGAACTCTTGAGAAGTCGAATCGATGAAGTCCAGTGCTCGATGCACTTTGTCGAGATTTCGGGCCCGCCGCTCAAGCAAGGAACCCAACGTGTCTGCATCGTGGCCCGGCTCAAGCAGCGCATAGGTCAGTTCCATGAGCGTGTCAGCGACATGGTCGGCATATGGAGAGCAAGCACCGCGTGCCGCGATACGGCTGATCAGCGTCAGGCACTTTTTGGTTAGGTCGAGATTCTGATCCATCTTTCAACCTCGCTTGCAACCCGGATTGTTCTTCATACCGCGATGCCCATTCGGTCGGCCCTCAATCGCTCGAACGTCCGGCCGTCGCCGTCGAGGGTCGCCTTCTCGCCGGCCAGCGTCTGCCAGCGCAGCACGACTACATCGACATACTTCGGGTCCAACTCGATTCCCAGGCAGACGCGCTCGGTGAGTTCTGCCGCCGCCAGAGTGGTGCCGCTGCCAAGAAACGGATCGTAGACCAACTCGCCTCGCTTGAGGTGGTTGAGAATCGGGCGCCGCATCAGCTCGACAGGCTTTTGAGTTGGGTGGTCGAACTTCTGCTCGTCGGAGCCGCCCATGATGAACTTCGGCGAGGGCGAATCCCAGATGGTGGAGTTCTCGCCGGCCTTGCCAAACCAGGGCGCGTTTTTCTTCCTGAGGTACCAGCAGGGCTCGTGCTGATACCAGTAGTGGGTGCGCGTGAGCACCGTCCTTTGCTTGTTCCAGATGATCTGTTGGGGATAGAGGAAGCCGATGCGCAACAGGCCGTTGAGCACTTCGCGCGTGAAAACAGAAGCGTGCCACACATAGGCGACCTGCAAGCTCGGCACCAGTTCGAACGCCTCAGACCAGTCCGCCCGCGTATCACCGGAGATGGTGGTTTCGGTGTGGCCTTCGGTGCGGTGCTTCATGTAGGAGGCTTCTGCGGGCCCGCAACTGTTCAAGCCTGCGCGATCGCGCCATTCCGAATCGAGTTCGATGCCGTAAGGCGGGTCTGTTACCAGCAACAGCGGCTTGCGGTCACCGAGGACCTTCGCCACGGCCTCCGGTCTGGTTGCATCCCCACACAGCACGCGATGCTTGCCACAGAGCCACAGATCGCCAAGCCGGGAAACCGGGTTCTCCGGCAGAGGCGGAGTCGCGTTGGCTCGCTCGTCTTCTTCGGGCGCAATGAGAAGGTCGTCGAGTTCTTTCGGATCGAAGCCGGTCAAGCTGAGATCGAAGTCGGCCTCGCTCAGCTCCTGCAACTCTAGGGTGAGTAATTCCTCGTCCCACGCGGCCCAACTCGCGGACCTGTTCACGAGGAGCCTGAAGGCTTTTACTTGAGCGTCGGTCCACTCATCACAGAGAATTACCGGAATGCTGGCAGTGTCGCCGCCGGGCCACGATCCCAACTTGCGCGCCGCCTTAAGTCGCAAATGCCCATCCACGACGGCTCCGTCGCTCCGCGCGAGCACCGGCACCTTGAAGCCGAACTCGCGAATCGAGGAACACATCCGATCCACGGCGGCGTCGTTCTTCCTTGGGTTGCGGGCGTAAAGAACGAATCGCTCGATCGACCAAAATTGGATTGCCAGCGTCGTCGGAGACGTAATCATTCCACCCCCTCAATACCAGTTGCGGATTTCATTCGTCAACAGTCGAGTTGGGGCGTGGTGCTCATCGAGTTCGTGGTCGTTTAGAGCCGGCGGAGCGGGGAAGTTCTGAGTATTGTGAGGATTGTGAGAGGGCTGGTACCGTTTAGGCGTTCCGAGCAGCCGAATGTCGGGTTTCTGGTCCGAAATGTCAGGTGAATGTCGGGTTCTTTTCGAGAAACCCGACATCAGTTTCACAAACAGAATCAGTCGATTAGAGCAGAAATGTCGGGTTTGTCGGGTTTTCTATAGGAGGAGAGAGGCGCCAGGAACCTGAGCAGTGTCTTTCGTGTGCTCGGGAAGCCGTGCGGCTGGCGTCCATTTTGGACTCCAGTTGGACTCCACGACGCATTCTGCGATCAACGTCTCGGTTGTAAGTCTTTGAGGGATTTGGTCGGGCCGCCGAGATTTGAACTCGGGACCTCTTGCACCCCAAGCAAGCGCGCTAGCCAGGCTGCGCCACGGCCCGAAGTGCTTATTGTACACGCCTTCGAGCCCAATATCCAGCACCACCATCTTTGGTTAATACGCGCCCTCTAACCCTCGAACAGTAATCACAGTACGGCCATCAAAGCGGTATTAACCTAGCGTAACTTGCGATGGGGCTGACAACGCCGCTACGCTGACCGTGGCAGACTAATAACTGTTTCGTTACACTGACTAGCATGGGCTCTCGACCGCTGTCTCAGAGCCCCACCGACCGGATGGGCTTGGAATCCGGTAACCGACTGCCAGCGAATGGTGAGCATTCCGCCGGACCAGATCGCCGTGGAAGTGAGCGACTGGCGGCCACGCGCAAGCAGTCAGCCTGAGTCGAACAGGAGGTTCAATCCTTGAGCGACCAAATCGGATCGCACCCCAATGCGGACCTCGAGTCGTTGGCCACGCGGCTCGCGCAACTCGAGCAGATCCTCGCCGCTGTTGCAGACCGGCTCGACAGATTGGAACAGAATGTCGCCGCCCTTGCCGGCCAGGCTTCGGAATCGCGGCAGCGGGTGGAGGCAGATGTCCAGCGAATCGAGAACCAACTGGCGGAACATACCGCGATCCTCGCATCTTCCCGCATCGCGGTCGCCCAGACCGACGACCTGGTGGAGCGCGTGGTTGAGGCGCTCGAATCGCTCCAATCCACGGTACTCCAGCAGCCGGAAACCGGGGCGGTTGGGGTGAACTGAGATGGCTGCGAGGAGTGTGACCGATTTGACAGCGCGGGTCGGGCACGGCGCCATGCCGGCGGCCGGGACGCGATCGCTGGCGGATGTGCTGGCTGCGGGCCCGCTGCCTTTACCAGTGGCTCTGTCCTACGCCAACGAGATAGCATCCAGCGCCGCTGTTTTTCACCGTGGCGGCAACGCTTATGGTGCGTTGAGCGCGGCCCGAATCACGGTCGGACCGAATGGCCCGATCCTGCCGCGGCCGAACGGCATGTCGCACTTGGCCACTCAATCGTCGGATCTGCACGATTTTGGGTTGCTGCTCCATCAGATGCTGACTGGTCTCGATCCCGCAAGCTACTCCCCGCTGGCGAGCGCCGACGACGACTTGGAACCGTCGCCGGAGATGGTCAAATCGGCGGCGCTGCGCCTTGTGGAACGTTGCTGCTGCGCGCCCGACGACTCGGACTTGCGGCACGTGTCCACCGAGCTGCGGCTGCTCCAGATCATGGCCAACAACTGCGACTCTGGCGAGTTGGTTGGGCCGGCCCCAGAAGCCCGCCCGGTGGAACAGCCGGCCATCCCCACGGTCTCCGCCAAGCCCGCAGAGTCCAGTGCCCGCAGGTCCGGGTGTCCGTCCTGTGGATCGCCGGCTTATCACCCCGCCCATAAGCTCACGCTTCTGGAGAAACTGCTGGCGGTTGTGGACTTCAAGACCTATCGCTGCTACGGATGTTGCCAACGCTTCATCAGCATTTTCGGCCTGCATGTGCCGCGGCCCGAGGCTAACTGACCGGCTGGCGGCGTCCTTTCCATCTCCCACCTCCGCCGCGCCACCATCCCCACGCCGAGTGAACGGTGGCGCCCAGGTAGAACAGCGCCACCAGGGGAAGGCACGCGGCCTCGTACGCCGGACGGCCGAAGAACCGCACCGCCGGCCAGTAGCAAAACGCCATGATGAGCCAAGCCGCTGCTCCCAGCCAGCGCGCGCTGCCAGTGGCCGCCAGCGCCAGCGCGGGCGGAGCCGCGTAAGTCAGCAACAGCCCGGCGACGGTCGCGGCCAGCAGCCACGCCGAGTGGTGGAGTTGGGTGAAAGCGCTGCGCGAAATCATCCTGCCCGCTTCGCGGAAATCGGCGTAGCCGCGCATGCTGCGCGTTTGCTCGCTGACTCCCAGCCACACCTTTCCGCCGCGCCGTTTCATGGCGCGTGCCAGGGCGCAGTCGTCGATCCAGGCTCCGCGGATGGCGCCGATCCCGCCAACGCGGGCGAGCGACTCGCGCCGAATCAGCATGCATCCGCCGGCCGCTCCCGCCGTGGCCCGCTGCGAATTGCGAATCCAGGCCGGCGGGTACAACAGAAAAAAGAAAAAGACGAAGGCCGGCATCAGCGCCCGCTCCGCCGTGGTGCGGCAACTCAGCCGCGCCATGTACGATACCAGGTCGTAGCCATCGCGTTCGGCGCGCAAGACCAGGTCGCTCAGGTTGGAGGGCGGATGGGTGATATCGGCGTCGGTCAGCAGCAGGAATTCCGGCGCCCTCCACTCCGCTTCGGCAACGCCCTGGCTCACCGCCCAGAGCTTGCCCGTCCATCCATCGGGCAGCGGAGCCGCGCGAACCACCGTCAACAATTCGCTTTCCGCCGCCGTTCGCGCCACGTCGGCGGTGCCGTCCGAACTTGAGTCATCCACCAGAACGATATGGAACCCGCCCTTGTAGTCTTGGTTGGCAAGCGACCGGATCGCCTGGCCCACCACCTCGGCTTCATTGCGCGCCGGAATCACCGCGACCACGGCCGGCAGCGGCGCAGCGGGAGCATTCATCGGCTCGGCCGATTCCATGCGCCAGAAGCCGCCGCGAAAGGCGAACAGGTAGATCCACACTGCCAGCGTTGTGGCGCCCAGTACGAGCAGTATCATGTCGGTTATTCGCCCGGAACAATCCATTATCCTCTCCCTACGGAAGGGCCACGCGCCGGGCAGCGCGCTACACTGTTGTCTGGGAGCACGCGAGCGTGGCTACGATCGCATCCACGGCGTCCGATAACGCGAGCAACCAGCGCTTCGAAGGCCTCGCACCCGAGCAACTCATCCGCGCCTTTCGCCTGATGCACACCGCGCGCCGGCTGGACGACCGGGAGGTGACGCTGAAGCGGCAGAACCGGATTTTCTTCCAGATCAGCGGCGCCGGGCACGAAGCGCTCCAGGTGGCTGCGGGCATGGCGCTGCGCGCTGGCGAAGATTGGATCTACCCTTATTACCGAGACCGTGCGCTGTGCCTGACGCTGGGCGTGACGCCGCACGAAATGCTGCAGCAGGCCACCGGCGCGGCCGCCGACCCGGCCTCGGGCGGCCGGCAGATGCCGTCGCACTGGGGGCATCCGCGGTGGAACATCGTCAGCGCGTCGTCGCCCACCGGTACGCAGTTCCTTCAGGCGGTGGGATGCGCGGAAGCGGCGCGCCATCACGGCTGCGAAGGCGAAATCACGCTGGTAGCGTCCGGCGAAGGCGCCACCAGCGAAGGCGAATTCTGGGAGGCGTTGAATGCCGCCTGCCTGGGCAGCCTGCCGGTCCTCTTTCTGGTGGAAGACAACGGCTACGCCATCTCCGTCCCCATCGAGGCCCAGACCGCGGGCGGCAGCATTTCGCGTCTCACCGAAGGCTTTCCCGGGCTGCTCCGCCAGGAAGTGGACGGCACGGATTTTCTGGCGTCGTATCGCGCGATGAAGGCCGCGGTGGAATGGTGCAGGGAAGGGAAGGGGCCGGCGCTGGTGCACGGGCACGTCATCCGGCCTTACTCGCACTCGCTTTCCGACGACGAGCGCCTGTACAAAACCGCCGCCGAGCGCGCCGCCGAAGCGGAGCGCGATCCCGTCCTCCGCTTTCCGAGATTCCTGATCGACGAGGGCGTGATCGACCGGCACATGTTGCAGCGCATCACGCATGAAATCGACGAGGAGGTTCACGCCGCCACTCACCAGGCGCTGCTCGACGAGGCGCCGGCGGCCGAGAGCGCTTTGACGCACCTCTATTCGGATACCATCGATCCGGCCGCGGACTTGTTTCTCGCGCCGGCGCATTTCAGCGGGCCGCCCATGACCATGGTGGATTTGCTGAACGCGACGCTGCACGAGGAAATGCGGCGCAACCCCGCTATCGTGGTCTTCGGCGAAGACGTGGCCGATTGCAGCCGGGAGGCCTCTCTCGGCGAGGTGAAGGGCAAGGGCGGCGTCTTCAAAGTCACCGCCGGTCTGCAGCGCGAGTTCGGTTCGCGGCGCGCGTTCAACAGTCCGCTGGCGGAAGCCGGCATCGTGGGCCGCGCCATCGGCATGGCCACGCGCGGGTTGAAGCCGGTGGCCGAGATCCAGTTCTTCGACTACATCTGGCCGGCCATGATGCAGCTTCGCGATGAACTGGCCACGCTGCGCTGGCGTTCTCATAACGGCTTCGCCTGCCCGGCGGTGATCCGCGTGGCAATCGGCGGTTATCTGAACGGCGGCGCGATGTATCACAGCCAGTGCGGCGAAGTGGAGTTCACCCACATTCCCGGATTGCGCGTGGTGATGCCGTCGATGCGCGCTCGATGCCTGCGGCCTGCTGCGCACCGCGTTGCGCGCTGACGATCCGGTGCTGTTTCTGGAGCACAAGCGGCTCTATCGCGAGCCATACAACCGCTCCCCGCACCCAGGCGCCGATTTCACGATTCCGTTCGGCCGTGCACGCCTGGTGAAACCGGGGCGGAGCCTGACGGTGGTGACTTATGGCGCGTTGGTGCAGAAGGCGCTGGTGGCGGCTGCGCATATCGAGCGGCACGCGCCCTCTGTCAGCATCGAGATCCTCGATCTGCGGACGCTGGCGCCTTACGATTGGCCGGCCATTCGCGCCTCGGTCGAGAAAACCAGCCGGGTGATGGTGGCGCATGAAGATTGCCTCTCGTGGGGCTACGGCGCGGAACTGGCGGCACGCATCGGCGACGAGCTTTTCGACCGGCTGGACGCTCCCGTGCGCCGGGTGGGCGCGCTCGATACCTGGGTGGGCTACCACCCGCAACTGGAAAACGCCATTCTGCCGCAAACCGAAACCCTGATCGCGGAGATAGAGCGGCTGCTAAGTTATTAGGGAATGTAATGGACATCGGCTCCAGCCGTCCTTTATAACATGCCTATGTTTTCGGAGCGTTCATGAGAGACAACGCACTTAGTCCAAGCGGCGGATGTGGCGCACGCACTCGTGCGTGCCGCGTCGGCACTTTTGCCGACGCCGGGCGTGCCAAGGCTCAAGCGCGTCGAGAAGAGTCTCGACGCGGCACGCAGGAGTGCGTGCGCCACGGCAGCCGCCAGATTCTCTCCATACAGCGCCTTCGACTACGATTTGCCCTGGTATCAGTGGCACTTCTCACTCTGGCGCCGGCGGTGTTCGGCCAGACGATTGCGGTGCCGGTGGTTATCGGCCCGGCGGCGGATGCGAAACCGGCGGCGGCCGTGGCGGCGAAACCGCCCGCCGGTGGATGGGCATTCGAAGTGGCGACCATCAAACCGGCCAAGATGCCCGCCGCGGCCGACATGATGAGCGGCAAGGCGCATGTCGGCATGAAGACGGATGCGGCGCGCGTCGATATTGGCTTCCAGTCCTTGAACGACTTGATCGGCATGGCCTACAAAGTCAAGCCGTACCAGGTATCGGGGCCGGACTGGATGAACGCTATGGACCATCGATTCGACATTTTGGCCAAGATGCCGGAGGGCGCCACCAAAGAGCAAGTGCCGGAGATGTTGCAGGCGCTGCTAGCCGAGCGGTTCAAATTGACGATTCACCACGACACGAAAGAGCGCTCCGTGTATGCGCTGGTGGTGGGTAAGGGCGGTTCAAAGTTGAAAGAGTCGCCGCCCGATCCGCCGGCGCCGGCCGCGGCCGAAAAATCCGATGGCCCCCCAGGCGAGGCCGCAGCCGCGCCAGCCGCGGCCGCGAATCCCCCGTTCAAGGTTCAGAGGAACAGCGACGGCTCGTCGGGAACGGCCACCGTGCACGGACCGGACGGGGACGCCAAAATGAGCTTTGGGCCGAACGGCATCCACATGGAATTGGAGAAGATGACGATGGAAAAGCTGGCCGAGATGTTGGGGCGTTTTGTGGACCGGCCGGTGGTGGACATGACGGAGCTGAAAGGGAATTACCAGGTTGCCCTGGACCTCGCCCTGGAGGATCTCAAGAACGTGGCCCGGAAGTTCGGCGCGGCGGTACCGGGAGTTGGGCCCTCGAGCGGCGATGCAGGATTGCCCTCCGACGCGGCTTCGGATCCAACGGGCTCGGTCTTGACCAGTGTGCTGCAGCTCGGCCTCAAGCTGGAACCGCGCAAAATGCCGCTGGACCTCATCGTGCTCGACCACATCGAGAAGATGCCCACGGAGAATTAGGTAGGGCATGCTTCAGCTTGCCGTCTCCCGCTAGCGGGCGCGGTTTTCGCAGCTTGCAAAAGAAGCAGAAAAGAACCGGTTGGCAGGCGAAAGCGCCTGCCCCACCCTGACGGCCGCGGCTCGCACTGCTCCACGGACTATAATTGCCCTATGACTGAAACTTCTTTTCCGCGTCGGAACTTTCTGCGGGGGGTGACCGCAGCGACGGCTTTGTCGTACTCGCGCGTCTACGGCGCCAATGAGCGTTTACAACTCGGCCTGATCGGCTGCGGCGAGCGCGGCCGCTATGACGTGGGGAATTTCGTTAAGACCGGCACGGTGGAGGTGACGGCGCTATGCGATATCTGGGGCGCGCAGATCGACAAGGCCAAACAGGATGCGCCCAACGCGCGGACGTTCAGCGACCATCGCGCGCTGCTCGACAACAAAGAAATCGATGTGGCGCTGATTGGCACTCCGGACCACTGGCACGTGCCGATCGCCATCGACGCGCTCAACGCCGGCAAGGACGTGTTCGTCGAGAAGCCGCTGACCCTGACCATCGAGGAAGGCCCGGCCGTGGTGAAGGCGGCGCGCATCAACAACCGCATCTGCCAGGTTGGCATGCAGCAGCGCTCCGGCAAGCACTATATCGAGGCCAAGCGCGAATACATCGACAGCGGCAAGATCGGCAAAGTCACGCTGGCGCGCACGTGGTGGCACGGCAACGGCTACCATTTGCGCAAGGCACCCGACTACCTCAGGACCAAGCCGCAGGACCTGGATTGGGCGCACTACCTGGGCCGGTTGAAATGGCGCGACTGGGATCCGCAGCAATATTGGAACTGGCGCGCGTACCTTGATTTCGGCGGCGGGCAGGTGACGGACCTGTTCACCCACTGGATCGACGTGGTGCACATGTTTCTCGGCTCCGATGTGCCGACTTCGGCGGTGGCGGCCGGCGGCGTGTACAATTACAAGGACGGGCGCACGGCGCCGGACACGATCAACGTGCTACTGGAATACCCGGCGCAGTTTACGGCGACGTTCGAAGCCACGTTGGCCCCGGGAATCGGCGGCGCGGCGGTGGAAATCGCCGGCACCCAGGGACGCTTGTACATCGACCGGCAACATTATGAATTCCGCGCGGCACGCGGCGCGGCGCCGGTGGTGGTGCAGGCGGCCGGCAGCATCGATATGGACCACGTCGAGAACTTCCTGGAGTGCGTGAAGTCGCGCAAATTGCCGAACGGCGACGTGCTGGCAGGCCACCGGTCGGCACAGGCATCGCACCTGGGCAACATCGCCTACATGCAAAAACGGCGGATCGATTTCGACCCGATACGGGAAGAGATTCAGCCGTTTTAGCGCGACCCGGGGCTCGCGCGCAGACGGGGGCTTCCGCCCCACTTTGGCAAGCGCTTCGTGGGGCGATTTTGCCCCACGAGACAAGCGTAAGTGCTTGATTTCAAAGCAGCGCCTGCTTC
Source organism: Bryobacterales bacterium (assembly GCA_963843095.1). Taxonomy (GTDB): domain Bacteria; phylum Acidobacteriota; class Terriglobia; order Bryobacterales; family Bryobacteraceae; genus Bog-375. The sequence goes on from CAWJLI010000054.1 coordinate 27,913, forward strand.
ATTCCTGGGGCGATTCACCCCACGGAAGCGCCATCCGCCAGGCTAAGCCGATGGCGCCAATCCGATTATCGACCGGAGGAGCGTTGGCGACAGTCGTGGGGAAACGCCAGGCAGCGGATAAGCAACTGGTCATCCAAGGGTTAGGAAAGATGGATGAGGTTGTGACTGCGGCGTAGGCAGCTAGTGCGATGGCTGGCTCTGCGCGTGCGCCACGGTGTGCAGGGTGATATCGACATGGTCATCCACGCGGAGGAATAGCGTGCTGGGGTTCTTCAGTCCCCATTTCTGGTACGGCACGCTGAAGTGAACGGTGATGTCGTACTTATCGCCGGACACGCGGACCTCGACCGGCGCGGTGAGTTCATGCTCTGCGCCGTGAATGGCGAAAGCGCCGTGCACCTGCATCTGGCTGACGCCCTGCGGCGCCAGTTTGCCGTCCACACGATCCGGGCGAAACACGATATCCGGGAAGCGCGGGCTCTCCAGAACCTCCTTGTGCATTTTGCGGTCGCGCGTGTCGTTGCCGCTTGAGCCCGAGCGCGCATCCACCAGCAACTCACCCGAGGCCTTGCCCGAAGCCGGGTCGAATCGAATGGCGCCGTGCTTGAACTGAAAGGCGCCGTGGACTGTGTGCAGTGTGGCGCCGAGGGTGAACTCGACCTTGGATTGCGCGGGGTCCATGTCGAGCGAAAGATCCTGCGCGCCCAGCGGCAAAATCACCGCCAAGGCACAGGCCGTCAGAAACAGGAAAGAACGAAAGTGTTGGATCATGACGTCAACATTTGCCAGCCGAGGGCGAGCCCGTTGGCGGCGCAATCGAGAAAGGAAAGCTCGCCCACGTGCAGGGCCAGCATGCGGGAAAGCAAACGGGGACGATCGGCAAAAGCGTGCAACACGCGACTGCGCAGCGGGCCATGGCGGTCGAGCAGGAGCATTAAATCGGCCATCAATTCCGGCCGCCGGCCCAGCCGCCGGTGAGCAGCCTGATAGTGCGAGAGATCGCCCGCCTCCAATGAGTCGGCGATTGCCACCGCCTGTTGAAACAGCAGGCACAGACCTTCTCCGGTGATGGCATCCACCGATCCCGAAGCATCGCCCACCAGCGCCACATTGCCGCGCGAGACGCGCCGCAGGCGGCGCGAAGCCGAGACTCCGCCGCGTTCGCTTGATCGACCGCTGGCCGCGGCCAGGCGGCGTGCCAGTTCGGGGAAACGTGGCAGAACATGGTCCAGGCGTTGGCGATGATCGCGCGAGATCAGCACCACGCAGATCTCGGCGCCGCTGACCGGCGTCACGTAAAGCTGGCAGCCTTCGCCCCAGTGGATCTCCATGAAGTCGCTCCACGGGGCGATGCGGTAATGGCTGCGGAAGCCGTAGCGGCGGTTTTGATGGGCACAAGCATCCAGACCGGCCCAGTGCCGCACCGTCGAATTGCCACCATCGGCGCCGACGATCCAACGCGCGCGCACAAACTCGCCCGCGACCCAAACGCCATCGCGCTCGAGACCGGTAACCGATGCGCCCCACATCGTCCGCACGCCGGCCTCTGCGGCGCGCTCAACCATCAGTTTGTGCAATGCGGTGCGGCGCATGCCGAATCCCACGCCGTGCGGGAACGGAGCTTCCACGGCCAGATCCTGTTCACAGAAACGGATGCCGCCAAAGGGTCGCGCGCCAGCCGCTTCGAGTGAAATGCCAAGCGCGCGCGCGGCGGCAACGCCATCCGGCATAATGCCCTCGCCGCAGGCCTTGTCGATAGGGGGCGCGGAGCGATCTGCCACCGTGACCTCAAAGCGGCGGCGGCGCGCGGCGATGGCCACGGCCAGCCCCGCAGGGCCGCCCCCAATGACAAAGACATCGGTAGAGTGAGTAAGACCAGACGTCATAGCTGAGTGCGCATCCGCTTCTCCTATCGACGCGGCGCGGAGAGAATCGGTTGCCAGACAAAGTTCGGAACGCACCTGGGAATCGCAACGCGGCCGGCGATTACCAGAGCGCGCTTCCCATGCCACCGGCGGCAGCGGCCGGCTGCAGCCGCGCGAGTTCCTGCGCGTAGAGCGGATTGTGCGGGTACTCGCGCACCAGCCCTTCGAGCAGCGTCCGCGCCCGCCACGTATTGTGGTCGCGCAGCGCCGCTACCGCCAGCAGCAGTTTCGCAAAAGGAGCCAGGTAGTGGCCCTTTTCGGAAGTCAGCTTCAGCTTTTCGATGCCCACCGCTTTGTCCGTCTCGCCGCCGGCCAGCCGCAGCAGCCAGCGCAAGGGGAGCGGTTTGACGCTCAGCATGTAGTTCTCGACGCCGATCGCTATCCACGCGTCGTACATCTCCGGATGCGCGGCCAGCAGTTTCTCAGCCATGACGCGGGTGCCTTTCATCTCCTGAAACGACGCGGCGTAACGTGTCTCGATCAACGCCATATAGTCGGAGTGCAGGCCATTGGCCAGGATGGCGGCGAACTGGCAATCGGGATTCTGCGGCGCGCGCGCCGCCAGCCGGCGAGCGGCCTCGAGTTCGGCATCGAACTTACGCTTGATCACAGGGTCGGGCGCCAGCTTGTGATCGGTGTAAAAGTGCTGGTCGTGAATGAAGAACTGCGACTGTAAAATGTGCAGGCGGTCGAATTCGGTGAACAAGTACGCCGCCGCGTCGGAAGCCGGGCCCATCGGATCGTCGGGGTGGGTGCTCTGCCAGTCCGCAAAGGTTCGATGGGCGTCGGCGAACTGAAGATCGTACATCTGCCGGTAGCCCACTTCGAGGGGCGTCTCGGCGCTCGCGGCAGCGGCCAGCGCGCAGAGGCAAGCGGGCACAATCAGGGTGCGAAGCGGCATGACGTCAAAGGTAGAGCACGTTCTGGGCCAGTGGGGAGGCAACAACCCGGGCGCCTGCTAATCGACAGACTTTGCGGTTCACCGATCGCGGCGCAGCCTTCACGCGCTGCATCCCCTTTTTGAAAATGTCCTCTGAGACAGCTTAACATCTATTGCGACGCGGCTTCGGGCAAAAGCGTTGCCAGTGGCGCGGATTTCTGTGGGGTGATTACTAACCTTACCCCTTTAGATCCTGAAACGCCGCCTCAATCTCCTGTTTTGCTTCGGCCGTGGGTGGAACCAGCGGCAGCCGCGGAGGGCCGCCATAATAGCCGTTCAGGTCCATTGCGTACTTCAAGCCGGGGATTCCGTAGCGCGAGGTCACCAGTGCGGAAGCGCGGCCGATGCGGTTCTGCCAGTCCATGCCGGCCGCTTCGTCGCGCGTGCGGAAGGCCTCCCAGATGGCGATCGTCGAGTACGGCGCTGCATTGGCATATGCAAGAATTGCACCGCAAGCGCCCATCAGCAGCGAGGGCCACAGCGTGGGCGCCGAGCCCACCAGCACCTGAAAACCGTGCTTCACTTCGCGGATCATCTGCATAACTTTCTCGAGGTTGCCGGAGCTTTCCTTGATGGCAATAATGTTGGGATGCTCGGAAAGCGCAGCCACCGCTTCGGCCGGAATGTCCACGCCGGTGGTTTGCGGCCAGTTGTAGATGATGAGCGGAATCTTGGTGCGGTCGGCGACCGAGCGGTAATACAGCATCTGCGCATCGCCGCGATGGATCAGGTTTTTGTAATAGTGCGGCGTGCGCACCATGGCGGCTTTGTAACCCATCTCGGCGGCGCGGTTGGTGAGCGAAACCGTCTCGCGCACGCTTTCCATGCCGGTGCCGGCGATGAGCAGCTTTTCCGCGGCGGCATGCTTGGCCACCAACTCCCACACCGTGTACTTCTCCGCCTCGGTCAGCATCACGCTTTCGCCGGTAGAGCCCATCGCCACGTAGCCGGAGAGCGCGGTGCGGTTCCACTTCTCCACGTTGTGCTGAATCTTGGCGGCGTAGATGTGGCCTTCGTAATCGAACGGGGTCGTGATCGGTGGGAAAATACCTTGTAGTTTCATGATAGGGTTGGAGCCCGAGAGAAACGCGGCCCGATATTTCACGATAACAATGTTCTCTCTCGAAATCGATTGCGATGCGGACGGCCGCGATCTGCTGATTGCGGACTTGTGGGATCTGGGCTCGGCTGGAATCGTCGAGCTGAGCGACACCCGCGTGCGGGCGTTCTTCGAAGCCAGCGCGGACCGCACGGGGCTGCTGGCGCGTTATGCGAGCGCGAGCGTGCGCGAAGAGGAGAACCGCGATTGGGTGCAGGAGGCACGCGATTTGTTGCAGCCGATGGAAGTGGGCCGCCGCTTTTTCCTGGTGCCCGAATGGCGCGACGATCCAACGCCGCCCGACCGCTTCCGCATCACGGTGAATCCTGGGTTAGCCTTCGGCACCGGCGTCCACGAAACCACGCGGCTGTGCCTGGAAGCGCTGGAAGAATTGGTGACGCCGGGAATCGACGTGCTGGATGTTGGAACCGGTTCCGGCATTCTCGCAGAGGCCGCGCGGCTGCTAGGCGCAGCGCGCGTGATCGCCTGCGATATCGATAAGGAGGCCGTTCGCATCGCCGGCCGGGGATTCATCGGCTCGGCGGATGCGGTGCAGTCGGCGACGGTTGACCTGGTGGTAGCCAACATCAGCCCCGAAGCGATCATCGCGCTGGCGCCGGAGTTCGCAAGAGTGCTGCGGGCGGGAGGGACGCTGGTGGCGAGCGGGTTTAATGTGAGCGAAGTGGCAGCGGTGAGGGCGTCGCTGGCCGGGGTGCGCGAGGTGCGATGCAAAGGCGAGTGGGCGGCGATTGTGGCGGGATAGGGGGATTCTTGAAGGATCGGCTTGTGTTTGCCGTCAGCACCGCGTCAAGATCTACTTATGCCCCACGTTGTGCCCAGCGATGTTGTGACCTTCATTGATCGCGCGTTCCCCACTGCTGCCAGCGAGGGCGAAGGGACCGGTCCGCTAACTCTAACCGAATCGAACCTGTTGTCCGAAATCACAATCGGCCGCTTTGAGACCCTGCTCGAACTTACTGACCAAGTGCCGGACAGACTCTTGGTATTAGACTCGAGCTGCTTTGCGGAGTTCGTGGTTGCTCGCGCCACGATACGGTCCGGGGTCGCCGGGTATCGGAGGGCGGCATTAGCGGACCGAGGGACGCGGATGCCGCTGCGGTCGTTAAACAGGGTTCCCGCGGTTGCCGCACTCAGACGCGAGATGGCGAAGTGCCCGGACCAAGCGCCCTCGCCGCGTGCATCCGGGCTCGACTTCATCTCTGATGTGGAGTATAGAGATTCTCTCCGCGTGGACCTAAGCACCATAACAAATGCTTTGGCTCACGATGAATGGAAACCGGCGACGGTTTTGTCCGGTTCGGTCATCGAAGCGCTGTTGCTCTGGGCATTGAAGGCGCGGACGCACGTCGACCTGCGAGTCGCGGTGGATGCCGTAGATAGTCAGCGTCTATTTTCGCCGCGAAAGAAACCGGATATAGGCGAGCTCGATAGGTGGGACCTCGTTGACTACATATTGGTCGCCAAAGAGCTCAAGGAGACCGGGGAGGACGCAGCAACTATCGCAAACAAGGTTCGAGACTTCCGCAACCTCATCCACCCAGGAAGAAGTGTGCGCCTGGGGCAGACATGTACAAAGGGGACGGCGCAGGTCGCATATGGCGCGCTGGAGATGGTGGTGGAGAATTTAGCGACAAAGCATCCGTGAAGCCGCCGGGTGTCGTCTCGCTTGGCCTTGCCTCGTATGCATGAATAATGCATACTGATGCATATGAGGACCACGCTGATCATCGATGAGAACCTGGTCGAGCGCGCTCGGGAACTGACAGGCATTCGTGAAAAGACGGCACTGGTGCGGGCGGGTCTGGAAGCGCTGATTGCGCGGGAAGCCGGCAAGCGGCTGGCGGCGCTGGGCGGCTCGAACCCGCGGATGGCTCGCATTCCGAGGCGGCGGCCTGCCTGATGGTGCTCGCCGATACCTCGGTCTGGATTCAACACTTCCGGCGCGGAGAGCCAAATCTGGCGCGCCATCTCGCCGGCGGACTGGTTCTCATGCATCCCTTCGTACTGGGTGAACTGGCGTGCGGAAACCTGAGGCGGCGGGCGGAGATCCTGTCCGATCTACAGGAGCTGCCATCGGCCAAAGCGGCATCCACGGCGGAGGCGCTGCAACTGATCGAAGACCGGCGGCTCTGGGGGCGTGGACTCGGCTGGGTTGACGTGCATCTGCTCGCCTCGGCACTGCTCTCGGATTGCGGGTTCTGGACGCTCGACAAAAGGCTCGGGCGCGCCGCGGCGGAGTTGGGCCTGAACGCTTGAAATGCGGGGCCGCGCAAGAACGTGTGCCTTCCTGTGGGGCAGGATAGTATCCTGCGCGCGATTGACAATCGCGCGCGTGCCGATTGGCAATCGGCACGCAGCTTGACAAGCTGCCCCACCACCGAAGCTCACGCGCGAGAATAGAAACCATGGGCAACCTCATACCAGCCGTCTTCTTCGGGCACGGCAATCCGATGAATGCCTTAAGCCGCAATCGGTACACGGGGGCGTGGGCGGAACTGGGGCGCACCATCCCGAGGCCGAAGGCGATCCTCTCGATTTCGGCGCATTGGTTCGTGCCGCAGACGGGCGTCACGGTTTCCACGGCACCGAAGACGATTCACGATTTCGGAGGCTTCCCGCGCGAGCTTTATGGCGTCCAATATCCGGCGCCGGGCGATCCGGAACTGGCGCAGCGCGTGCGGAAACTACTGGCGCCGACGCCAGTGATGCTGGATGAAAGCTGGGGGCTCGACCACGGCACATGGTCCGTGCTGTGTCACGCTTACCCGCAAGCCGACATCCCGGTGGTGCAACTCAGCATCGACGAAACCAAGCCGGCGAGTTTTCATTACGAGATCGCAGAGCGGCTGGCGCCGCTGCGCGAGGAGGGCGTTCTCATCGCCGGGAGTGGGAACCTGGTGCACAACCTGCATGCGTATGCATGGGGGCGGCACGATGTGGAGCCGTATGACTGGGCCGTCAGATTCGAGCAGGAGGCGCGCGACAGGATTCTCTCGGGCGAAGACAGGGCGCTGATTCCGTACGAAACGCTCGGCCGCGACGCGCTGCTTTCGATTCCCACGCCGGACCATTACCTTCCGCTGTTATACGTGCTGGCCACGCGGCAGCCGCAAGACACCGCCGCCTTCCCCGTCGAAGGAGTGGATGGCGGATCGGTGTCAATGCTGGCAGTGAAGTTGGGGCAGGGCACGCTCTAAGGCATGCCCTACTACCTTACGATCCCACCACGGCCCGCGCCTGCTGGATGGCCGGGTCGCGCTCGGCTTCCACTTCATCGCCCTTCTCGACCCCGAAGGATTGGTTGAAGATCTCCGTCTTCAGACGATTGGCCACGAAATCGCGCTCCTGCGACCATTCCGTCATGCCGGGCTCGATGTTGTGGCGGGCGAGGAACACCTGGAACTGGTCCAGCAATTCCGGAGTCACTGCAAAGTCCTGATTTACCTTGTGGTCGCGCAAGTACTCGGTAGCGAAGGTGGTGAAGGATGCCGTGGCTTCCAGCACCGCCCGCAACCGGTTCATCGGTGGCGGCTCCACGGCGATGTCCGGCCGGATGCCGCCGCCTCCGGTCACAAGGCGGCCGCCATCGGTATGGAATTCTCTCGCCTGGTTTGGATGCGAGGTCTGGGCGGCCAGTTCGAACTGCGCCGCATCGAGCGGTTTCTGGATCGACCGTCCGCTGGGCGTGTAGTAGAGCGCCGTGGTCAGCGCGAGGCCAGTAGCTTCACTCAACGGATAGACGGTCTGCACCAGGCCTTTGCCGAAGCTGGGCTCGCCCAGCACGGTGGCGCGGTCGTGGTCCTGCAAAGCTCCGGTGACGATCTCCGATGCGCTGGCGGTCCTGCCGTTGATCAGAATCGCCAGCTTGAAACCGTATGGCTTGGCGCTGGCGGGCACGGTTTCCGCTTTTTCCGGGACATGCCGCCCGCGCACGGTGAAGATGGTCTGGCCGGGCCGTAGGAACAGCGAGGCCGTCTCCAGCGCCGCGCCCACCAGCCCGCCTGGGTTATTGCGAAAGTCCAGCACCAGGCCGGCCAGACGGTCGCCGCCGAGCTTTTCGATGGCCTCCTTGAGTCCCTGCACGGTGTGCTCGTCGAAGCTGGAGACGCGTATATACCCTACTCCAGCGCCCAGCAGGAACGCACGCTCCACGCTCGGCGATTCCATCTCGGCCGGGATCAGTGTGAAATCAAGGATGCGCGCTGCTCCCGGCCTGCGCACTTCGAGGCGCGCCGGCCGCTGGCGGGATTCTGACAACAGTTCGGTCAACTGGTCGAGGTCCAGCCGCGCGATCATGTAGCCGTTCACAGCAAGAATTTCGTCTCCCGGCGACAGGCCCGCCTTGGCCGACGGGGTTCCCGGCAGCGTCTGTAGTATGATCACGCGTCCGGGAAGCAGCGACACCACGCTGCCGAACCCCTTTTGCGTGGACGCCTCCATCTTCTTGAGCTGGTCGAACTGGCCGGAGTCGAAAAAGACCGAATGCGGATCGAGCACGCGCAGCAGGCCGGGAATGGCGCCCCGGTAGAACGCCTGCTCCGAAGCCACTGGGTCGGCGGCGTTCCTTTCGAGCGATGCGTACACGGAAATGAGGGATTTGATTTCGGAATCCAGGTCGTCGGCGGCGGCCAGCGTCAGGACAGCCACGAAGAAAACTGCGGTGAGACGAACCATCAATCGGGCCAAGCTGGCGTGATGTTGACCGGAACGCTCGGGAAGCGCACCGGCTGCCACAGGCCCTCGGCGAATGGCGCGAGGTTTTCCAGGCGCAGCCGCTCCTCGCGCATCGGTATCCGGGTTGTGGAAAGGCCTGCCATCCTGTTCGCCCCTATTGCTATTCTATCGCGTGAAGCGTGTGGCCTTCCGCTGCCGCTCGCGGTCGAGTGCCAGTTCGATCAGCCGGTCGAGCAGCGCCGGAAACGGCAGACCGCTGTGCTCCCACATCTTCGGGTACATGCTGATGGAAGTGAAGCCGGGAATCGTGTTGATCTCGTTGACGTACAGCTTGCCCGTGGAGTTCTCGAGCAGGAAATCCACCCGCGCCATCCCTTCGCATTCCACCGCGCGGTAGCATTCGAGCGCCAGGCGCCGCAGCTCGGCGGTGGTCTGCGGCGGCAGATCGGCCGGTACCTGGGCTTGGGCCAGGTCCAAAGTGTACTTGTCGTCGTAATCGTAGAATTCGCGCGAGGGCAGGATTTCGCAGGGCAGGGAAGCGGTTGGCGACTCGTTGCCCAGCACGGCGCATTCGAGCTCACGGCCCGCGATGCCGCGCTCCACGATCACCTTGCGGTCGAACTCCGCCGCCAGCGCGAACGCCGCCTCCAGCTCGCGCGCGTTGTGCGCCTTGGAAATCCCCACCGACGAGCCCAGGTTGGCCGGCTTCACGAAAACCGGGAAGGGCAGGGCGGCGCAGGCTTCCACCACGTTTGCCGTCCCGCGCGGCAGCGCCACAAAGTCGACAACCGGCAACATCCGTTCCATACAGACACGTTTGGTCATTTCCTTGTCCATGGAAACGGCGGAGCCGAGCACGCCGGCGCCCACGTACGCCAGGCCGGCCAGCTCCAGCAGCCCCTGCACCGTGCCATCCTCGCCGAAGGTCCCGTGCAGCACCGGAAACACCACGTCGATTTCCGGCTGCGCCCCCGGCTCGGGCAGGATCGGCCCTGGCGACCACCTGCCTTGCTTGTCGATAAAGTACTCCAAAACCTCGTACTTGTCCTGGTCGAGGCCGTCGATGATGGCGCGCGCCGAGCGCACCGATACCTCGTGCTCTCCGCTGCGGCCGCCGAATACGACCGCTACTCGCAGCTTCATAGGATGCGCTTTCCCATTCCCGACATGATGAGCTCCACCGCCAGATCGGCCGTGCGGTTGACTTCGTCGATCACCGGATTCACTTCCACCACTTCCATCGACACCATCTTCCCCGAATCGCAGATCATTTCCATTGCCAAATGCGCTTCCCGGTAAGTGACGCCGCCACGCACCGGCGTGCCCACTCCCGGCGCGTCCTTGGGATCGACGAAATCCATGTCCAGCGAAAGGTGAAACCCGTCAGTCGCGTCGGTGGCCGCGCGAATCGCCTCTTCCATCACCGCGCGCAGGCCGCGCTCGTCGATGTCGCGCATGGTGAAGGCCCGCACGCCGGAATCGCGCACGTTGGACCGCTCTTGATTGTCCACGTCGCGCAGGCCCACGATCGCCGCGTGGGCGGGGCTGACCTTGGGATGAAAGCCGAATAGATCCACCAACTCCGGCGCGCCGCGGCCCACAATTGCCGCCAGCGGCATTCCGTGCACATTGCCGCTGGGGCTGGAGCCGGGCGTGTTCATATCCGCGTGCGCGTCCAGCCAGATCAGCCCGATGCTGCGTCCCTGACTTCGAAAGTGCTGCGCCACGCCGCTCATGGTGCCCACCGCTACGGAATGGTCCCCGCCCAACACCAGCGGCAGCCGGCCGCGTTCGAGCGCCTCCATCACCTGAATGCCCAGCCGCTCGCACGCGGCGGCGATTTGCGCCAGGTACTTGGCATGCGCGTCGCCTTCGGCGCAGCTTTCCGCCTGCTCCACCGCGATGTTGCCCAGGTCTTCGACCTCGTATCCGAGCGCCGCCACTCGCGAGTTCAGATTGGCTACCCGCAGCGCCGAAGGGCCCATATCCACGCCGCGCCGGCCCTGTCCCAAATCGAGCGGCGCACCGATTACCGCAATGTGCGAATGTCGCATAGGAAATTGGTGGGGCACGCTTTAGCTTGCCAACGCCCGCTTGCGGGCGCACTTCTTCGCCGCTCCTCTCGGCCGCTCCCCTACGCTTCCTCCAACCGCTCGAATATCCGCATGATGGTTTCCATCGGGTGAGGGACCTCCGGCTTCTCTTTCAGTTCCAGCACCAGGGGAAATTGCTCGACCTGGCTGCGAAGCAATCCCATCGTCTGCTTCCAGTCCACGGTTCCCCCTTCGCTCTCGAAGGGGAACAGGTGCTGGTCCGTCTTGCCGTCATTGTCGTGAATATGCGTGGAGCGGATGCGCGGCTGCATCAGCCGGAACGCCTTCTCTACGCCTTCGTTGATGTTGGCGTGGCCGATATCGAAAACGTAGTTGAGTCCGATATGCGTTAACTCCTGGAAAAGCAGAAGACGCTCCGCGCTCGAGAGCTCGTTCGGAATGTTCTCGAGCAATATGTCCACGCCGCGCTGGCGCGCGAACATGTTCAGCTCCTCCAGCGCCGCGAAGGCCGCATCGAACTTGCGCAGGTCGAACTCCTCGCCGCCCACCCCGATGTGCTGGATCAGGTAGCGGAACGGGATCACCTCGGCAATCTCCAGCGCGCGCTTGATTTCATCCACCATTTCCAGCCGCTTGCCCTTCACCGGCTCGGTGATCGTGATCACCGCGTGCGGCCCCGAGCGTCCCCAGATCTCGTCGGTGTACATGGGCGAGTGCAGCGAGTGCAGTTTCAGCGTGGAATCGCGAAACCAGTGGCCGAGCTCGGCGATCTGCGCCTTGTCGCGGTAGTCCAGGTGCTGCCGCGCGCAGAAGATCTCGACCGCAGGAATCCCCGCCTGCTCGATGCGTTGCAGCGTCGCCCCGGTCAACCGGTGATTGACAAACACGTGCGTCGAAAGTACGTGGTCCATAGGTTTCTTCTCAGTCCTTTCGAGCCTGAAATCCTCGCGCTACGGCTTCGAGGGCGCCGCATCAAGTAAGATTCTAACGTGTATCGTGGGCGGCTAAGGCTTGCCGCCGCTTCCATTCAAACAGCACGATGCCGGCTGCCACCGACACGTTCAGCGAAGATATCTTCCCGGCGAGAGGAATCCGCACCAGCACGTCGCAGTGCTTCTTCACCTGCTCGTGGAGGCCCTTGCCTTCGCCGCCCAGGACGATCGCGGTGGGGAGCGCATACGCGACCTGATCATACGATTCCGCGCCGCGCTCGTCCAGCCCGTAGATCCAGTAGCCGCGCTCCTTCAAATCTTCGAGCGTGCGGTTGATGTTGGTGACGCGCGTCACCGGCAGGTGCTCGATGGCGCCGGCAGCGGCCTTCGCCGCAACGTCCGTCAGGCTAGCCGCGCGGCGCTCGGGAATGATGACGCCGCCCGCGCCCGCGGCGTGCGCCGTGCGGATCACCGCACCCAGATTGTGCGGGTCCTCCACGCCGTCCAATACCACCAGCAGCTCCGCCTGCGCGACTTGTTCGAGCTCGGCATACTGGCGCGCCGCACCCATCGCGATCACGCCCTGGTGCGCCGTGCTGCCCGCCAGCCGGTCGAGCGCCGGCCGCGGCTCGAAGCGCACCGGCACGCCCGCGCGCCGCGCCAGATCGATCAGTTCCTGCAAACGCGGCCCGCCCGCGCCCTGCGCCACCAGCAACCGCTCCAGCGGATGCTTGGTGCGCAACGCTTCGGCCACTGGATGAATTCCGCTTAAGATCGGCATCAGGCTCCAGGGAGAATCTGCAGGCCGTTGTTGAACCGGTTGGTGAAATTGGCCATCGCCGCCACCAGCGTGATCTCGACAATCTGCTCCTGGGTGAAATGCGCGAACAGCGCTTCGCGCGATTGTGGGGCTGTCGCCGTGCGCGTCAGGTCGCGCGCGTACTCAATCGCGGCGCGCTCGGCCGCGGAAAACGGCTTTTCATCGCCGGCCTGGAGTGCTCGCATCTCGTCATCGGCGACGCCGGCCTTGGGCGCGCTCGCATTGTGCGCGGCGATGCAGAAGGCGCACTGGTTCGAGTAGGAGCACGTCAGGTACACCAACTCTTTGACGCGCTGCTCCACCGAGCCCCTGCCTACAATCGCACCGTACAGCGGCACAAAAGTCTTTAGCACCTCTGGCCGGATCGCCATGGCGCGGAAGAAGGCGTTGGGATTCCTCGACTTGGCCTCCAGGCTGGCCAGAAACTCGTTTTGCGCGGGGTCCGCGCCTTGAATGGGAATTGGCATAGGTACCAGTATAGACTCGGTCAAGCCAGAGGTAGGACAGACGATCGGTCTTTGTCGTCGGTCGAGGCGCTGCGCTGTCATCGAGGCATGACAGACCACGAAAGACGATGGTCTGTCCTACCTGCCTAGCGCATGCGCGGCCAGCACGATCAAAATGCCCGTCAGCGCGCCCACCATCTTCATCGCGGTCCAGGAGCGGAGGGTCTGCGGCACCGTCATTCCGAAGTATTGATTCACCAGCCAGAAACCGGAATCGTTGACGTGCGATGGGCCCGAGCCGCCGCAGCACAGCGCCAGCACGATGATCTCGGGGCTGTAGCCCGGGATGCCTTTGACGATCGGCGCCACGATGCCGGCCGCGCTGATAATGCCAACCGTGGCCGAGCCCATCGCCACCCGCAGCACCATCGCGATCACGAACACCACCAGCAGCGGCGAGACCGACGACGTCACCAGCAGCCTTCCCGCCACCGCGCCCACGCCCGAATCCACGATCACCTGCTTGAATGCTCCGCCACCACCCATGATGCACAGCAGCGCGCCCATCGGCGCCAGCGAATCGGCCGCCATCTTCATCGCCCGCTCACGCGAAACGCCGCGCCGCAGCCCGAACAGGTATAGCGACGCCAGCGCGGCAATCGTCAGCGCGGTGAACGGGTGCCCCAGAAAGACGGCCACGCCGCGCAGCGGCAAGTTCACCATGGTGGCCAGAGCGGCGCCGAATATCAATCCCACCGGCAACAGCAGCAGCAGGATCACCATCCACACCGGCGGCGCGTTTCCTTTCTCGGTCGGGGGCGCGGCCGACGCGATCTCCGGCACTCCCACGTTGATGCGCTTCGCGATCCATTGGCCGTAGAAGATGCCCGAGACTATGGCTACCGGGATCGAGATGGCGATGCCGTACAGAATCGTCCGGCCTATGTCGGCTCCCATCAGTTGCGCCGCGGCTGCCGGCGCCGGGTGCGGCGGCACCATCGAATGCGTGATGGTGAGCGCCGCCGCCATGGGCAGGCCGTAGACCAGCAGCGACCGCTTGGTCTCACGTGCCAGGTTCCACACCAGCGGCACCAGAATGATGAAGCCTACCTCGAAGAAAATCGGCAGCCCGACCAGAAACGCGGCCACCAGCATGGCCCAGGCCGCGCGGTCGCGCCCAAAACGTTCCAGCAGCCAGTCTGCCAGCGCCACGCCGCCGCCCGACGCCTCCAGGTAGCGGCCGATCATCGCTCCCAGCCCCACCACCACCGCGATGAACCCCAGCGAATCGCCGAAGCCCGTCTGGATGGATTTGAGCACTTTTTCCGGCGGCATGCCCACCGCCAGGCCGAGCGCCATGCTCGAAATCAACAGCGCCAGAAACGCATGCAGCTTGGCGCCCAGAATCAGGAACAGCAGCAGCCCGATGGAAGCTGCCGTAAGCAGGACCAGGTATGTGCCATTGGCCGGCATCGAGCGCCCATTCTATCGTGATCGGCGGAGCCCGCGCTTCGGCCCGCTTTTATAAAGGTTAGAATAGCGTCCTGTGACGGCAATCCCGGCTCCGGTGCGCACGGCGTTATCCCACAAGGAGTGGCGCATCCTCGCTTTGCTCGTGATTTCGGGTTTCTTGAATTACTTCGACCGCGCCAACCTTTCCGCCGGCGCCACCAACATCCAGCGCGACCTCGGCTTCAGCAACTACGAACTTGGCCTTCTGTTGTCGGCCTTTTTCTGGACCTACGCTGCGTGCCAATTGCTGGGTATTTCCGGCTGGCTGGTGGACCGGTTCAACGTGGGCTGGATTCTCGCCTTTGGCTTCTTCCTGTGGTCCGGTGCCACCGCTATCACGGGAGCCGCCCACGCCTTCGCGGTTGTGTTCGCCCTTCGGCTGCTGCTCGGCGCCGGCGAATCCATCGCCTATCCGTCCTATTCGCGCATCTTGGCGAACCACTATCCCGAGCATCACCGTGGCCTGGCGAACGCGTTGATCGATGCGGGCACCAAGTGCGGCCCCGCGCTCGGCACCTTGCTCGGCGGCCTGCTGATTGCGCAGTACGGCTGGCGCGCGTTCTTCCTGGCGCTGGGCGGGGCCAGCCTGGTTTGGCTGGCGCCCTGGTTGATTTGGATGCCGCGCGGCCGCGGCACGGCGGCTATTCACGAAACGCGCACGGCGCCTTCCATTTTCGCCGTGATCCGCCGGCGGGCGGCGCTGTTCACCGCGCTGGGGCTTTTCTGCGCCAACTACTTCTGGTATTTCCTGCTCACCTGGCTGCCGCCGTATCTGGAAAAGGAGCGGCACTTTTCGAAAACCAAAATGGCGTACGTCGGCTCGCTGGCCTACCTGTTGATCGCCGTTTCCGCGGTCATTTGCGGCCGCCTGTCGGATGTCTGGATCGCGCGCGGCCACACGCCGAACCGCGTGCGCAAGACCTTCGCCGGCCTGGGCCTTACCCTTTCCACCCTGATTCTGCCGGTGGCCATCATACGCAACGAGACCGCCGCGATGACGATTCTCATGGTCACCTGCGCGTGCTATGGCCTGTTCAGCTCCAACATTTACGCCATTACGCAAACGCTCGCCGGCCCGCGCGCGGCAGGCAAGTGGACCAGCTTCCAAAACGGATTCGGCAATCTGTCCGGCGTCGCCGCGCCCTGGTTCACCGGCTGGATCGTCCAACGGACCGGCGAGTTCCACCTGGCTTTCCTGGTCGCTGCTGCCGTCGCGCTGTGCGGAGCCGCCTGCTACGTCTTCGGCGTCGGCAACATACGGCCGGTCGATTGGGATGAGAGCGGTGAGCGATGACTCGTTAGCTGCCGACCGCTCCCTTTGGTTGGGGCTCCGATGCGGTTTGTTGTGGCGCGCGCACTCGCGCGTGCCGTGTCGAGACTCATCTCGACACGTGCCTGAGCGTGAGACGCCGGGCGTCGGCAAGAATGTCGGCGCGGCACGCACGAGTGCGTGCCGTCACGTCACTTCGCGAGCGCATCCTCCACCGACACCTGATTCACTTCCAGCGTCCGGCCCAGTTCCTGGTCGAGCGCGATACGGCCATGCACATACGCGGCCGCCGCGGCCAGTTCGGCCGATTGCGCGTTGGCCAGATCGCGGCGCGCCGCCACCACAGTCGAGATAGTGGAAGTACCGGCCGCCCATCTCTTCTCCTCGCCCTGCAACAGCCGCTCCAGCAACGCGCGGCTTTCCGTCGCCGCTTTGTAGCGCGCGCGCGCCTGCTGGAGCGCCAGCACCTGGCTCGAGATGTTGACCGCCAGATCGTGCCGCGTGCGCTCGACTGCGAGTTCAGCCTGCCGCTGGCTCAGAACGTCGATCGCGTGGTCGGCCTGCGCTTGCGTGTTCCCGAGATGCGCCGAATAGTAGACTCCCGCGCTTTCATTGGGAAAATTGCGGCGAAAGGTCTGCGCCAGCGCGTTCCCCACTCCTCCCACGAAGTACGGTGAGGGCGTCGCGCCGGGGACAGCCTGCCCGGCCTGGCCGTAGTTGGTGGTGGAAGCGGAAACTCCCAGGCTCGGCAGAACGCCGTTGGCGGTGCCTTCGGCCGTGATTCCCGCCAGTTCCACCTGGAGGTTTGCCAGCGCCACTTCCGGACGGCGCCGTTCTGCACTCGCGATGAGTTCGTGGAGGCTGGGCAGGTCGTCGGTTTCCGGCACGTTCAGCGGATCGACGGCGATGATTTGCGCGCCGGCAAGTTGATCGTCCGCCACCGCGCGGAAGCTCAGATAATCCTTCAGTGCATTCTGCCGCACGGCTACATTGTTGCGGGCCACCGCTAGCGCCTGTTCGGCGGCCGCGGCGGCGCTCTCGGCGTTGATCCGGTCCACGGCCGGCGCCGCGCCCACTGCGATCTGCCGACGCGTGTCGGCCAGAAACTGCGCCGCCACGTCGCGATTGCGCTGCTTGAACTGCAAATCGTTGGCGGCCAGCGACAAGTCCCAATAGGCGTTCAGGACGCCGCTCACCACCGCCATCAAACTGACGCGGAAGGTCTCGTTCGCGCCGCCCACCTGCCGCCGGCTGACGCGGATGAATCGCCCGTTCACGCGCTCGCCAAATCCGCGCAGCAGGTTCTGCGAAACGGAAATTCCCAGGCTCGTGAACGAGGTCGGATTGAGGACGTCGGTCGGCACCGCTTCGTTCAGATACGAGTCGCTATAACTGAAGCGCGCCGTCCCGCCTGTCAGCAGGCCCTCCGAGACTTGCCAATTGTACGAACGAGCGTTGTCCACCAGCGAATAAACTCCGCTTTGGACGAACTCGTATTGGGGCGAGGTCTGGTGCGAAAATGCGTTGGTGGTGGAAAGCACCGGGTCGAGCTGCGGCGTCACCGGGCCGATCTGTTGGATCAATGCGGCGCCCGACACGCTGGACGACCCGGACGAGACCGACGATCCGCCTCCGCCCTGGCTGCCGGCCACGCCCTGGCCGCTTCCCAGCGTCACCGATTGCGAACTGGCTCCGGTGACGCCGCGCAGTGCCCCGCCCGATTCCGCTCGCTCCACCGCCCAATCCGCCATCACCCGGTTGTAGCGTGCGATCTCCAAATCCAGGCTGCTCTCCAGCGCCAGCGCAATCGCATCGCGCACGGTCAAGTGGAGGTTGCCCGCTTGAATCATGCCGCTCAGCCGGCCGGTCCCAGTCAGCCGCAGCGGCGGCACAGTCACCGGCCTGTAGGAGCGGACGAACGGCAGCCCCTGCGGCCTGGTTGGGGCAATCGGCAGCGGCGCCTGCGCGGCCAGCGCGCCCGCCAGTGCCAACCATGCCACGCCTGGCCACTGTTCCAGCAGCTTGACCGCAAGACAGGGTGCCTTTCTGTGGGGCAGGATGACATCCTGCGCGTCGATTGTCAATCGACGCGCGTGCCGATTGCCAATCGGCACGCAGCTTGCCAAGCTGCCCCACAAACGACCACTCGCGAAGGGCTGCGGAATTTGTGAGAGCTTTCGCATGGCGGCTCCTATTTCTTCTCGGGCAACGTGGCCGGCAGGGTGGAATGCCGCTCCACCTGTCCGCTCGCCGCTTCCGCCATGCTGATATCGTTGCGCTCGAGCGTCATCCCGACCGCCTGGTCCAGTGCGATGCGCGCGTGCGTGTAATTCGCCATCGACTGCACCTGTTCGCTTTCCGCCGCCACCACGTCGCGCTGCGCCTGGATCACCAGTGCGTTGGTGGATTTGCCGAACTCGTATTTCTTCTTTTCCGCCTCCAGCGTCTCGCGCGCCAGCTTCAGCGTTTCCAGAGCGGTTTCATAACGCGAGTGGGCCTGCTCTACGCCGATCAGCGCGTTTCTCACGTCCACGCTCACCTGGGCGACGCTTTTTTCCAGGCGCAACTCCTGCTGCCGCATCTGCAACTGGTCGGTCGCGAAATCGGCCTGCGCGGCGCGGTTGCGAATCGGAACCGTCAGCGAAAAGCCAACCGTGTAATTCGGGAAGTTGCGGCGAAAAATCTGTGCCAGCAAGCTGCCATAGGCGCCGTAGTAGTACGGGTCGGGCGCGCCAAACTCATCGCCCGTGTTGAGCGGGTTGGGCGCTCCCACCTGGGCCTGATTGGTGAAGGAGGCGAAGGCTTGCAGCGATGGTTTCAGCGCGCTCCGGTCTCCGCTCAGCACCAGGAGCTGGCTCAGGATATTGATGCGATTCTGCTCCAGGTCCGGCCGCTTTTCGAGCGCCTGTTTCACCAGGTCTTTGAGCGGCGCCAGGCCTTCCTGCTCCGGTACCTGGATCGGATCGAGCGTCACGATGTGCGCCTCCTCCAGCGCCGGATCTTCCATGCCGCGCCGGCTGAGCGCGTTCTTAAGCACGATCTCCTGCTGCAGCAGGTTGGTCTCGGCGATCAGCACGTCCTCCGAGCGAGCCGGAATCTCCGCCTGCGCCCGCGTCAATTCGATCGCCGCTATCGCGCCCGCCGCCAATTCCTTCTTGTTGTCTTCGTAAAGTTGTCGCGCCGCATCCAGCGACAGCCGCTTCAGGCGCAAGTCTTCGTTGAACGCCACCAGATCCCAGTACAGGTTCAACACCGCCGAAACCGTGGTCGTCACCTGCTGCTTCAGTTGCAACTCGGAATAGCGCGAGTTGTTGCGCGCAATCCGTATGTAGCGGTTGTTCACCGAAGCGCCGAACCCTTGCAGCAGGTTCTGCGAGATATTCAGATTCAGGCTGCCCTGCGTCAAGGGATTCAGCAAGGTCGTGGGGAAGTTAACCGCGGCCCGCGTGCTGCTGTAGTTGAGGCTGAACGCGGCCCCGCTCATGAATTGCTGGCTGTATCCGGCGTTGAAGTTCTGATAGTCCTCGACGAAGGAATTCGATTCGTACAGCACCAGGTTGCTGATCGGATACGTGTTGTGCCCGAAGTAAGCCGAAACACTAAGAGCCGGGTCCGTCTGCGGGATGGGCGCGCCGATCTGTCCCGTGATGCCGCCGCCGGAACCCACCCCTGCGCCGCTCGCCAGGCTGGTGCCGCTCACGTTGATGCCCGCCAGGCTCACCGATTGCGGTCCGAGCACAATTGCCGTCGAGGGCGACCGCAGCGCACCGCCCACCCGCGCACGATCGATATCCTGGCGCGCCATCAGCGGGCCGTAACGCTGGATTTCAATATCGATGTTGTTCTCGAGCGCCAGCGCCACCACGTCGCGCGCGCTCAGGTACAGGCTGCCGGATCGAATCAGCCCGCTGAGGCGTCCCGAGTTGGTGAGATTCACGGCCGGCACCGCGCGCTGCTGGTAGGCCCGAGTCAAGAAACCCAATGGCCGCGGGTGCGGCGGCAGGATCGTGATGTTGGACGGCTGTGCCGAAGCCGGCCACGCCCATGCCAGCAACAGAACCAGATAGCAGACGCGGAACGGACTGCGCGGAAAGAGAGTCATTCCCCATCCGTGGTGCAATCCTCGGGCCGATGGCCCACTCCCCGATCCTTCGAGGATTCGCTAGCGCTGGCAAGGGCTTGGCCCGCCCCACTGTCCCATTTTGCGACGAGGTGTCCGCTTGCGAACACTCAGCCTCTACTGCCTATGGAACTGATCGCCCGGACGCCAATCGGGCAGCTTGTCTTGGTTCGCAATTTCGTTGCCGAGGATGAAACCGAACTCGGCCGCTTGCGCCACCGAGGTGAAATCCCAATCCTCGTGATATTCGTCGGATGGGTGGTGATAGTGCAACCGGTTGTACTCTTCCCACATGCGCTGGCCGTATCCGGCCGGTTTGCCGTAGAACTCGGTCCCCAGGCCGATCGAAAAGGCCGGAATCCCGGCCCGCGCGAACGAAAAATGATCGGACCGGAAGTAATGGCCTTGCTCGGGTTGCGCATCCGGCTGGATTTCGAGATTCAGCCGCTTGGCGACGTTCTCGGCCAACGGCAGCACGTTAGTGCGTTCCGCGCCGCCGATCATGATTTGTTTGGCGCGGCCCCACGGAGGAACGGCGTCGAAATTGAGATCGATAGCCGTCTTCGCGGCCGGAATCAGCGGCCGCTGTGCATAGTACTCCGATCCCTTCAGGCCGCCTTCTTCCGCCGTCACGAAAAGAAACAGCGCCGACCTCCGCGGCTTGGCGCCCAGCGCCGCCCACGCGCGCGCCAGCTCGAGCACGATGCCGCAGCCGGTCGCGTTGTCGATGGCGCCGTTGTAAATCGAGTCGCCATTCACCGGCGTGCCAATCCCCAGGTGGTCCCAGTGCGCGCTGAAAATCACCACTTCGTCCTTCAGCTTCGGATCGCTGCCCGGCACCAGCCCCACCACGTTGCGGGTGTTCAACTCGCGCACGTGCGAAACCAGTTTGCCGTGGATCTGAATTCCCAGATCGATCGGCCGGAAACTCGCCTTCTCGGACGCTGCCAGCAGCTCGTCCACCGTTTTGCCCGCCATCCCCAGCAGCCGTTCGCCCGCCTCGCGCGATAGCCAGCCGGCACAGGAAAGCGCCCGCTCGCCGGCGGCCAGTTTCACGTACGGCAATTCGCGCGCCCAGGAGCCGCGCACCACCTCCCAGCCATAGCCCGCGGTCGGCGTGGTGTGGATGATGAGGACCGCCCGTGCGCCGCGCCGCAGCCCTTCTTCGTATTTGTAGACCCAGCGGCCATAGTAGGTGAGTGCGCGGCCGTCGAAGAATTTCGGATCGTCGGAAGTTGGCTCGTTGGTGAACAGCACCAGCACCTTGCCGGTCACGTCCACGCCTTTGAAATCGTCCCAGTTCCATTCCGGCGCCGTGATGCCATGGCCGACGAAGACCGCGTCGGCGTCGAAGCTGGTGCTGTCGCTCTGGCTCATATCGATGCCTACTAGGTCCTCGAGCAGCTTGAAATCGATCTTCTTGCCGCCGGCCGTTGCGGAGAGTTGCGTTTCCGGCTGCGTGGTGACGCCCACCAGCGGCACCTTCTGGAAGTAGGTGCCATCCACGGCCGCCGGTTTGGCGCCGGCTGCAGCCAGTTGCCGCGCGATATATTCCGTAGCCAGGTCGCCGCCCCTGGTTCCCACGCCGCGGCCTTCCAGCAGATCGCTTGAAAGATATTTCACGTCTTCGCGAATATGTTGCGGATCGATGGGACCCGGCTGCGCCGCCGCCAGAACCCCGCCGCACCAAAAAGGCAAACTAAAGCATGCCCCACCAATCGCCAGGCGAATCAGTTTCTTCATAGCTGCTATGCTACCGCACGCGCGCGCCAGAGGTAGGACAGACGATCGGTTTTTGTCGTCTGTCAACGTGGCATGGGTTGGCAATACGTGACAGGCCACTCAAGGCGATGGCCCGTCCTACCTGATCGACATTTTTTCGAAACCATTCATGCTCTGCAAGGATATGTATAGTAGAGGGATCTTCGAAATCAAACCCATGCGAATCGCGTCGCTGTTGTTTTTGAGTGCGGCCCTGGCGTCGGCCGCCCGCCTGCCGGTAGCCTTTGAGCCCAACCGAGGCCAGGAACCTGGACCGGCGGAGTTTCTCGTGCACACCTCGGGCGCCGCGTTGACACTGCGCGCCGGCCGCGCCGAATGGATCTCACGCCAGGCGCGCGTGACTGTGGTTTTTGAATCCACACGCGCCGGCGTGCAAGGCCAGGGTGAAGACGCTCTGCCCGGCGTAGTCAACTATCTCATAGGCAATCAGCCCTCGGCCTGGCTCAAGAACATCCCCACTTATTCGCGCGTCCGTTACCGGCAACTCTATCCCGGCGTCGACGTGGTTTACTACGTGAACGACGGGCGCCTGGAATATGATCTGGTGTTGGCTCGCGGCGCCGATCCTGGCCGCATCCGACTGCGCGTGGTAGGCGCGCAAGGCTTACGCGTGGATGATGCGGGCGACCTGGTGATCTCGACCGCGGCCGGCGAGCTCCGCCAGCATCGCCCTATCGTCTATCAGGAATCGAATGGCGAACGCCGCCAGGTCGCCGGCCGGTACCAGTTGCGCGGAAGCGAGGTGCGCTTCGCGCTCGCGCGCTATGACCGCTCCCAGCCGCTCGTCATTGACCCGGCGCTCACCTGGGCTACCTATCTGCTGCCCAGCAACTCCACCAACGCGGAAGCCTCGGCGGTGGCCCTCGATTCGGCCGGCAACATCTACCTCGCCGGGACGGTGCTTGCCACCAACGGTTATAACGCTTGCTTCGTCGCCAAGCTGAACTCCAGCGGCACCACGGCAGCGTACGTCACTTTGATCGGCGGCTCGGGCGGCGACAGCATCGCATCCGCCATCGCCTTGGATGCGGCCGGCAACATCTACTTGGCCGGCGCCACCGACTCGGCGTATTTTCCAGCCGATACCAGTTACCTGGACTATTACGCGGGCTATAGCGTGGACGCTTTTGTCATGGGGCTCAACAACGCCGCCACGGCTCAGACTTTTTCGCACTATTTCGGCGGATCGGGCTACGATGTGTTCAACGGCGTGGCGCTTGATGCGAATAACAACGTCTACCTGGTGGGCACCACCAATTCCCCCGATCTTCTGGTAGGTCCGGCGGCGACTAGCCTGCACGGCCCGTCCAATGCCTTCGTCGTGGCGTTCACCTCGGCCGGTGTGGGAGTCTACTCGACCTATCTGGGTGGTTCCGGCACCGATAGCGGCAATGCCATCGCAGTGGATTCCGCCGGCGACGCCTTCGTCACCGGGTCCACAACCTCCTCGAACTTTCCGGTCGCCGGCACGCCCTTGCAATCCACGCTCAAAGGCGGCATGGATGCATTCGTGTCCAAGATCGGTCCGCCCACTGGTGCGCTGATCTATTCCACCTATCTGGGCGGCAGCGCGAACGACGAGGGTGTCGGAATCGCAGTCGATAAGAGCGGCGCGGTGTTCGTCACCGGCGACACGGCGTCACCCGATTTTCCGGTGCTCGGTGCGTATCAATCCAACTACGGCGGCGGCACCAGCAACGCCTTCGTCACCAGGCTGGCGGGCAGCGGGTCCTCGCTGTTGTACTCGACTTACCTGGGAGGCAGCGGCGCCGATGCCGGCTACTCCGTCGCCATCGATCCGACGGGCAACGCCTACGTCACCGGCAGCACCACTTCCACCAATTTCCCCGTCACCAGCGATGCCTTCCAAAGCTCGAATCAAGGCACCACCAACGGCTTCGTGACCGGCCTGAATCCGTCGGGCTCCGGCCTGCTGTTCTCTAGCTACCTGGGCGGCAGTGGCACCGCGACCTTACCCACTGGGACTACCAACAATGGGGATTATGGCACCGCCTTGGCGGTGAACTGCGCGGCCGGGCTGGTGGTGGCCGGCGTCACAACCTCGACCAACTTCCCCGCCACCAGCGGAACCTACACTCCGTCTTACCCCGGCGAAGCACCGGATGCGTTCGTGGCCCAGATCGCGGCGGGCGGCGGCATCCCCAGCATCACGCCCGGCGGCATCGTGAACAACGCCGATTACGCTTCCGGTCCGGTGGCGCCGGGTTCCATCGTGAGCATCTTCGGAACCGGCCTGGCGCCTTTCTCGCAAGTATTCAGCGGGTTCCCACTGACCAATTCGCTGGCTGGAGTCACGGTGACCGTGAACGGCGTTGCAGCGCCGATGTTCTACGCCGGCTCCAGCCAAATCAACATCCAAGTGCCCTTCGAAATCGGAGCCGGCCCGGCGGTCATGATGGTGAGTGACTCTTGCGGCTCCAGCGGAGAGGTGACGTTCCAGGTGGCGCAGGCCGCACCATACATTTTGCAAACCGGAGCTGGCCAGGCCATTTTGCTGAACCAGGACAACACCGTCAACGGTCCGAACAATCCCGCCAAGGTCGGCAGCGTGGCCCAGATTTACTTGATCGGCATCGGCCCCGTCTCCAGCCCGCCCGCCGATGGCGCAGCCGCTTCTACCACGAAGCTATCGCTCTCGACGCTGCCATGGAGCGCCACAATTGGCGGCTGGGCCACCCCACCCTCCCCATACCAGTTCCTCGGCCTGGCGCCGGGCTGGGTGGGATTGGATCAAGCCAACCTGGTGGTGCCCAGCTTGAGCACGGGCGCATACCCGGTAGTGATCACGGTCGGCGGCGTCGAAAGCAACGGTCCAACCATGTACGTCACGCAATAGGCGGAGGATGGCTTTGCCTTGCCCTCCCATCATCGAAAGACCGGTATGCCGAATCCAGTTATGATGGTGCTGCACTGGGCGCTCGTGATTGTGCCATTGCTGGCGTGTGCCGGAGTGCCTGGCGTCGAAGTTAGAGGGTCCGAAGTCTGGGTCACCGGTGACGGAGGCGAGAGACAACTGACACATGATGGAAAGGCGAAGGTGCACGCCGAGCTGTCTCCTTCATCGCGTCGCATCATTTACACAGAGCAGTGCACGCTCCAGGAATCTTGCACGCCATCCATCGTAATCCTCGACCTCGAAGGTCACCGAATCGGATCCTTTCAGGCATGCGGCTCTCCTTCGATTGCGTGGACCGGCGAAAACGCGGTCGCAGCCACATGCCATATGAATCCCTCGTTAGAAGAGTACATCGAGACAGACACATCGACCGGCAAGAACATTCGCGACCTGCTCGGTTATTGGTTCACCACATCGCCGGATGCAAAGCTGGTCGCGCACGTCGGCTGGATCGTTCACTTCGCGCCGCCGTATGCCCAAAGCAATTACCTGCAGATCGAACGTACGACAATCTATCCTCTCCCCGCAGGCATTCAACCGATTGTGCAGACGGGCCTAACGCAGCCGCCCACGGTCGTCCATCAAGAGGGACAGACCTACCACGGGATTCACGAGTTTCAGTACGGACTGTCCTGGTCTCCCGATTCCCAACGTATCGCCCTGACCGATTGCACCTATGACTGGACGCCGAACACGCCCGAATCCTTGTCCGCTGGCGACGGAAAAGAATCGGGACGGCGTTGCTCCGTGGCCGTAGTCTCAACGGGCGGGAAGGTAACACTGTTCCCTCTCCCCGATTTCGCTCCCGGCTATCGTGTCCAACCGCGCCTCTCCTGGCTCGACTCGCGTCGATTGTCGGTCTACGTTCCGGAGGGACCCACAAGAATCTTCGGCGTGCAGTAAATGCCAATGAAGCGCGAGCTGGCAATGCGCCGCCTTACTTCTTGGGCGGCGCGCTGGGTTCCTTGGTCTCTTTGGTCTTGTCGTCGGGCAGCGGAGCGACCGGGTCGGCGTCGAACTTGATTTCGGAATCGGCCGAGTACTTGCGGTACAGCCGGAATTCTTCGTCCAGCTTCGAGATGCCGTCCATCGTCTTCATGATCACCTGCGATTTCAGCGGCAGCAGGAAGGTGTGGCCGGACAGCTCCTGATAGTCGTAATCGAGTACGTCGCTGGTTTCCTTCATGGGAAAATCGGCGGGTATGTTCTCGGCTTCCTGCACGATGCGTACCACCGCGTGCGTGTCCGGCTCTACTTCGATCAGTCCGTGATAGGCCGTGGTAATGTGCAGCTTGCCCTCTTCGACCCCAATCTGAAAGTCGGGAACGGTCAAGCCGCACGTGATAATTAAACGCCATCACGCGCTTGCCGCGCAGAAGGCCCCAGTGGTCCCACTCGAAACGGGCTTCGGTGGAGGGCTCGAAGATCTCGCGCATCATGCTGCCGAACTCGCCGAACGCTCTCGATCCGCCCACTTTGTCGTAATCCTGGTTCACGATGGCGTTGTTCATCAGCACCACCTTGTACTGCTCCTTCTTCTCGAAGTAGCTGAGCCGGATTTGCAGCGTATCGATCGCCTGCCACCGCGGGCTGCCGTCGACGGGGCCGCCATACTTGGTTCCCGGCGTGGGCGCGCCGAAGCGGCGCGTCACCTGGGTGCAGATGAAGTCGGGCAGGGTGTCGCTGTAATTCAAGGCGTAGTTGCGCACGTCGTCGATGATGGCGGCCTGTTCTTCGGAACTGGGCGGCGGGATGGGCTTCGGCTTGGGCGGTGGCGCGACCGGCGCGGCGGTGGCCAGCGACGCGCTTTCCGCCGCCAGTTTGCGCAATGCCAGCAGCGTCTTCGGGCCAATCCGCATCGCGCCCTGCATGTCTTCGATCTGGCGCTCGTCCAGCTTGTCGGTGAGCTTCACTTTCTCCAGGTAGGCCGCCAGCTCGCGGTCGGACGATTTTCCCTCCTTGATCATTGCGACGTTCGATTCGAGAAACTGCCGCAACTTCTCGACTGACATGGTCTGGGCCGAAGCCGCCAGACAAAGCGCGAAGAAGGCTGCGACAAGACGGGAACCCATATGCCTTCATTTTCGCACGCCCGCAGTGCTCCGACGCGCGCGAGACGTGTTGTCTGCCTCTCACTCTGTGCCAGTCAGTGCCGGTCGTGTCGCCGCTTTGATTTTGCGAAAGGCCCATACTGCCGCCAGCGCGCAGAACATTCCCAATCCCACGTTGCGCCAGAAGGCGGCATCCGGGCCGCTCTGCCAGATGAGCGGCGCGGTATGCGGCGCACCCAGTTTCAACGCCAGCAGGTCAGCGAGCGCATTGCCGCCGGCGTGAATTACAAGCGAAGGCAGAATCGATCCGGTGCGCCACGTGAGAACACCGTATATGGCACCGACCGCGACGTAGTAAGGCAGCCGCGGAAGCGCGTAGCCGATGCCGTGGCTGAGGTGAATCAAGCCGAAGAGCAGGGAGGTGATCAAGATGGCGACCGCAGGGCCGGCACGCTCCTCCAGTGCCGACTGGATGTATCCGCGGAATGCCGCCTCCTCCGCGATGCCGGATACCGCGCCGCCTACCAGCACCGCCAGCAGGATCGTCAACCATGGGTAGGCCGACACATCCGGTACGGCGGGGATAGGCAGCCGGACCATTCGGCTCCAGGCGAACAGCAGCCACAGCGCCGAGGCCACCGCCGCCACCCCCGCTGCCATCGCCCAGAACCAACTCCTTGCCGGGATCGCACCCGCCCGAAACCGTCGATGGCGCAGCGCCGCCGTGCTGGCCGGCCATCCCCATCCGTCGCAGTAGCGCCAGTAAAAGACCAGATAGACAGCCATCGCGGGCGCTGCCCAGGGCAGGGAACTGGATAGCCTCAAGTTGGCCCCAACCAGTACCGACCACGGGATCTCCGCTGCCAGCATGACTGCCAGGCCTGCCACCACCGCCCGCGCCGGCGCCGGTGTGCGTTGCCACACGTCCATCCGCATGTTTCAATCTACGTCCTTTATGGCCGGCTTGTTCCGCTTCTCCGGTCAACTGCTACACTGTTGCGAAGAGAGAGCTTTTGACCAGCCGCGTTGCTTTCGCATTTCTCCTGCTTGCCGCTGCATCGCTTCCGCTGCAGCTCCGCGCGCAGGATGCGCCTGCCGGCGATGTAGGCCAGGCCGCGCCAACCGCTCCCGCAGCCGCTCCGGACCGCGACGTGTCATGGAAACAGTTGCCCACCAACATCCTCAGCGATCAAAAGAACATCTGGCTGTTTCCGGCGCACCTGCGCCATCGGTCGGCGCTTCTTCCCGCACTCGCCGTGATTGGCACGACAGTCGCTCTGGTAATCGCACTCGATCCGATCGAAGGGCGGTATTTCCGCGATAGCACGACTTACCTCGGCTTCAATCGCGTAGTTTCGGGCAATAACGCATCCATCGGGATGGCGCTGGTACCCATCTCGTTCTACGCGGCGGGGCTGATCCGCAAGGACGACAAATCGAAGAAGACGGCGCTGTTGGCGGGCGAAGCGGTAGCCGATGCCGAACTCCTCACCATCGTAATGAAGGACATCGACCGGCGTCTCAGGCCCGCCGTTATCGGTCTTCACGGCAACTACTCCGACACCTGGTTTCAGAGTGGTGGCCCCTGGTTGCGCGGCCAAGGCAGTTTCCCCTCCGGTCACACCATCGCCGCGGCCTCCATCGCCACCGTGGTGGCCCGCCGTTACGGGCGCGAGCACCGTTGGGTTCCGTACGTCGCTTACGGCCTGACGGGGTTGGTGGGATTCTCGCGGATGACGTGGTCGTCGCATTTCCTCTCCGATGTATTCGTGGGTGGCGTATTTGGGTACTCGATCAGCCGCTTTGTGGTGTTGCGTCAATAGCCGCCTGCTGCTGGCCGCGTGGCTGGGCTGCGGAATGCTTCACGCGCAGTTGGCTCTCGGCCGTATCGAGGGCGCCGTGCGCACTTCCGCCGGCAGCCCGGTGCCGGCGGCCGGCGTGGTGATCGAGGGCGGGGGCCTGCGTTTGCTGGTGCGGGCCGGTAACGCCGGCCGCTTCGCGCTCGCGCTGCCATATGGCCGTTACCGTATCTCGCTCGAAGGAGATCAAAGCTCAGCGGCGCCGGTCGACATCGTCCCTCTCGAAACCGTTCGCGTCACTCTGCTGGTCATACCGGGCGCACCGTTCCGCCTCGATCGCACAACCGCCGCCGCGCCAGGCGAGTGGACGGGCGATGTTGGCGCGGGCGTTTACCCGGAAGGCTTTTCGCTCGGCTCGGCGTTGTTTGCACTCGAGCCAGGCAGCGTCACCGAGCCGCTCGATTTCAGCGGCCTCGCCGACAACCGGCTCGGCGTCGTCTCCCAACGCGGATTTTCCTGGACCGATACCGCGCTCCAGTTCAATGGCCTGGACGCCGGTGACGATTACCAGCCGGGCCGCCCGCAAATTCTCCCCGATACGGATGCGCTCGAAGCCACCGTCGTGCGAAGCGCGTTTGCCCTGACGTCCTCGCCCGCTTATGGCATCGAGATCGGCTTATTCCCGACGCAGGCCGGCGAATCCTGGCACGCCTCCATTTCTGCCGCTGGAACCGCTGGTGCGCTGGCTTCGAACAATCTGCCCCCACCCGCCAGCCGCGGCGCCATCACGCAGTCCGAACAGTACGATTGGTTCACCCGCGACCATGCCGATCTTGGCGGTCCCGTTTCCCGCTGGGCTGACATCTTTCTTTCCGGCTCCGGCCAATGGGCCGCTCAGGCCGCGCCGCTGGCCGTTCCCGGCACGAACCAGAACAGCCGCCTTCTGTTTGGCAACGCGCTCGTCCGCGTGCGCGCCGGCGATCACGACCGTTTCGAAGCTCTCTACAGCGGCTCCCGCATCGATCTCGCCGGATGGGGCGAACCCGCCGGCATGGAGGCTCTCGCCGCGCGTCGCCTCTCGCCCGAGTTCGTCTTGCCGGACGGCGTGGCCGGTCTGAACGAGACCGATCACCTGGATTTCGTTCAAGCCGGCTGGACCCACGTTTGGACTGCCAGGGTGGCGGGCACGCTCCAGCTCCGTTACGGAGACTCCTTCGCCCATCTCGACACAGCCCCGGCCGTGGTCACCCCCATCAACCAGAGCAGCATCGAACTCGCCGGCGGCGCGGTGACCGGCGAGCCCCCGCTCACCAACCTTGCCGTGCGCGCCCGCCAGCAGATCGCCGCTGCCTGGGAGCCCGGCATCATGAAATTTGCGCGGACGCGCCATCAGTTCATGGCCGGCGGCGGCTGGCGGACTTCTTTACCGCAGACCCGCTATCGCACGCCTTCCGATCTGAATCTGATTACCGCCGATGGCGCGCCCGCCGAGATCGTCGAGTTCAATACGCCGCTCGATTCGCGCGAGCGCATCACGTCCGCATCCGCCTGGGTCACCGACCACGTGGCCGTCGCGCCGCGGCTCTCGCTCGACCTCGGCGTGGTGGCCGACTTATCCCGCGGCGGCCTGCCCGCGCAGTCGAGCCCCTTCGGCTTCTACACACCCGCGCGGCAGTTCGCCGCTCAGACCGATCCCATCGCGTGGAATAGCGCATCTCCCCGCGCCGGCCTTGCCTGGCAGGTCCCGCATGCCCGCGGCCTGGTCTTGCGCGGGTCGTTTTTCCGCTTGTACGCGCCGCTGGCTGGCCGCTACCTAGACTACGGCAACCCTAACAGCTTGGGCGGGAATGTCTATCAATGGAACGATCTGAATGGCGATGGATGGTTTGAGCCGGGCGAGCAGGGAACCCTCCTCGCCCGTTTCGGTGGCCCGTACTCGTCCATATCCCCCTCCTTGCGCCGCCCTCATGCGGACGAATGGAACCTGGGTGCCCAGATGCCTCTGCCGCTCTCCACGCTGGCTTCCATTCACCTTTTTCGCCGCGACGAGAAGGACCGCATCGCCGCCATCGACACGGGCGTGACGCCACAGGATTACACCCAGGTAACCATTCTCGATCCCGGACCCGACGGCATCCCAGGCACCTTCGACGATCGGCGACTCGCCGTCTACGCGCAGAACCCCGCCACGCTCGGCCGCGACCAATATCTGCTCACCAACCCACCCGATTTGCGCACACTCAACTCCGGCGTGAACGCGCAACTGCGCGCCGCCTGGCGAGGCGTTACGGTGCTGGCTTCCTTCGTGGCCGAGAAATCGTACGGCCCAACCAATCCCGGCAACGCCGTCTACGAGAACGATCCCGGCGTCGTGGGCGCGCTTTTCTCCGATCCCAATGCCGACATCGACGCAACCGGCCGCGCCTTCACCGACCGCGCCTTCACCGGCAAGGTCGAAGCGCTGTATCGCCTGCCGGCGCGCTGGGGTGGCGTGCAGATTTCGACCGTGGCCGATTACACCGATGGCCTGGCGTTCGCCCGCATGCTGCTGGTCACCGGTTTGCCGCAAGGCCCGATCCTGGTGGCCGCCACTCCGCGCGGCAGCCCCGGCGGCGGCAATCGCGCGGAGCATGTGCAAAACTGGAACCTGCGTCTCAGCCGCGAGTGGCCGCTCTCGCGCGGCCGAATCTTTGCCGTCGCCGATCTGCTGAATGTGACCAACGAAGACCTCGCCATCCAGCAGACCGACCTGACCGGCCCAACGTTCAACCAGCGCTTGCCCATCGCCATCGAGCCGCCCCGCTTCGTGCGGTTTGAAGTTCGGTATCGTTTCTGAGTGGAATGATGATTGCGCCCGCACGCCAGACCGCATACGCCGTGCTCGAAAGAGTGGAGGGCGGCGGCTGGGCTTCCGACCTGCTGCTCGCGGCGACGGCGGCGCTCGATTCGCGTGACGCGGGCCTGGCTTCCGAGATCGTCTTCGGCGTGCTGCGGTATCGGGCGCAGCTCGATTATCTGATCGAGCAGTGCGGCGCGCGGCGGCGGTTGGATGTGGAAGTGCGCCTGGCGCTGCGGATGGGGATTTACCAACTTCGTTATCTGGAGCGCATTCCGGCGCACGCGGCGGTGGCGGAGAGCGTGGAACTGGTGAAGCGGGCGCGCAAGCGGTCGGCCGCGGGGATGGTCAACGCGGTATTGCGCAACGTGGACCGCGCTCCGGTCGAGTGGCCCACTCGGGAGATCGAGCTTTCCTGCCCGGAGTGGCTGCTTGAGCGCTGGGAACGGCACCACGGACTTGAGGCCGCGCGCGCCATCGCGCTGGCGGCGCTCGAAGAGCCGCAAAAGTACCTGCGAGTTTCCGCCGCGGGCACGCGCTTCCAGGACATCGGCTCGCAATC
Organism: Bryobacterales bacterium; assembly: GCA_963843095.1. GTDB lineage: Bacteria > Acidobacteriota > Terriglobia > Bryobacterales > Bryobacteraceae > Bog-375. The sequence goes on from CAWJLI010000054.1 coordinate 59,673, forward strand.
CATCGTGCCGCTGCTCGAGCTGGAGCCGGGGTTTACTTTCCTCGATTTGTGTGCGGCGCCGGGCAACAAGACGGCGCAGGCGCTCGAAGCGGGAGTGCGCGCGGTGGCCTGCGATCTGCACTTGCATCGCTTGCGAGGGCTGCGCGGGATGGCGGCGGACCTGGTGGTCTTGGATGGCACGCGGCCACTGCCGCTGGCGCGGCGGTTTGACCGCATCCTGGTGGATGCACCGTGCTCGGGAACGGGCACGCTGGGGCGCAATCCGGAAATCAAGTGGCGCCTGCGGCCCGAAGACCTCGCCGATCTGCACGGCCGCCAGACCGCGCTGCTGCGGAACGCGCTGGCGGCGCTCAAGCCCGGCGGGCGGCTGGTGTATTCCACCTGCTCGCTGGAGCCCGAAGAGAACCAGCAGGTGGTGGCTGAGGCCGCGCCGGGCCGCGACGCTATGGTGTGGGAACGGATGCCGCGGCGCGACGCCGGCGATGGTTTCTGGGCGGCTGTGATAAAATCAAACGAATCCGCAAATGGTTGAAATCCTTCCCTCGATTTTGTCCGCGGACTTCGCGCGCCTGGCCGAGGAGATCGCTTCGGTGGAGCGCGGCGGGGCCACCATCCTCCATCTCGACGTGATGGATGGCCACTTTGTGCCCAACATCACGATCGGGCCGCCGGTGGTCGCATCGATTCGCAAGACCACCCGCGCGCACCTGGATTGCCACCTCATGATCGAGCGTCCGGAACGGTATGCCAAGTCCTTCATCGAGGCGGGCGCCAACTCGGTTTCGGTGCATTATGAAGCTTGCCGACACCTGGACGCCACGCTCACCATGATTAAGGAAGCCGGCGCGTTGGCAGGCGTGGTGCTGAACCCGGCCACGCCGGTAGCGGTGCTGGAAGATGTGCTGGAAGTGGCCGACTACGTGCTGCTCATGAGCGTGAACCCGGGTTGGGGCGGCCAGAAGCTGATTCCGTATGTGCTGGAAAAGGTGCGTAAGCTGCATCGCATGCGGCGCGAAAAGAAGTTAGCCTTCCCGATTGAGATCGATGGCGGGGTCCACCCGGCGAACCTGGCGGAAGTAGTGCGCGCGGGGTGTGAATGGATCGTCACAGGGTCGGCCATCTTTCACAGTCCGAGCGCGGAAGCCACTACCCGGGAGATGCGCGAGATTGCCGCCCAGGCGACCGCCGTGCCGTGCTGATGGAAGGACCGCCCGTTGGCAAGATTGCTGGAGAAGTGAAGTGAAATCGGAATCCTTTATGTTGCGAAATGTCATCCGTGTGCCTGCAGTAGTAGCAGTGATGTGCGCCCTGGTGCTGGCTCCGGGCTGCGCGAAGAAGAAATACGAGAACCCCATCACCAAGGACACGCAGCAGCCCGACAAGGTGCTGTTCGACCGGGCCGTCGACGATATCGAACACGCCCGCTACGAGCAGGCGCGGCTGACGCTGCAAACCCTGATGAACACCTACGACACCAGCGAGTACCTGGCCAAAGCCAAATTGGCGGTGGCCGACAGTTGGTATCGCGAAGGCGGCAGCCATGGCTTGGCGCAGGCCGAGGCCGAGTACAAGGATTTCATCTTGTTCTATCCGCAATTGGAGGAAGCCGCCGAGGCCCAGGAAAAAGTCTGCAAGATGCAGTACCAGCAGATGGACAAATCCGAGCGCGACCCGCTGCACGCGCGGCGCGCGGAGGACGAATGCCGGCAGCTTCTGGTGCAGTTTCCCAACAGCAAATTCGCTCCCGACGCGCAGCAGTACCTGCGCACGGCGCAGGAGGTTCTGGCGGACGCGGAATTTCGAGTGGGCTCGTTTTATTACCGCAGCAAAGGGAGTTTCCCGGCGGCGGCTAACCGGCTGACCGCGCTGACGGACCAGTTCCCGCTGTACAGCCGCGCCGATGACGCGCTGATGCTGGAAGCGGATTCCTATCACCGCATGGGAGACCGGTTCGAAGATCAGGAGGCGGCGGCTTACAGCAGGATCGTGCGCGACTACCCGTTGAGCTCGCACGTTGCCGAAGCGACGAGCCACCTGAAAGCCATGAACCGGCCTGTGCCGGAGGCCGACCCGGTGGCGTATGCTCGCCAGAAGTACGAGCTGGAGAACCGCCAGAAGCGGGGCCTGCTGAGCAAGGCTTGGGGCCCGTTCAGCTCGCACCCCGACGTCCTGAACGCGGCCAAGAGCGGATCGCCGCGGATGGAGACGCTCAAGCCTTATACTCCGGTGAGCATACCGGTATCGGCCAAGGGCAGTGAGGCCATCGGCAACACGGGAGTCAGCGCCGGCGGCGGAAGCGATGTGACCGTATCCACGGCGAACGACAGCAAGCTGATTGACGCCGCGCCGGACGCGCGGCAGAATCCTGGGATGGCGCGGCAGGCGCCGGCGGCCGGCGCGGAAAGCGGCAAGACCGCCGCCAGCGGCGCGGCTGAGGGCCCGGCCGGAATCCCCGCCAAGCCCGTTCCGGACGCGTCGCTGCCGCAGAATCACACCGGCAAGATTACCGCGGCGCAGCAGGCCAAAATGCTGAAGAAGCAGCAGGACCTGATGAAGAAGAAGCAGGAGCAGCGCGCCAAGGCGAACAAGCAGGCCGCAGGAAGATCAGGCCAGGAAGAACAAGAAAAAGAAAGTAACCACCGCGCCGCCGGCGCCCCAGCCGCAACCGCAGCCGGCCGACGCCGGAGGTAGTACCATCAAGCAATGAGCCGCGTTCTGCTGGTGGATGACAGCCCGCACGCGCAGCGGATGGGCGAGCGCATCCTGGCCGAGGAAGGCTACGAAGTAGTCACCGTCAGCAACGCCGAAGCGGCGCTGATCCGGCTGCAGGACGTGGATCCGGACGTGATCGTGGCGGACACGGTGATGCCCGGCCGCACCGGATACGACATCTGCCAATACATCAAGATGAGCCCGCAGCACCGGCACGTGGGCGTGATCCTCACGGCGGGCGTGCTGGAACAAGTGGACGAGGCGCAAGCGCAGCGCGTCGAGGCGGACGCGCTGCTGCGCAAGCCGTTCGAGGCGTCGGCGCTGCTGGCGGCGGTGAGGCCGCTGGCTGAACGGGCGCAGGAGGCGCGCAGCCAAATCCGGGAAGGCGGGCCCGGCGATCCGCACGCGGCAGCGCAGGTGGAAAAGGCTGCGCCGGTGGTGCCGTTCGTGGCCGTGGTGGATGCCGAGCAGGTGCACGCCGCGGTGACGGTAGCGCTCGATGCTTCCATGGCGCGCATGGTGGAGGAAATCACCAGGCACGTGCTGGTGGCGCTCGAAAGCCAGGCAATCGAATCGCCCGGCGGGCGCGGCCTCCGACGCGCCGGCCGACGAGGATCTGATCGGCGCGGAAGCCGCGCCGGCGGAGGCGGAGGCGGATACGGAAGCGACTGAGCAGAGTCCATGGCCGGAGCCTGTGCGCCGCGTGACGACGTTGCGCCGCCGCCCGGGATCGATCCTCGGACTGGACGATTTCCCGGCCGACGAGGAAGAGCCCGAAGAGCAGGAATAAGATTATGCCCGATAACAGTTTTGACGTGGTCTCGAAAATCGAAATGCCGGAAGTGATCAACGCCATCCAGCAGGCCCAGAAGGAAATCCAGCAGCGCTACGACTTGAAGGACTCTCATTCCTCGCATCGAGCTGAACGAGAAAGATGGCAAGATGGCGCTGGCCAGCAAGGACGAGTTCAAGCTCAAGGCGGTGGTGGACATTCTGGAATCGAAGCTGGTGAAGCGCAAGGTGCCGCTGAAGAACCTGAGCTTCGGGACGGTTACGCCGGCGGCCGGTTCCACGGTGCGCCAGGAGGTGACCCTGCAACAGGGCATCCCGACCGAGAAGGCGCGCGAGATCGTCAAGGCCATCAAAGACGCCAAGCTGAAAGTGCAGGCTTCGATCCAGGGCGACTTCGTGCGCGTTTCCGGGCGCGACCGCGACACTTTGCAACAGGCGATCCAACTGCTGCGAGGCGGCCGATTTCGGACTCGACATGCAGTTCACGAATTACCGGACGAATTAGCGGCGCGAGTATGTGGGGCAGGATGCCATCCTGCGAGGCGGTTGCCAACCGCCTCGCGGTCCGATTGGCAATCGGACCGCAGCTTACCAAGCTGCCCCACAAGAGAACATGACGCGCCGCATTGAATCGCACGAAATCGCCGGGCAGGCGGGCCGCCTGGAAGCGCTGCTTGAAGAGCCGCACGACCGCGAGCCATGGTGCGCGGCGGTGGTCTGCCATCCACATCCGCAGTTCGGCGGCACGCTGCACAACAAGGTGGTCTACCGGCTGGCGCGCGGATTGCGCCGCGCCGGGCTGGTCGTGCTGCGGTTCAATTATCGCGGGGTGGGCCGCAGCCAGGGCGAGTACGGGAACCTGGAAGGCGAAATCGAAGACGCCCGCGCGGCGCTCGAGTGGCTGCGCGCGCGGTATCCGGCGCTGCCCTACGCGCTAGCGGGTTTTTCCTTTGGTGCGCGGGTGATCACGCGCCTGGGGTGCGAAACCAGCGGCGCGCGCTTTCTGTTGGCAGCGGGCTTTCCGACCAGCATGGGTAACGCGGAGTACCTGGAAAGCTGCGCGACACCGAAGACCTTTGTGCAAAGCACGCACGACCAATTCGGGCCGCGCGCCGAGCTGGAAGCCGCCTTCGCGCGATGGGCCGCACCGAAACGCATCCTGTGGATTGAAGCCGCGGACCACTTTTTCGCGGGAGGGTTGGTGGCGCTGGAAGATCAGGTAGCCGCAGTGGCGGCGGAGCTGTAACTGTGGGATGCTGAACGGTTCGTATGGATATTATCACGGGCAACGCGGGCTGGATCGAAGTAATCTGCGGGCCCATGTTTTCGGGCAAGAGTGAGGAACTGATCCGGCGCCTGCGCCGCGCTATGATCGCGCGTAAACGGGTAGCGGTGTTCAAACCCAAAATCGACGACCGTTACTCGGCCGAGGAAATTGTCTCGCACGGGGATCTGCGCATGCAATCGCAAGTGATCAACGACGCCACGGAGATGCTGGAGCGGATCGACTGGCGCGCCGAAGTGGTGGGCGTAGACGAAGCCAATTTCATGGGCCCGTCGCTGGTCGAGGTAGCGGGGCGGCTGGCCGACAGCGGCAAACAGGTGATCATCGCCGGTTTGGATACGGACTACCTGGGGCGCCCGTTTGCGCCGATTCCGGATCTGCTGGCGCAGGCCGAATCCATCACTAAGACGCTGGCGGTGTGCGTGCGCTGCGGCAACCCGGCCAAGCACACGCAGCGACTGCGCGGCTCCGACGACCTGATCGTGGTGGGCGCCAACGATATGTACGAAGCGCGTTGCCGGCGGTGCTTCGAGCCCGGCATTCCCAAACAGCGGGAAATCGACTTCGTCAAGGCCCGGCGGCGCGAGCCGTAAGAGCCGTCAAGCGGTTGGGCTGATCCGGCGAGCCGACAGAAACTCCGGTGGCAAGGACCGCCAGTTCCTCGCGATAATCGCCTTTGCCCCACTTGCGGCGCCACAAGCTAGAGTGATAGGGAAGGAGTCTCGCTTTGCACAAGATCTTGATGGTCCTCTCGCTCACTGCCTGCGGCCTTTGGGGCCAGGCGCCGGAAAAGCCGGGCGGCGCGTTTGAGTTCAACGTGAAGAACATCGATGCCACGGTCAATCCGTGCACGGATTTCTACCAGTACGCCTGTGGGAGCTGGCTGAAGAGTAATCCGATCCCGGCGGATCAATCGCGATGGGGCCGGTTCGACCAGTTGGAAGAGCACAATCACGACGTGCTGCGCGGGATTCTGGAGACGGCGAGCAAGCCGGACGCCGGCCGCGACTCCACGGCCCGCCTGATCGGCGACTACTACGCGGCTTGCATGGATGAAAAGGCGGTGGAGGCGGCCGGGTTGAAGCCGCTCGAAGATGAACTGGGGCGGATCCGCGGCTTGAAGGATAAGGCGCAACTTGCCGCGGTGGTCGCCCGTTTGCACCGCAGCGGCGCCGACGTGATGTTCCAGTTCAGCTCCGGGCAGGATTTCAAGGACTCCAACCAGGTGATCGCGCAGGTCGACCAGGGCGGTTTGGGACTGCCGGAGCGCGACTACTACCTGAAGCAGGACATGGAAAGCGACGAGTTGCGCCGCAAGTACGTGTCGCACGTGGCGCGCATGTTTGCGCTGGCCGGCGAGACCGCGGCCGAGGCCAAGGCCGGCGCGGAGACGGTGATGAAGATCGAGACCGCGCTGGCCCAAGGCTCGCTCGACATCGTGTCCCGCCGCGACCCGGAGAAGGTTTATCACAAGATGAGCACGCGGGAAATGGAAGCTCTCAGCCCGGTGTTCCCCTGGAAGGAGTATCTGCGCGCGAGCGGCGCGCCCGCATTCGCATCCGTCGACGTGGCGTGGCCCGCGTACCTGGAGGCGCTGAATGGGGCGATCGAGCGGTTC
>CAWJLI010000055.1:0-4195 GCA_963843095.1 Bryobacterales bacterium
CACTGAGTGGCTGTTGAAGTTCGTCAGGCATCGAGTGGCCGACAACCGAATGCTGCGGCTGATCCAGAAATGGCTGAAGGCGGGCGTTTCGGAAGACGGCGAGTGGTCGGAGACGACGGTGGGTACGCCGCAAGGAGCAGTGGCTTCACCGCTGCTGGCTAACGTGTACCTGCACTATGTGTTCGACCTGTGGGTCGAGGTATGGCGAGAGAAAATCGCGCAAGGCGACATGATTGTTGTCCGCTACGCCGACGATCTCGTCGCCGGATTTCAGCACCAGGCGGACGCCGAACGGTTTCTGAGAGATTTTCAGGAGCGGTTAGCGAAGTTTGGGCTGGAAGTTCATCCGGAGAAAACGCGGCTGATCGAGTTCGGGCGCTTTGCGGCGTCTGCTCGACGGAAGCGAGGGCAGGGAAAGCCGGAAACATTCACGTTCCTCGGGTTCACGCACTTCTGTGGCACGAACTCAAGAGGCCATTTTGTGGTCTGGCGGCATACGGCGGCGAAGCGGATGAGGGCAAAGCTCCGAGCGATTCAGATGGAGTTGCGCCGGATGATGCATGAGCCTGTCGCGCTCGTCGGGGCGTGGCTGAAGCGGGTGGTAGAGGGTTACTACCGATACCACGCCGTGCCGGGCAACCTGTCTGTGCTTTCGCGGTTCCGAGAACAGCTTTGCCGTTACTGGCGGCATGTACTACGCCGGCGCAGTCAGCGGCGGAAGCCAGACTGGGATCGTCTGCGGCCTATCTTCGATCGGTGGATTCCTCGTCCCCGCACTCTTCATCCATATCCCGATGTCCGCTTTGACGCTCGTATCCGAGGGAGGAGCCGTATGCGGTAATTCCGCCAGTACGGATCTGTGCGGGGGGTGATCAGCGATGGTCATCCCTACCGCGACCCCGAGCGTCGACTCAGCGGCCGGAATGGCCGGGGCGGCGCCAGCCGCCCCGTAACCTGGCCATTCTGGCGCAACTGCGCTAAATCCCAGGGTCGCAGGGGCAGCGCCCCCGTTTGGTAGCTGGCACGCGGATCTCATAGCGTGGCACCGTTCTCGAACTCGGCTGGCGGAACATACCCGAGAGCGGAGTGAAGTCGTTTCTGATTATAGACACGCTCCAGGAATTCGCCGATGCTGGCGCGGGCGTCGTGGAAGTCGCGGTATTCGTTGCGGTAAACCTCCTCGTATTTCAGCGTTTTCATGAACGATTCGCAGGCCGCATTGTCGTACGGGTTGCCCTTGCGGCTCATACTGATGGTGGCCTTGTGCTGTTTCAGCATCTGCGTGTAATCCAACGAAGCGTATTGCACCCCGCGATCGGAGTGATGCACCAAGCCAGGCGTCGGCTGACGCTCAATCAGCGCCATGCGCAGCGCCGCCACCGCCAGGCTAGCCTCCAGCGTGCGCCCCAGCGCCCAGCCGATTACACGCCGCGAGAATGCGTCCAGCACCACCGCCAGATACACGAACTCCGTACGCAAACGGATGTACGTGATGTCGGCGATCCAGAGCTGGTTGATCGCCGTGGGCTTGATCTCGCGCGCCAGGTTCGGGTAGACCGGCAGGTTGTGCCGCGAATCGGTCGTGACCATGAAGGCGCGGCGCCGCACACAGAGCAAATTGTCCTCGCGCATCATCCGCAGCACGTGCTTGTGGTTGACCGCGAAGCCCCGCTGTTGCAGTTCGGCCGTGATTCTCCGATAGCCGTAGGCCGGCGATTCCAACGCGACCTTCTGCATCTGATCGCGTATCTCCATCTCCACCGGTGTGGCCTGGTGCGGCAGGCGCCTGCGGTAAAAGCCGGCCCGGCTCAGGCCGGTCATCTGGCAGAGGGCGTTCACGGCTTGGCCTTTCGCCGCGGCTTGCTCAATTTCTTCAAACAGGCATCCGCGCCACTGACGACGACCGGAGGGTGATGATCCCTGAAATGCTGTAAGGCTTTTTTTAAAAAATCATTCTCCATTGTGAGTTGGCCGATCTTGCGCTCCAATTCGGCCACGCGACGGGCGTCATCGAGCGCCGGCAAGTCGACTCCCCGGCGGCCACTGCCGGGAAACGCCAACTCTCCTCTGGCGCGCCACTCTCCACGCCACCGTTCCAGCAGTTTCGGGCTCAGTTGATATTTCCGCGCAATTTCACCGGTGGCAGAGCCGGCGTCCAAGGCGCGCATGGCGGCGATCTTCAGATCGCGACTGTAAGCAGCTCGGGACAAATCCATTCCTCACTCCATTCAATGTATTTGTTCCCTTAACTCGCTGTCTCACTTTTGGGGTTCACTCCATAACCCTGCGGACTAGTCTTGCCGAAAAGCGAACGCCTGTTGCGCGGTCGACAGGCTTTGCTTGGGTCGGCGGCCGCCCTTCTCCGGCGTCAGGCGGCGGCGTAGGGTGATCTCCATTTGGCGTACGAAGCCGGGCGAGCCCAGGGGGCGCCCGGTGTGAGTGCTGCGCCGGATCGCGAGGGTCTGTTCCTCCGGCACCGTTTCGGCCAGGAACTGCTCCCACGCCGGCGGGGTCCAGACCGAGCGCCAGAGCGCCAGGTCCAGCAGCGGGTCCTGCGCGGCCGGCACGCAGTGAGCGGCGGCGCTCGACCACGGGAAGGCTTCCGGTTCCGCTACCAGGCCGGCGCGGACCGGGTTCAGCTCGGTATAGCGCAGGGCGGCCCAGAGGTGCGGCGGGTCCAGCGCGCAGGAATAGTAGCGGCCCTGCCAGACGTGGCCCGACGACGCGTGCAGGGCGTTAAAATAGGCCGCGTAACGTCCATGGACCTGCTTGAGCCCCGTGGCAAGAGAGTCGGGCCGTTGCGGGATGGCGATCAGGTGCACGTGGTTCGACATGAGGCAGTAACCGAGCAGGGAGAGGCGATGCAGCCGGCAAGCGTGCTGGAGGAGCTGCAGGTAGACGAGGCGGGCGGCGTCGGATTCGAGGATGAACCGGCGCGCGTTGCCGCGCTGGGTGACGTGATGCGGTGCGTCGACCGCAACCGCGCGGGGCAGGCGGGCCATCGGTGATATGGTGCGAGCGAGCCGGCAAGACTCTCGGAAAACGTCCCGTCCGTCCCCGGTTTTCCACAGCAGGGGGAAACCTAGTTCTGGCAGCAGCGCTTTTGCCCCCCGTCGTTAATGGCGCGGAGGCCCTGTTGGTGAACCCTGATTGCGCATCGCTTTTCGATGTGGCCGCGATGGAAAGCACCTTCGGAACCACAAGCCCCGAAAGCATACTCGAACAGGCGTACAGCCAGAATCAGATCCGGTTGGTGGATTTTGGTAGTAACATTCCGCCCGCGACGATGGGCGAGACCACGGGTGTCAACGGCACTATCTACTTCGCATCGAACCGGGGGTTCGCAACAGGAATCTTGGCTGACGGGACGCCGATATCGCAGGCGCCACTATTCCTTGGGCTAGGCCTTACGAATCTGCAGATTGACGAAATATTGCTTATCCACGAGCTCCTGCATTTCACTGGGACCGCAGGTGACGACGACCAGAACCAAAGCATCACGTTGGGGAATGGTGACACTGTCATCGGCAGTGCAGGGATAACCAAGGAGGTTATACAACATTGCATCCACTAGGGCTTGGCTTGCGCAAGCCGCGCGTTCTGCGTGCGGCGGTGGCACTGATGGCTTTGTTGGCAGGGGGAACCGCCGGCTTTGCGGAGCCGGCCCTAAGCGGACGAATCACGGATCAAGGTGGCGGCCCGCTTCCGGGAGCAAGAGTTGCGATCCATAAGCTCTCGGGTGACACGTACGACCAATCCGCAGCAGCGGACGATCTGGGACGGTACTCCTTCGACGAGGTCCCCAACGGCGAGTATTCCGTGACGACCGAACTCCAGGGATTCGTGACCGCGTCCTCTAGCCCGGTTCGCATATACTTCCCCTACTATGTGCGTTGGGACTTTGTGCTGCGGCTCGCCTATATACATGAGGGAGGGATCTATTCTTCCAGCGATCTCTTAGGTGAACTAGTGTCGGGCAGTGATCGAGTGGCGCGCGCGAAGGTCTGTTTGACTCCCGCAGGCGGTTCCGGTCGTCCGACCTGCACCACAACGACTCGCTTTGGGCAGTACTTTTTATCGGTGCCGCCCGGCGTGTACGACGTGACGGTTGAAGGTCGTGGTGGCGTGGAGAGCAAGCAGAAACTGGATATGAGCAGCGCCGGCGAATATCGAGACCGGATCATCTTGCATAACC
>CAWJLI010000056.1:0-10688 GCA_963843095.1 Bryobacterales bacterium
GCAGCCACCGCTCCCTGCGCTCCGCGCCGGAAAATCTCCAGCACGCGCTCCCGCTCGGGATGATCCTCAGGCAGCACGCTCAGCAGCTCCGCCGCCGCCATCATGGCCCATCCCGATCCGCGGCCCCAATAAAACTTGGGGTCCGGCGTGGTGTTCTCGAACCAGGAGTGGTCCCAGAGCCCGGTTGTCTTGTCCTGCAGGCGCGCCGATGCCTGAATCACCTGCCGTGCGCCGTCGTCGAACCAGGAGCGTTGGCCTGTCAGGGCGCCCATCTGAGCCAGGAACGGGACCGACATGTACAAATCGTCCGCCCAGAGCGATACCGGTTGCGGGCGCCGGCGCGCCAGCGTGCTATCGGGCATGCGAAATTGCTTATGCGCGATGAGTCCGCGATGGCGTCGATGGTGGCGCGGTATCGCGCGTCCTTCCTCTTGTTGTAGGCCTTGATGAGGGCCGCGCCGATGGCGCCGCAATCATCCAGTTCGCGCATCTCGAGCAGCCGCCGGTAACCGTAAGCTTGCGGTCCGAACTGCTTGGCCTGCTGGCGGAAGTAATCCAGGTGGTCGAAGATGAAATCGAAGTTCTTGAGCGCGTAATCCGAGTAAGTGGTGTCGCCGGTCGAATCGGCGGCCTGCAGCATGGCCGCCAGTACCACACCCATCGGGTAATCCCAATCGTTGAACTGCCCCTGTCGCAGGTCGATGCCCGCTGTCCTCGTGGGCTTCGTCAGGTCCTCGACCGGCGCGCCGGTGGCGGTGTCGATGATGCGATACGGCGTGGAGCGGACGAAGTAGTCGCGTATGCGGTCGAGCGTTGCTTTGACTTCGGTCTCTGTGGGCAGCACGTAATCCACGCCGCGCGCCCGCGAGGGCTGCGAGAATGAGGGGTCGCTCCGGCCCAGCGGTTGCGCCGCGGCGGGAGCGGGCCCGATGAGATTCGGCGCCAGCAGCACCGCGGCCCACGCGCCGAAAATGCGATTCTTCGTCAGCGTGCCATCCATCCTCCGTCCACCACCAGCACATGGCCGTGGACGTAATCCGACGCCGCCGAAGCCAGGAACACCGCCGCGCCGCACACGTCCTCCGGCTCGCCCCAGCGCCCCGCCGGGATGCGCTCCAGGATCGCCTGCCGGCGCGCCCTCGTTCTGGAATAGCGGACGCGTGTTCTCGGTGCGTATGTAGCCTGGCGCAATCGCGTTCACGTTCACCCCGCGCCCGGCCCACTCGTTGGCCAGCGCCTTGGTGATCTGCGCCACGCCGCCCTTCGCCGCCGAATAAGAGGGCACGTTGATGCCGCCCTGAAAGGAGAGCAGCGAAGCGATGTTGACGATCTTGCCCCGCCCTCGCGCCAGCATGTGCGCGCCCGCCGCGCGGCAGAGCCGGAACACGGCGGTCAGGTTGATTTCGATCACCGCGTCCCAGTCTTCGTCCCCATGTTCCACAGCCGGTGCACGCCGGATGATGCCGGCGTTGTTCACCAAAATGTCCACGGCTCCCATCGCCGCCACGGCCTCATCGATCAGGCGGTCCGCCTGCGCGCGAGAACTGAGATCGGCGGCCAAACAATGGGTGCGTGAGTTCGTCCCTTCACGGATGCGCTTCGCCGTCTCCTCGGGAGCCGCGATATCGTGCAGAACCACGTCCGCGCCGGTTTGGGCGAAGGCGAGGGACATCGCCGCACCCATGCCACGATTGGAGCCCGTCACCAAAGCGACTTTACCGTCCAGTCGGAACATCGCGTTACCTCCCCGCCTGTCCGCGCTCCAGGCCGGAGCCGCCGCCCGCGAATCCGGGCTGCACGTTCACCACGCCGAACTGCCGGTCCTCGCCTTCGCGGTTGGCCGCCATCATCCACAGGAAGTTGATTTGCGATCCCGGCGCCGCCACGTTCGGATGGTAACCTTTCGGCATGATGACCACGTCTCCGTCGCGGACGAACGTCGCCAGCTCCGGCTCGCCCGTGTTGGTGTAGACGAACTGCACGCCGAAGCCCGGCGCGGGCATGTCGATGTAGAGATAGGCCTCCTCCAGCATCGCGGCGTGTTCGTGCGGCGGCCACGAGGTCCAGTTGCCTGGCTTGCTGAACGTGACACCCGCCACGATGCGACCGGCCTCGACGTTCTTCCCAAGCAGGATGTTGAGCGTGCGCTCGGAGTTGGGGCCGCCGGCCGCGAAATGCAGCCCGGGGTCCTTCTGAACCGCGGCGAACGAGACGAACTGCAGCGGGTGCGTCTGCTTGGCCGGAGCGGACAACTCGGCGAAGTCGCAACCGTCCGCACCTGCGGTCACGCGGAACCGGCTCTCGCGCGGAATGTAGAGTGCGTCATATCGGCCCATCGGATATTCTGCGGTTCCCACTTGCACCGTCGCGCCGCCGCGCAGGCATACCAGCCCGGTTTCGCGCCCTCCGGTTTCCACCTCCACCGGCGCGTCGCCGCTGTCCAGCACGATGCGCCCGTAGTAAAGGTGCCGCGAGGCTGTTGTCTGGGGTGTGACGGACAAATGACGCCCCTTCCGCGCACCCGTGTTCCTGACGACGCATGTTTCGGTTCGAATCGCTGCCGGCTCCGTTGATGTCATGTGCTCTCCTAAGCTTTTGGCCATTGCGGCCGTTTCCCTCCGAATTCTCCCACTCCGCACCCAGTGAATCAAATCGTGCTCGCTATGCGAATGCATAGGACCTTTTGTTATCAGGGCCTGCGCGGCGAACAATCTCGTGCTAACTTTGAGAGTTCGCTATCTATTTGTCGTCTGCGTTGCCGCTCACCCACGCTGGCGGTACGGGCTTTGGCTGGATCGCAATCGTCGGAGAGGGGCCCCGGGTTCTACGGCCCAGTCTGGCGTAGACCAGAGGCGGACTTGAGAGGACACAAGAATGCGCACCGTCATGCATCGTTTGCTCGCCGGACTCGTGATCGTTGGGCTCGCCGGCGTCGCGACAGCACAGAAAAAGGAATTCACCAACTGGCCGGCTGACACCTCGCCCGTGGAAGTCGGCAAGAAGATCGTTAAGGATATGCTCCCACGCTGGATTCCGACCAGACCGGGAGTCCACTACGCCGAGGACTCCACCTGGTACAGCGCGCTCGAGTTCGCCAAGCTGATTAACGACCAGGCGATGACCGATGCGCTCGTGAAGCGCTACGATCCCTGGCGTACCGAAGAGGGACAGCAGAAGCTAGTCTCCTGGCAGCGCCACGTCGACCATGCCATCTTCGGCATCGTGCCCCTGGAGCTGTACATCCGCACGAAGGACCCGCAATACCTCGCGCTCGGCAAGAAACTGGCCGACCAGCAATGGGAGAACCCCACGCGGGAAGGGCTCTCGAGCGAGACCCGCTTCTGGATCGACGATATGTACATGATCACGATGCTCCAGCTCCAGGCCTACCGCGCCACCGGCGACAAGGTCTACCTGGACCACGCCGCGCTCGAAATGGTCGCCTACTTGGACAAGCTGCAGAAGCCCAACGGCCTGTTCTATCACGGGCCGGACTTTCCTTTCTTCTGGGGCCGCGGCAACGGATGGGTTGCGGGTGGCATGGCCGAACTGCTCACGGACCTGCCGGCGAGCCATCCCAAGCGCGCCCGGGTTCTGCAGGGCTACCACACCATGATGGCCTCTCTGTTGAAGTATCAGGACGCCGACGGTGTGTGGCATCAACTGATCGACCACCCCGAGAGTTACCAGGAAAGCTCCTGCACTGCGATGTTTACCTATGCCATGATCGTCGGCGTGAAAAAGGGCTGGCTCAAGGACAAGGTCTACGCCCAGGCCGCGCGCCAAGGCTGGCTGGGCCTCAACAAGCTGTTCATCGACAAGGACGGCCTCGTGGACAAGGTTTGCGTCGGCACTGGCCAGACCAATGACATTCAGTTTTACCTGAACCGCCCGACCCAAAAGGGCAATCCGCACGGACAGGCGCCTGTCCTCTGGTGCGTCAATGCCCTGCTGAAGAAGTAGCCGTAGCACTACACTTACGCGCGTCATCGTGTTAACTTTGACCGCATGAAATCGATTGCGATGTTACTCTCACTCGCCGGCGCCTCGGTAGTGGCGGCCGACGCTCCCACTTTCAGTCTTTGGACCGCGGACAATGTCAAGCAGGTGGCTAAAGAGCTTGCCGGAAAGCTGAGTCCGCAAGGGGTCGCCAGCCAGAAGCTGGCCGACATGGGGAACTACAACTTCGCACTGGTGCTGCGACGGCAATCCGGGACGGCGGAAGTCCACATGAAGATGGCGGACATCTTCGTCGTCGAAGGCGGCGAAGCGGATCTGGTCACAGGCGGCACAGTGGTGAACCCCACCAACTCTTCGCCCACCGAGATCCGCGGCACCGGTATCCAAGATGGCGCAGAGCACCATCTGGCCGCTGGCGACGTGCTGACCATTCCCGCTGGAATGCCCCATCAGGTCAAGGTGGCGCCCGGGAAGGAAGTCCTCTACGTGGCAATCAAGGTGGCCCAGTAGTTCGGGCGCCACGTTAAAACTGAAACATCCAGGTTAAATCGGATGTTAATAAGCCGTCGTACGAAAGTGTTTTGGGTGTGGGCCATCCTGAGAACCCGGCGCCTGAGCCGACCAAGGATAATGCGTGGTAAAATTCTTCAATCATGGCATCCACATCCTCCACGGGCGTGGGTTTAGGCAGTCCCGGCAACGAACAATGCAGGGCCGAAGTATTGGCCGTGCTGTCGTCAGAGGCGTTCCGCCGCTCGCCGAAGCTTTCGCGCCTGCTCAAGTACCTGTGCGAGAAGCAACTCGATGGGCACGCCAGTGAGATCACGGAATATGGCATTGCTCTCGATGTACTTGGCCGAAATGCGGAATTCGACCCGCAGCACGATGCCGTGGTTCGCGTAGACACGCATCACCTTCGAAAGAGGCTTAGAGAGTACTACGCAGGCGCCGGAGCCGATCACCCGATCCAGATTGTCATTGCCAATGGGCAGTACGCACCGCAATTCGCCGACCGGGGTCTGGCTCCGATGCCGGACGAGCAAACTGTCCCCGCCGCTGCGGAGCCAAAGCCGCTCTCAGGGAAATCGGTCCTGGGTAAGTGGAAATGGTTTGCCGCATTGGCTCTCGCGGCGCTGGTCGTCATTGGCGCCACTCCGCGTTTCCGGCAGGTGTTCTCGTCGCTGGTGGGGGCTCGCTCGGCGCCGAACCCCATCGGTCATTCGCCCGCCGTGGGGCCTGCGGAATCCGACGAGATTCGGATTGCTGCAGGAGAGAGAATGGCGCCCTACGTCGATGCCGCGGGCCGGGCTTGGCTGCCCGACCGGTATTTCACCGGCGGCACGACTTTCCATCGGCCTGAGATCCAGATTCAGCGCACCCCCGATCCGGACTTGTTTCAAAACGGCCGGGAAGGTCAGTTTGTTTACGCCATCCCGCTCAATCCCGGCATATACGAGCTCCACCTTTACTTCGCCGAGACCGGTGTGACCGCCGACACGCTGCGCAACGTCGGCATTGTAATCAACGGCCAACCGACTTCGGGCGTTGACGTCGCCTCCGACGCCGGTGGAGTCAATACGGCTACCGCGAAGATCTTCAAGGACATCTCGCCGGCTAAAGACGGTTTTCTGCGTCTGATGTTTCAAGGTGTCGAGCCCAGGTCCTTCCTCAACGCGATCGAGATCCTGCCGGGAATCCGGGGCAAAATCCGCCCCATTCGGATCACTGCTGGCGATCGTGTGTTCCGTGACCATCTCGGACAGGTCTGGCTGCCGGATCAGTGGTCCGCGGGCGGGCGCATAAGTACCCGCGTGGCATCGATCAACGGAACTCCGGACGCCGGACTGTATCAGTGGAGGAGAGTCGGTCATTTCAGCTATTCGATCCCGGTGGTGGAAGGCGGAATCTATACGGTGATCCTGCATTTCGCCGAGAACTGGTTTACACCACCCAATTCCGTTGGCGGAGTGGGGAGCCGCGTCTTCGATGTGTATTGCAACGGGACTACGCTACTCAAGGGCTTCGACATCCTGAAGGAGGCGGGCGGAGTTGGGAACCGCGCGGTCGTCCGGACCTTCCAACATATACCGGCCTCGCCCCTGGGCAAGATCGATTTAGCATTTGTACCGGTCTCGAACTATTCCCTCATCAATGCGATAGAAGTGATTGAGGAATAGGTTCAACTTCGTACGCTCTGGCATCCCCTGGTTAAATTAACCTGATGAAACTTCCGGCCGCTGCGGGACGCGCCTAGAATTCACTTGGGGGGTCTGGCGACAAGCCGATCAGTTCTCGATAGCTGCTGCCAGATGCCTGCTTGTAAGATCAAGCGAAGGGGCGGTAAACCGGGAGAGTTCGATTTACGACGTTTTCGGCGGTATAAGAAAAGCCGATTTCCCGCTGGTCACGCAGGTTTCGCAGCGAGTGCGTCGCTCCTTGACACAATGGGGGATGGAGAGTGGAATCCCGTGCAGAATAGCGTTACAGTTAACGTTATATGTAGTTGGGTGCGTTCTCGGAATCAGTTCGGGCCAGTTTTGGTCGGCCGCACGGATTTGGGCCAGGGGGGTCTTGCCCGCTCCGTCAGGTGGTTCCGCCACGAAGACGAATAGAAAACGAAGAGAAAGAGGTTAGTCATGCCCCGTTCGCAACGATTACTTGCTGTGGTGCTGGTCGTCTTGGCCAGCGCCGGTCTGGCCTATTCACAAGCTGTCAATGCGACGATACTGGGCACCGTCACCGACGCTTCCAGGCGCCGTGGTTCCGAACGCGAAAGTTACCATCACGGAAACTCAGACCGGCGTCGCCCATCCGACGCAAACGAATGAAAGCGGGAACTGGATCGTTCCCAACCTGCCGCCCGGCAGTCTATGCGGCGTCCGTCGAAGCCACGGGATTCAAGAAGGAAACCCGGCGCGACATCACACTGGTGGTGGACACCACGACCCGCGTCGATATCCAACTGACTCCAGGCAACATCACCGAGACGATCGAGGTGACCGGCGCGCCGCCGATCCTGCAGACCGACACCGCCTCGACGGCCGAGCAGATCAGCAACACAGGTGCTCGCGAACGTCCCCCTGGTCAGCGCGAACCGCAACTTCCAGTCCCTTTTGAACCTCGCGCCGGGAGTGGCCCCGGTTACCGAGCAGCACTCGCAATTCTTCAATGCCTCAAGCTCGCTGCAAACCGAAGTCAACGGCCAGGCGCGCGAGGGCAACAACACGATGATCGAGGGCACCGACGATAATGAGCGCACGGGGTTGCTTCAGATCTATATTCCCCCGATCGAAGCCATCCAGACCGTGGACGTTTCGCTGACCAACCACGATCCGGAGATGGGGCGCGCCTCGGGCGCGGTGGTGAATGTGGTGCTGAAGTCGGGAACCAACGAGATCCACGGCGCCGCTTACGAATTCCTGCAAAACAGCGATTTCAACGCGCGCTCGTTCTTCAACCCGTCGGTCGGCCACCTGGCGTATAACTACGTCGGCGGCAACCTGGGCGGCCCGATCAAGAAAAACAAGATGTTCATCTTCGGCGATTACCTGCGGGTGATGGACCACGAAGCCAACACCAACTTGGTGACGATTCCGCCGAACACCTGGCGCACGGGCGATCTGAGCCAGGGAGCGCAAATAATCTACGACCCGGCGACCGGTAATCCCCTGGACGGCACGGGGCGGACACCGTTCGCGGGCAACCAGATTCCCCCTTCCCGCATCAACACCATCTCGGCCGCGATTCTTGGCCTGCTGCCGCCGACGAACGAATCCTTCAATATCGCCAAGCCCAGCCAACAACTATTACGCCCTGTTGCCCTACCAGAAGACTACCGACTCCCTCGATGAGAAGCTGGATTACAACCTATCGGAAAAGGACCGCCTCAGCGAACGCTTCAGCTTTTCGCGGCCGGTGATATTCCAGGCTCCGCTGTTTGGCATGGCCGGCGGCGACGGTCCCGGCACGGCCTTCATGGGCACCGGCACGCAGGACACCTACTCGACCGGTCTCAACTATGACCGCATGTTCTCATCCACGCTGGTGGCGGAGTTGCGGTTAGGTGTCTCCTATTACCACAACGAGGCCGTGCCTTCCGATTACGGCAGCGACGATTCGACGAAGCTGGGTATTCCGGGTGTCAACATCAACCAGTTCACCAGCGGCATAGTGGGGATTCAGATCAACGACGGATTTTCCAACCCGGTGGTCGGCTACTCGGCGAGCCTGCCGTGGGTGCGCTCGGAAGTCAACGTGGACCTGGTGAACACGTGGACCAAAACCACAGGCAATCACACCTTCAAGTGGGGATTCGATCTCAAGCGCCTGCGCGACAATTTGCTGCAGGACCAGACTTACAGCCCGCGCGGGATCTATTATTTCGGCAACGAGCAAACCGGGTCGTGCACCCCGACTAAGACTGGATCCAACGGTCTGGCGACAAGCTGCAACGCCACCACCCC
Organism: Bryobacterales bacterium; assembly: GCA_963843095.1. Lineage (GTDB taxonomy): Bacteria > Acidobacteriota > Terriglobia > Bryobacterales > Bryobacteraceae > Bog-375. The sequence continues at coordinate 8,424 of CAWJLI010000056.1, forward strand.
CCTGGGTATCGCCAACGACATGGCCAGCTTCCTGTTCGACCAGCCCTATCAGCTCGGCCGCGACATTAACACGTATTTCCCGGCTTTCCGCCAGTGGGAGTTCTTCGGGTTCGGTGGGGACCGGTGGCAGGTATCGCCCAAATTGACCGTCGATATCGGCCTGCGCTGGGAGTTTTATCCTCCGGCCACGCCCGCCTTCCCCGGCGGTTTCTCGAATTACGACCCCACTACGAACAGCCTGGTGCTGGCCGGAATCGGCGGCAACCCTTCGGACCTGGGCATGAAGAAGCGGTATAACTACTTTGCGCCGCGCATCGGACTGGCCTATCGACTCACCGAGAAGACCGTCGTCCGCGCGGGCTTCGGCACCAGTTACACGCCGTTCGAAGACAACACATACGCATATAACTACCCCGTGCGCGCGAATAACTTCTACACCAATGTTGGCGACGGTTACGCCAACACCCTGAATGCCAGCGGGCAGGCAGCGACATTCCAGCAGGGGTTTCCACTGCCGGTACCGGTGACGATCCCGTCCACCGGCATCATTCCGGCGACCGGCTCGCTATTGAGCAACAGCGAATTCACGATCAACCTGAATTACAAGAACCCTTACGTGGAGAGCTGGAACCTCGCGGTGCAACGCTCGCTGCCGGGGCACTGGACTCTGGACGTTGCCTATGTCGGGCTGCACGGGGTGGACACGGGCGCGCAATGGAACCTGAATGCTCCCACCAGCGTGCTCGGCGGAGGTACGGCGAGCGAGCCACTGGATATCCTCTATGGCAAAACGGCGGGCGACACCCTGTACTGGGATGGCTTTTCGTCCAGCTATAACGCCTTGCAGGCGAAACTGGAAAGGCGTTTCGGCGATCTGAACATCCTTACGGCCTTCACCTGGGGCAAGGGCATGGATTACCAGAGTAGCGACGATGGAGGCCTATATTGGCAGATCGGCGCGCAGCGCGATTACGCGCGGACGGATTGGGACCGCACGTTGACTTATGTGCAAAGCTACGTCTACCAGTTGCCGGCGGGCGTCGGCAAGAAGTGGATGAACAGTGGTCCGGCAGCCGTGATACTGGGCAACTGGCAGCTTGCCGGAGTGCTGAGCCTGATGACGGGGACGCCATTCAGCGTCACCGCCAGCGGCAGCAGCTTGAATACACCGGGTGAAACCCAGACCGCCAATCAGGTGGGGTCGGTGCAGCTTGAGCACGGCATCAATACCGGCAACCTCTGGTTCAGCACGTCCAGTTTCTCCCAGCCCACGGGCGTCGTTTTCGGCACTTCCGGGCGCAACATCATCAGCGGTCCCGGATTGTTCGCGCTGAATCTCTCGCTGTTCAAGAACTTCAAGATCCGCGAGCGCGCGAACGTCGAACTGCGCTGCGAGACGTTCAACCTGACCAACTCGCCGCAGTTCGCGAACCCGAGCGCTTCAACGACCAGTTCGACATACGGCTACGTAACCTCAACCATCGGCAGCGGCACCGGCGTCAACGGCACCGGCGGCGGCCGTGCCTTGCAACTGGGGGCGAAGGTTTCGTTCTGAAACACCGTCCGGAGAAATCAAACACCCGGCTTCCCCTGCTAAGGCCAGCGCGCAATTCCCAGCTCAACCTGGGGATCGCGCTGGCCATTTTTGTTGCTACGGTGGCGCTGTACGCTCCCGTTGCGCGGTTTGAATTCGTCAATTTCGACGATCCCGAGTACGTGACGCGCAACACCCACGTCCGCGGCGGCCTCACGCCGCCGGGTATCGAGTGGGCGCTCACCTCCGCCGAAGCCGCCAACTGGTTCCCGGTCACGCGGCTTTCGCACATGCTGGACAGCCAGCTTTTTGGCCTGCGCGGCGGGCCGCACCATCTCGCCAGCGTTTGGTGGCACGCGCTGGCCGCCGTGCTGCTCTTCGCATTTCTGGCGCGCTCGACCCACGCGCGCTGGCCCAGCGCCTGGGTCGCTTTCCTCTTTGCGCTCCATCCGCTGCATGTGGAATCGGTCGCCTGGGTGGCCGAGCGCAAGGACGTTCTCTGCGCTTTCTTCTGGTTTCTCGCCCTGTGGGCCTACGTGCGCTATGCCGAACGGCCGGGCCGCGCACGCTATTTGGCGGTCCTGCTCTGGTTCTGCCTGGGGTTGATGTCGAAGCCGATGATCGTAACCCTGCCGTTCGTGCTGCTGGTGTTGGATGCCTGGCCCCTGCGCCGCCTTTCGCGCGCGGCCTTGCGCGAGAAGATTCCGTTCTTCGCGCTCGCCTTCGTTTCG
>CAWJLI010000057.1:0-10238 GCA_963843095.1 Bryobacterales bacterium
GCTGTTTATGTCTAACCTACTTTCGACCAGTTGCGCGTATTGCTCCTGCTGCTCATCGGGACCATCGGCGTGCTCACGCGCCGCAACATCGTCGTGATCCTGATGTCCATCGAGCTGATTCTCAATGCGGTGAACCTCAACCTGATCGCGTTTTCGCATGCCTGGCACAACGTGGGCGGCCAGGTTTTCGCCATTTTCGTCATCACCGATGCGGTCGCCGAAGCGGCCGTCGGGCTGGGCATCCTGATCGCGTTGTTTCGCAACAAGGAAACCGTGCAGGCCGACGAAATCGATTTGTTGAAGTGGTAGGAGAGTAAGTGAGTTTTCTCGACCTCATCTGGCTGATTCCGCTGTTCCCGCTGGCCGGCGCGGTGCTGATGTTGCTGACGGGCAAGTTGCTCGATCCACAGCCGCCCTCCGACGTGGCGGTGGCGCCGGGCGTGGAGCCTGACCCGGAGCATGGTCACTCCGCGGACGCGGCGCACGGGCACTACCACCCAGGCCCTTTGCAGAATCTCATCCGCGTCATCTGCCCCGGCATGGTGCTGGTCTCTTTCATTTTCTCCGCCGGCGCCGTATGGCAGCTTGCCCATCTCCCCAGCCGGTTGCACCAGGTGATTCAGTTCACCTGGATCGCCGCCATGCCGTTCCACATGGCCAACGGCCACCTCGCTACTTTCCAGGTGGATTGGGGATTCCTGCTCGACCCGCTGAGCTCGGTGATGATCCTGGTGGTGACCGGCGTCGGCTTCCTGATCCACGTGTACGCCACCGGCTACATGGCGCACGACAACGGGTTTTATCGCTTTTTCGGATATTTCAACCTGTTCATCTTCTTCATGTTGATGCTGGTGCTGGCCAACAACTACACGCTGCTGTTCGTCGGTTGGGAGGGCGTGGGGTTGTGCAGCTACCTGCTGATCGGTTTTTACTTCCACAAGAAATCGGCGTGCGACGCCGGCAAGAAAGCGTTTATCGTCAACCGGGTGGGCGACGCCGGTTTCGTGCTCGGCATGCTGCTGATGCTTTCCGTGCTGGGCACGGTGCGGTTCACCGACGTCAACGCCGCGCTGCGCAGCGGGCAATTCCCGGTGGAAGCCGGCTACGGCGTGCTGACCGCGATGGCGCTGCTGATGTTTTTCGGCGCCACCGGCAAATCGGCGCAGGTCCCGCTGTACGTCTGGCTGCCGGACGCCATGGAAGGCCCCACGCCGGTCTCGGCTTTGATCCACGCGGCCACCATGGTGACGGCGGGCGTGTACATGGTGGCGCGGTCTTCGGCGCTGTTCCAGTTGACGCCGGTAGCGTGTGGGTGGGTTGCCGCGATCGGCGCGTTCACGGCGATTTTTGCCGCCAGCATCGCGCTGGTGCAGAACGATATCAAACGCGTGCTGGCATACTCCACCGTCAGCCAGCTCGGCTACATGTTCCTGGCGCTCGGCGTGGGCGCGTATTGGGTGGCCATCTTCCACCTGTTCACGCACGCGTTTTTCAAGGCCCTGCTCTTCCTCGGTTCCGGCTCGGTGATCCACGCCATGAGCGGCGAGCAGGACATGCGTTACATGGGCGCCCTGAAAAAGAAGATCCCGGTGACGCACTGGACGATGTGGGTGGGGTCGGTGGCGATCGCCGGCATCCCGGGTCTGGCCGGGTTCTTTTCCAAGGACGAGATTCTTTGGCAGGCGTTCAGCTCGCCCAAAGGCTCCACGGTGCTGTGGCTGGTGGGGCTGGTGACGGCGGCGATGACGGCGTTCTACATGTGGCGGCTGATGAACATGACATTCTACGGCCAGTCGCGGGTGAAGCCGGAAGTTGCCGCGCACGTGCATGAATCGCCGGCGGTGATGACCTGGCCGCTGATCGCGTTAGCCGTGGGCAGCGTGCTGGCGGGCTGGCTGGGCGTGCCCAAGCTGTGGTCGATCTTCGGCGAGGGCTTCCGCGCATTTCCTCGCTGGTTGGAGCCGATGTTTGCGCTCGGCCGAAGCGAGAGCGAGCATCCCGCATCCACCGAATGGTCGCTCATGATTCTCTCCGTGGCCGTGGCCGCCGGCGGAATCTCGTTGGCCTATTATCTTTACTCCAAGCGTCCGGACATTCCGGATCGGATCATGGTCCGCGTCCGGCCGCTGTATACCGTGCTTTACAACAAATGGTACGTGGATGAGCTGTACGATTTCCTGTTCGTCAACGGCCTCGGCAAGGGCGGTGGCAGCGCCATGGCGGAATTCGACCGGACGGTTGTAGATGGCGGGGTCAATGGGGCGGGCTGGCTGACGCGGTTGAGCGCCACGGTTTCGATGTGGTGGGACACCTGGATCGTGGATGGCGCGGTACGCTTCACTTCGTTCTCCGTCAAGCTGCTCTCCTATCCGGCGTGCCTGCTGGAGAGCGGCCGGGTGCAGACGTACGCTCTGTTCGTGGTGGTCGGGGTGCTGGCGTTTCTGGGGTATTACGTCACGAGGTAACCTATGGACCAGCACATCCTCAGCATCGTTCTTCTCACCCCGCTGGCCGGCCTCGCGGTGTTACTGTTCCTGCCTGCTTCGAACCGGGGCCTGATCCGCATTTGGGCCAACCTGGTGAGCCTGGCCGGCTTCCTGATTTCTCTGCCGCTGGTATTCCGTTTCGACAAAAACGTCGCCGGTTTCCAGTTCGAGGAGCACTTCGACTGGATTCCATCCTTAGGCGCCCACTATCACCTCGGGATGGATGGCATCAGCCTGCTGCTGGTGATGCTCACGACGCTGATGGGCTTCATCGCCACGCTGTGTTCCTGGTCCGCCATTGAGGACCGCGTCAAGGAATACTACGCGATGTTTCTGTTGTTGCAGACTGGCATGATCGGCGTTTTCATCTCGCTCGACTTCTTCCTGTTCTACGTTTTCTGGGAGCTGGTGCTGGTGCCGATGTACTTCATCATCGGCATCTGGGGCGGGCCGCGCAAGCTCTACGCCGCCATCAAGTTCTTCCTCTATACGCTGGCAGGCTCGGTGCTGATGCTGCTAGGCATCCTGACGCTCTACTTCCAGCACTTCGCGCAGCGCGGTTTCTACACCTTTGAAATCGCGGAGCTGATGAAGCTCGACCTGCCGCTCCACTTGCAGCAATGGGTGTTCTGGGCTTTCTTCCTGGGCTTCGCCATCAAGGTGCCGATGTTCCCGTTCCACACCTGGCTGCCGGACGCGCATGTGGAGGCGCCCACCGCGGGCTCGGTGATCCTGGCCGCCGTGCTGTTGAAGATGGGGACTTACGGCTTCCTCCGCTTTTCGCTGCCGCTGCTGCCCGGAGCGTCGATCGATCAAACCATCGTGCAGATTCTGGCGGTGCTCTCCATCATCGGCATCGTCTACGGCGCGCTGGTGAGCCTGATGCAGCAGGATTGGAAAAAGCTGGTGGCGTACTCTTCGGTCAGTCACCTGGGCTTTTGCACGCTGGGCATTTTTTCGCTGAACCCGAACGGAATCGCGGGCAGCGTGTTGCAGCAGGTCAACCACGGCATTTCGACCGGCATGCTCTTCCTGGTGATCGGTGTCATCTACGAACGGCGGCACACGCGCGAGATCAAGGAATACGGAGGCCTGGCGCACGTGATGCCGCGTTTCGCGACTATCTTCGCCATTGCCATGCTCAGTTCCGCCGGGCTGCCGCTGCTCAACGGGTTCGTGGGCGAGTTCACCATTTTGCAGGGCGCGTTCGAAGCCAACCGCATCTGGGCGGCGTTCGCGGTGACCGGTGTGATCTTTGGCGCGGCGTACCTGCTGTGGCTTTATCAGCGCACCATGCTCGGCCAGATCACTACGCCCAAGAACCTGGGCCTGCGCGATCTGAATCTGCGCGAAGTGGCGTTGTTCCTGCCGCTGATCGCCTGGGCGATCTGGATCGGCGTTTATCCCAAGCCATATTTCGATGTGCTGCAGAGACCCGTGGCGGAGATTGTGAAGCGTGTGAGGCCGGGGTACTTTGATGCCCCGCAGCAGGCCGGTTGGCAGGCGAAATCCGCATCGGACCCGAAAACCGGGGCGCCTGCCCCACTCGCCCGGCAAAGTGGGACAGGCGCTTCGCCAGTCAACCAGCCGGCCGTACCGCCAGCCATACTGGCTCGCAATGGAGGTGTTCGGTGAGCCCGTTCAGCCAGTTCTTCACATCCACCGACTCCTTCACCATCATCCCGGCCATGGAGCTGGCGCTGTTCGGTTGCGCCATTCTGCTCTTCGACGCCTTCGAAGATTTCCTTTTCGGCGGCCCGCAGCACCGGCGGCGGCTGGTGCTCCTCGTGCTGGCGGCGGAATTCTGCGCCGGCTGGGGCCTGGTGAGAGCAGCAGATGAACCTGGGGCCGGATGGATTGATTTCCGGTTTCAGCGGCTCGGTCACGGTGGATGGCTTCGCCATTTTCTTCAACTGGATCTTCCTCATCGCGGCGGTGATCGTCGCGCTGGTGTCGTACAAGTACCTGGAGGTCGCCGGCGAGCATCACGGCGAATATTACAGCCTGGTCCTGTTCGCCCAGTGCGGCATGTATTTCCTGGCCACCGGCACGGATCTGATCACACTGTTCATCGGCCTGGAGCTGATGGCGCTGTGTTTCTACGTGATGGTCGGCTTCCTGCGCACCGATAAGCGCTCCAATGAAGCGGCGATGAAGTACCTGCTGCTCGGCGCGTTTTCGACCGGCCTTCTGGTGTACGGTTTTTCGGTGATGTACGGCCTGACCGGATCCACCAAGCTGGCCGACATCGCGAGCCGGCTCTCCGCGCTGCCCGCCTGGGACCCAGTCGTATTCCTGGCGATGGCCACCACGGCGGCGGGACTGCTTTTCAAAATCTCCGCCGCGCCTTTCCACATGTGGGCGCCGGATGCGTACGAAGGCGCGCCCACCACGGTGACGGCGTATCTTTCGGTGGCTTCCAAAGCCGCCTCCATCGCTTTCCTGGTGCGCATTTTCATGGGCCCGCTGGCTGCCTCGCGCGCCGCCTGGGAGCCGCTGCTGGCGCTGGTCGCGGTAGCCACCCTCACCATCGGCAACCTGGCCGCCATCAACCAAACCAATATCAAGCGGCTGCTCGCCTACAGTTCGATCTCGCACGCCGGTTATATGCTGCTGGGCCTGGTGGCCGGCAACGAGACCGGCATCAACGGTATTGCGGTGTACGTGATGGTGTACACCTTCATGAACCTGGGCGCATTCCTGGTGGTAGTTTCGCTGCGGCGGAAGAACATCATCGGTGAGGACCTGGACGATATCGCCGGCCTGATGCACAAGAGCCCCGGCCACGCCGTGTTGATGCTGATTTTCCTGCTGTCGCTGGCCGGCATTCCGCCCACCGCCGGCTTCCTGGGCAAGTATTATATTTTCCTGGCGCTGATCCAGACCGGCCACTACGCGCTGGCCGTCATCGCCACGCTCTACGTCGCGGTGGCGATTTACTATTACTTCAAGATCGTGCGCAGCATGTTCACGCGCGAGGAGACCGAAAAGGCTCCGCTGGCCACCAGCCTCGGGTTGCGCCTGGCGTTGGGCGTAAGCGGCTTTTTCACGCTGGCCATCGGCATTTACCCGGAGCCGTTCCTGCGGCTGGCGCAGACTTCGCTGTTGCGGTAAGGAGACCATGCAGGCTGTTGAGGGAGGTATGAATCTCGCAAGCTGACCGCTCCCTATGGTCGCGGCTCTGACCGGAATCGGAGCCGCGACCATAGAGAGCGGTCGGTATATTGATTACGAAATGAGTCCCATGCAAGCAATCTTCTCCAACCCGTTGTTCATGCCGGTGGTGCTGACGCTAGCCATCGTCGCGCTGGTTCCGCTGATCGCCGGCTACCTGACGCTGGTCGAGCGGAAAGTGCTGGCCGATTTTCAGGTGCGCCTCGGGCCCATGCGCGTGGGACCGCACGGCCTCTGGCAGCCCATCGCCGACGCCTTGAAGTTGGTGCTTAAGGAAGACATCATACCCACCGGCGCCGATCGCGGCATCTTCTGGTTCGCTCCCATGATTCCCACCGTCACCGGGCTCACCGCCATCGCCATGCTGCCGCTGGCGCACAACCTTTATGTGGCGGACGTCAACGTCGGTTTGCTGGTGATCGCGGCCACCTCCGCGGTGGGCATCCTGGGCATCATCCTCGGCGGCTGGGCTTCCAACAGCCACTATTCGCTTCTGGGCGCGCTGCGCAGCGCGGCGCAACTGGTGAGTTACGAAGTGGCCCTGTCGTTCGCGCTGCTTTCGGCGGTCATGGTGTCCGGCACGCTCAGCATGCAAGGCATCGTCAGGGCGCAAATGGAGCACGGCGTATGGGGCATGTTCGCCAATTACGGCTTCATGATCGTGCCGTTCGCGGTCTACATCGTCTCCGCCACCGCGGAAACCAACCGCGCGCCGTTTGATCTGCCGGAAGCCGAATCGGAATTGGTGGCGGGCTTCCACACCGAATACAGCGGCTTTCGCTGGGCGCTTTATTTCCTCGCCGAATACGCCAACCTGCTGGTGGTTTCCGGCGTGGCCGTGACGCTGTTCCTGGGCGGCTGGCTGCGGCCGTTCCCCAACGTGGCATGGCTCGAAGTGCCGATCAATGTGATGTTCCCGGTGGTGCTGTTCATCGGCTCCGGCGCGCTGACCTTTCCCCTGGTGAAACGCCTGCCCTATCCGCTGCACCGCAAACTCCTGGTGCTGGTGGCGCTGACGCTGTTGGGGCTCGGTGGACTGTTCGCCGTGCCGGTGGTGAACCACGCGGTCATCGGCCTGTTCTGGTTCCTGTTCAAGGTCTCCTGCATTATTTATCTGCTGATCTGGTTTCGCGGCACCTTCCCGCGCTTCCGCTATGACCAGTTGATGAACATCGGCTGGAAGATCGCCATCCCCGTCGGCATGGCCGCTGTGATCGTCAACGCGCTGCTAGGGATGATCGGCAGGTCCGGCGCGTAATCCATTCGGCGCCCATTGCCGAGCCAGAGGGCGCGGCGCGGCCAGATTCACCGCCTGGCCGCAAGTTGCGCGCTTACCAAACTCAGAAACTCGGCTTCGCGGTCGATCGTCATCCGCACCTTCAGCCAATAGACATCGAGCGGCGCAGTTGCTTCCCGGAAACCGGCGCAGAGGTTGACGGCGTCTTTTTCGGTGGTGACCAGCGCGGTCGAATCCGCGGCTCCGGCCTGGTGCGCCATCGACCGGAGCTCTCCTGGGCGGTAGCGGTGGTGGTCGTCGAACTCGAACCACGCGGTGAGCTCGACGCCGAGGCGCTCCAGCGTGCGGCGGAACGATTGCGGATTGCCTAACCCGCAAAAGGCGCCGGCGGTGCGAAACGGCGGCCGGACGAGCGGGTAACTGGCGCCGGTGGCCGCATCCACCCAGGCTTCCGGCTCGATGCCGGCTCGAAAGACCGGCACATTCGGGTTGGCTTGGCGCACGGCGTTTTCGATTGCCGGCGCGAGATCGGAAAACTGGCTGCGCGTAATGACGATGGCGCCGGCGCGCGAGAGGCTCGAGATAGGTTCGCGCAGGCGGCCGAGCGGGAAAACATAGCCGCCGCCGAAGGGATCGAGCGCATCGATCAAAACGATGTCCAGGTCGCGCGCCAGGCGCACGTGCTGGAAGCCATCGTCGAGCAGGAAAACGTCGGCGGGGAAGCGCTCGAGCAAGAGCGCGGCGACGCGGGCACGGTCGGCGCCGATGCCGACGGCGGCCAGGCCGGAACGGACGAAGATCTGCGGCTCGTCGCCGGATTCCTCGACGCTCACCCGGGCGCCGGGCGCGACCGCCAGATCGCCCGCCAGCGCATGGCGGCCATAACCGCGAGTGAGGATGGCGGGCGCGTGGCCGGCATCGCGGAGCAGACCAGCCAAGTGCAGCACGCACGGTGTTTTGCCCGTGCCGCCCATGCTGAGGTTGCCGACGCTGATCACGGGAAAGTCCAGCCGCCGCTCGCGAGCGCGAGCTTGCCGCGCGCGACCGGCCGATTCCCACGCTCGCGCCAGCGGCAGACCGAGCGCGTGCCACGGTTGCGGACGACGATGGCGGGGGAGGTGGGTATCGAATAAACGGCGCATCGAAGCGACGGCGACGGCGCTGGCGCCGCGGCGGCCTTCGGCGCATTCGAGAGCCCGGAGGCCAATGCGGGCGCTCAATTCCGCATCCTCCAGCAGCATCGAAACGGCATCGCCCAATTCTTCCGGCCGCGCGATTTCGACGGAGGCGCCGGCGGCGCGGAATTCATCGGCGATGGCCTGGAAGTTTTCCATGTGCGGGCCCGATGATCACGGGCTTGGCGAACAGCGCCGGCTCCAGAATGTTGTGGCCGCCGCGCGCCGCCAGCGTGCCGCCCATGAAGACCACGTCGCGCCGCGGCAAACAGGCCGCTCAGTTCGCCGATGGCTGTCGAGCAGCAGACACGCCCGGGAGTAGCCGCTGAGCGGTTCCGAGGCGTCCAGGCGCGAGCGCCGAACGAACGGGATACCGGCGCGCTCCAGCTTGCCGGCCGCCGCGGCGAAGTGCTCCGGCTTGCGCGGCGCCCAGATCAGCAGCAGGCCGGGATGGCACGCGGCGACGGCGCTGGAAGGCGGCGATCACGGCGTCGTCTTCATCGGCGTCGCCGGCGGCGGGCGGCATGGTGCTGGCGGCGATCCAGACGTGCTTTGGGGCGAGGCGATCGAGCAACGCCATCACCGGCGATTCCGGCGCGGCGGGGCGGGCATCGAAATCGTACTTGAAATTGCCGGCCGTTCGCACCGCGGCCGGCTGCGCGCCGAGCGAGAGATAACGCCGCCCGATTTCGTCGGTCTGGGCAAGGATGGCATCGGCCGCCGGCAGCACCGCGCGGAAGAACCAGGCCAGCCGCTGGTAGCGCGGGTAGGCGCGATCGGAAATGCGCGCGTTGACGATGGCGAGCGCGGCGCCGCTGCGCTTCACTTCGCGAAAGAGGTTGGGCCAGATCTCGGTTTCGGCAACGATCACCAGCGATGGGTTCAACCGCGCGCAACACGCGGCGGACGGCGAACACGAAATCCACCGGCGCGTAGAAAATGCCGTCGGCCAGTCCCCTGAGTCGGTCCTGCGCGGTGGCTTGGCCAGCGATGGTGCCGGTGGAGACGAACAGCCGCGTCTGTGGGAACTCGGCGCGTATGCGGCGGAGGAAGTCGAGCGAACCCAAAACTTCACCCACCGAAACCGCATGGAACCAGATTGTGCCGGGACCGGTCTGACTAAATGAACCGGGAAGCAATCCGAACCGCTGCGGCAAACTGGACCAATAGCCGCGGCCGCGCAGGCCACGATATAGGAAATACAATAGGAGGACGGGAAGCGCAAACGCCTGGCAGACCCGGTAAAGGAAATAGATGCCTTTTGTTTTCAAACGGTTGGCTCTTTTCATGAGTATAACCGCGGCGCTCGCCGCGGACAAGGAGCAGGCTTTCCATGCGCCCGCCGCGGCCAACATGGCGCATCGCCAGACCGTCGGCCAAGTGACCATCGGCGTGGAAACCTACGTCGCCGGCGATAAGGTGAGGGCGGCGTTCGGCAGATTGGTGCCCTACGACTATGGCGTCCTGCCCGTGCTGGTGGTGATTCAAAACGACAGCCGCGAGACCATCCGGCTGGATGAGATGAAGGCCGAATACGTGAGCCCCAGCGGCCGCGTGACATCGACTCCGCCGGGAGACGTCCAGTTCGCGCACCCCGGTCGACGGCCCGACATGGGCGCCGGACCACGGTCGCCGATCCCCATCAAGAAGAAGAACCCGCTGGCCGCGCCCGAGATCGAGGGCCGCGCGCTGGCGGCGCAGATGGTGGCGCCGGGCCTCGCCGCCAGCGGTTTCTTGTATTTCCAAACCCAGTTGCAGAATGGCGCGACGATTTACCTGAGTGGGCTGACGGAAGCGCGATCCGGCAAGGAATTGTTCTATTTCGAGATTCCGGTGGAGTGAGGGCAGGTGAGCGGAACTGCGGGCTCGGAATCCGAAATGTTGAGCGGGAATTCAGACCTCGCTGCCTGATATCATTGGCGAGTGTTGGACGCAGATCCTCGCGATGTCGTGGGCACCATTTCGCAGGTCATCTTGGTGGTCTTGGCCTGTGTCCTGCTGGGACCTTCTGCGTGGGGACTCTATGTGCTCTTCAAGCGTCGCCGCGGCAAGGATCGCCTGGGCGAGAAACTCCACGCGATGCTCCTGGATGCCGAGTGCGCCGTCGGCGAAGAGGCAGATCTCCTGCTGGCCAAGACGTGCCAGGAATGCGAGCGCATACACAGG
>CAWJLI010000058.1:0-16372 GCA_963843095.1 Bryobacterales bacterium
TCGCCAGCCTGATTCTAGCCGGCGGGGCCGGAGCGCTGTACCTGGCGCAGAGCTCGTTCTGGTCGGTGACCGCCGATCTGGCGGGCAGCTCCGCCGGGTCGGCTTCCGGCGTGATGAACATGGGCGCGCAATTGGGCGGTGTGGCAACGGCCTCGCTCACGCCGCTGATCGCCGCGCATTTCGGGTGGCCGGCTTCATTCCTGACGACGACCGCCTTGTGCCTTGCCGGAGCGGCTGCCTGGCTTTGGGTGGACCCCTCCGCGGGTCTTAAGACGTCAACCGCGCCGCTGGGGCGGCGGCGCTTGTAATCCACCAGCCCCGAAAAGAGGATTTCGTCATGGAGCCAATCACGAGAAGAACGTTGCTAGCGGCTGCCGGTTACGCGGCCGCCGCGCGCCAGGCGGTCGCCGAAGGCGAGAAGTATCCCCGCAATCTGACCAAGGAAGACGTGGACCGGTGGATGACCGAACTCTCCAACTGGGGAAGGTGGGGGAAGGACGACCAGGCGGGGACCGTCAATTTGATTACGCCCGCCACGCGCAAGGCCGCGGCGGCCCTGGTGCGCGATGGCGTCAGCGTATCCATGGCGCTCGATGCCGATCTGCCGAAGGAAGGTCCGACTGGAGGGCCGCTGCCCATGATGATGGGCGGACCGCGTGGCGGCGGCAATCCCCCGGCGGCTGTTGGTGCGCCTGCCCCGAGTGCGCCAGGCGTAGCCGGCACTCCTCCCGCGGCCGGCGGCCAGGGCGGCGGAGCCGCCAATCGCAACACGTGGACTCTCACCAGCCGGCCTCCAGGGCCGGAACCGCGCCAACTGGCGGGATACGTGGTGGACACCATCGCGGTTTCCTATCACGGCAACAACACCACTCACCTGGATGCTCCCAGCCACTTGTTCTATAAGGGCCAGATCTACAACGGGTTTCCGCAGTCGAGCTACACCGACCGGGGTGCGGGCAAGGACGACGTCATGTCGATGAAGGACGGAATTCTCACCCGTGGCATGCTGTTCGACATGCCGAAGTTGAAAGGGGTTTCTTATCTGGGAGACGACGAGCCGATTTACGTGGAAGACCTGGAGGCCTGGGAGAAAAAGGCCGGCTTCCGCGTGGGACCGGGCGACGCCGCGCTGGTCCGCACCGGACGGTGGGTGCGCGTGCGCGAAAAAGGCTCGCTGGATCTCAACCGGGCGACGCCGGGATTGTACGCTTCGTGCGTGAAATGGCTGCGCGAGCGCGGCGTTTCGGTACTCGGCAGCGACGTGGTGCAGGACGTGCGGCCCTCGCGCGTCGAAGGCGTCAACCAGCCGATTCACCAGATGGCGCTGATGACTTTGGGCTTGCCGCTGATCGATAACGCGGACCTGGAAGCGGTGAGCGAGGCCGCCGCCCAGCGCCACCGGTGGACCTTCCTGTTGACCATGAACCCGCTACGCGTGCCTGGCGCCACCGGCGGCCCGGTGAACCCGATCGCGACGTTCTGAGTTGCGCCCGCCCTATCCGCGCAGGTAGGGCTTCATGAATTCGTCCCAGGCGTCGCGGACGGCCTGCTTGCCGGCCTCGTCGAGCGGGCGCGCGGGGCCTCGACCTCCTCCGCCGCCCGGTTCCGCTCCGCCACGGCCGCCGCTCGCCATGCTCATGGCGCGTGTTTTCGTGTTCTCCCTGAACACCCCGCGCACCACCATGAGATAACCCGAGGCGCCGGTAATCGAGTTGAACGCCTGGATCCGGCCGAACATATCAAACGCTTCCCGCTGCTTGCCGGCGTGCCAGAGATCGAACGTGGCGGCGTAGAAGTCGGAGAGCACGGTGGTGGGGCAATGACCCGAAAAGCCCAGCCGCATCTCGTCGATCATGGTTCGTACGCCATTGCCTGAAAACACCGCCAGTTTGTCATTGGTGCGCTGACGGATCTGCGCGATGCGGGCCAGCGGGTTGCCGGCCTCATCCTTGACGCAGCGCATGGTGGGAACCTGCTTGGCTAATTCGACGATCAGGTCCACGCTCATATCGCCCTGGCTCTGCACGATCAGCGGCAAGTCCGTGGCCTGGCCGATGGTCTTGTAGTATTCGATCATCGCCTTGTCCTCGGCCTTCTCGGGCGGCAGCGAGATGATGGCGTCGGCGCCGTTCTTCGCGGCGTGCCTCGCATACGCGATGGACTTGTCGGCGTTGCCTTCCTTATTCTGCACGCCGATCACGAGCGCCGTCGCGCCGCCTTTGCCGGCGGCCAGGATGGCTTCGGCTCCATCCATCCTCTCCTTTTCCGAGAGGCTGGCCCAGCCGCTGGCGATCTGCGGCCAGGCGAAGCCGTGGACCTTGAAACGGTTGCAGAATTTGACCTGGTTCTGGAGGCATTCCAGATCCAGCTTGTCCGATTCGTCGACGGGCGTCTGGCCGATGGGAAAGACGCCGCGCAATGGTTTCGTCCCGGCAGAGAAACCCCTGCCGGCTAGTGCCAGACCCAGCGCGCCGCCGCCCAGGGTCCACAGGAATTCCCGCCGGCCGCGAGCTTGCGAATGATTCTCCATCGATTCTTCTCCTTCCCGCCGTTATCGGTCGATCCTCTTCAGAATCTTGTCGAGCGCATCGCGATCAATCGGGTACCCAAGCCCCGGCTCCGTTGGCGCGAGCACGTAGCCGTCTGGATCGATGCGGAATTTCGGCTGGTAGGGCCGATCTGCCGCGGTGACGGGATGCGGCATTTCGAACCAGTATGCGTTGGGCATCGCCAGCTCAAGGTGGAAATGCACGGCCAGATCGGTGGGATTGCCCCAGTTGTGCGGCGTGCATTCCAGGTTGAATGCATCGGCCAGCATGCCAACCCGCATCGAGCCGCTGATACCGCCCACGTTGTCGGCGATGAGCCGCGCCACGTCAAGCGCGCCGCGGCGGATGTACTCGGCGAAATCGGAGATCGAAAAAAGAAATTCGCCGACGTGGAGCGGAAGATCGAGAACGCGGTTCAGCTCCACCAGGCCCTCGATATCGGTGCTGGGGATGGGATCCTCGAACCACAGGTAATCGAGTTCATCGAGCACGCGGCCCACCTTTAGGGCCTCGAAGAGGTTATAGCGCTGCACCGGATCGTGCGCCAGAACGAAATCGTCGCCTACCGCCTTGCGGATGTTCCGGATCTCCTCGATGTGGCCGATGTACGCCGGAATCGCCGGTCCGGTTCTATGCTGCCCGCCGCCGGGGTGGATCTTGTATCCCTTATAACCCTGCTCTTTGGCGCTGAGCGCATCGGCGACATAGTCCTCGACATTGGGAAGATGTTGGGAGCTGGCATAAGCCGCCACCTTGTCTTTCGTGCCACCCAGGATTTTGTAGATGGGGCGGTTGACGGCCTTGCCCAGGATGTCCCACATGCAGATTTCAGCCGCGGCAGTGTAATAGTTGGGCCAGGTGCCGCCGCGATTGACGGGAGCCATTGCGCCGGGGGCACCCGCCGCGCGGGCACCGCCGCCGGCAGGCGCGCCTGGACCGCGGCCTCCGGCACTACGGCTCCCGCTGAACCCGAACGTTTCCTTGGTGCCCGTAGTGGCCGTGATCGTCGGCAACAGATCGATGATGTTCTTGCCCAGCAGAACGGGTTTGGCCCATTCCAGCCAGTTCGGCGTCAGCCCGCGGTTCCCGATCGTGTAGTTTCCCTCATGACCGCTATTGGTCACCACCGAGAGGATCTCGCCGGTCTCGCTGGAGTTCAGGCGGCGAAAGCCGGAAATGTCCGCCACATAGACTTTCACCTCCTTGATCGTCAGGTCGGGAAGATCTCCCGGCTTGACTCCGGCCGACTGAGCAGCGGCGTGTGGTGGATCGGCGAGCGCCGAGGCCACCGCGGCGGTAGCGCCCGCGGTAGCTCCAAAGAATTGCCGCCGGGACTGCTTTCGATCAGACATTGTTCGTCCTCCTCTTCGGGCGGGGCATGCTTTAGCTTGCCGCCAACCGCCAGGAATTGAAACACTATTTCGGTAAGAGCGACAGCACGCCTTTGCTGGGGCTGGGGATCACGTGCGCCGCGATCAGGCGGCCGAGGCCTTCCACCTTCGCCTTGCCGGCATCCACCGCCGCTTGCACCGCCGCGACATCGCCCTTGATCAATACCGTGATGTATCCGCCGCCCAGTTTTTCCCGGGCCAGCACCTCTACGGCGGCGGTTTTCAGCGCCGTGTCGATGGCCTCGAAGACGGCGGTGAAACCCTGGGTTTCGATGAGTCCCACGGCAAAGCTGGGTTGATCTTTCATGTTGTTCTCCGGCCATTGGACTGTGGCCTGTTCGATCAGCGGACTGAAATCCGGTTGGGCCAGGTAGGCGGCGGGCGAAAGCTCCGACGGGCCGGGAATTACGTGTGCCAGGACCGGAGTCTGCATGGACCGGGCCGCTTCCTGGGCGGCACGGGCGGCGGACTCGATGTCCCCAAGCCGCCCACACAGCTTCATGCAGACGCCCGGACTGTCGTTGAGTTCGGTCTCGATCACCCGCACACCGGCGCATTTCTCCATGGCGTCGAGCACTACCATCGCGGGCGACCAGCCGCCGATCTCGATTAAGGCCAGGGCTTCTGTCAGACGACACCCCGCTTTTCCAGCTCACGCATGACTTCGAACACCACCTGTTCCAGCTTGTCGGCGCCAATTTCCTGGATGCGCGGCGCGCACCCGGACGCCGGGCGATCCACCAGCTCGAAATCGGCCAGAATGCACTCGAGAACCGAAGTGAGGGCAACGCGGTCGGAGCGCTGGGCGCTGGTTTGCGGCTGCCGCGAGTGGCCGAAACGAAAGCCGCGCAGTTCGGCCGCGGCGCGGAACCCGTCGGGAAACTCGAACGGGTTGAGCATCGCGTCGAACAGTTCCAGGATGCGGTACTGCCATTTCATCGCCTCGTCGAAATTGCCGGCCCGCGCCAGGTCGTACATGCGGCGGGTTACTTCCGGCACCGCGTTACTGGAGGCGTGGGTGCCTCCGTCGCATCCGATCGCCAGCATAGGGACCAGCACGGCCTCCCACCCGGTGAGGAACGCAAAATCGGGACGCTGCGGCCGCACCGCGGCGATCATCCGCATCATGAAGGCCAGGTCTCCCGAAGAGTCCTTGATGCCGATGACACGGGGGAATTCGGCCGCCAGCCGGCGGATGGTGGGCACATCGATGGGGCTGGCGAACATCGGAATGTTGTACAGCGTCAGATCGATGGGCGAGTGCCGCGCGATTTCGGCGAAGTAGGCGTAGACCGATTCCGGAGTCAGCTTGTAATAGAACGGGGCCACGATGGCGACGGCGCGTGCCCCCAATCCGGCGTACACCTCACATGCGGCCAGCGTCTCTTTAACGTTGGCCTCGGCGGCGCCGGCGAGAATGGGAACGCGGCCGCCCGCTTCGTCCGTCACCAATTCGACTATCCTCCGCCGCTCGTCTGGCGTGAAGCGGGTGAACTCGCCCGTCGAACCATTCGGGTAAAGCCCGTGGACGCCTCGCTCAATCAGCCAGGAAACAAAACGGCGCAGTTCCAGTTCGTTGATCTGGCCCGAGGCGTCCAGCGGAACCAGCAGCGGCGTGAAAATACCTTCGAGCTTCGCCAACCCACAAGGATACACGGTAGACACCGTCTTTGGGGCGGCCGGGCACGCGTTTCATTTTCTTCCCATAGATTTCAGATCTGACCGTAGCCAAGATGAGACTCTTTGATTTCTATCGGTGTCCACCCGTGTTCATTCGTGGCTATGATTTTCTGCCGAACAGTTCGATGCCGGCATACACCGGCACGGGCGGCAGAAGAAGGCTGGTGCCGCCATTTTCGGGGACCATTTCGATCGGTGAGGGGCTTGTCGAGCCCAGACTCCACAGGCGCGCCGAAGCGTATTTCCCGGGAACCCAGGCGGTGGCCAGGTCGTTGGGGAACCGGATGGCGAAACTGACGATCTGCACCAGCTCCCGGGTCCGGTCTGTAGAAGCGGTGCAGTGCGAAAGAAACGCCGAAAGGTTGAAAAAACGCGCCACGTCATACGTCCGGCCGAGCAGCATGTGAACGTCGCGCGCGATCATGAACGGGTCCGGTGGACTGGCCTTCGAGACGGCGAGCCGGCCGTTGCCCAGGCGCCGAACATCCATTCGCGGGTGATCCACGCCGATGGGATTGCCCTCCGGCCGGTTCCATCCCGCACCCACCACCAGCAGTCCGCCCTGATTCGCGAAGGCCAACAGCCTGCGGCGTAACGGCGGCGCGGGAGCGCCCTCGTCCACGTAGATCAACGCTTTGAAACCGTCCAGGGAGGCGGTTGCGGCCGCGGACGCCTCGAGGATGCGGTACGCCAGGCTGCGGCGGCCCAGCAGGTTCAGGATCTCCTCGCCTGCGGATTCATTGGGCCCGGTGAAATCGGAAACCACCCCAACCACGCCCAGCGGTTCCAGGGCGTTCCACGCGCGGCGCTGCTCGAAGAATCCGACGGCCGCGGCAATCGCTTTCCAGGATTCGAGCGCCTTCGCATCGCCCCGCGCCATGCCGCCTAGCAGGCCGGCGTCCAGCGAGACCACCCACCTTCCGCCCCATGTACCGGTATCGGCGATGGCGCGCAAATAGGATTCGAGCAGCACCACCTGCGGCGCGCCGGGCGGCGAGAACATCAGCCAGACGGTCTTCTCGGGCATTCGTACCTTGGCCAGTCGCAAAAGCCAGCCGTTGGAATCGATCCATGGATTGGCCGTGGGACCGGACGGTTCACCTCCGTCCGACACGCTGGCGATCCCCGGCCAGACGGAATCCGCAGCCAGGAGCAAGGACTCCGGCGGCAATGCCAGGCCGGCGCCAGCGCCCGCCGAGCGCGCCGCTTCGTTCCCCATAGCCACCAGGGAGAAACCCGCCGCGCGCGCTTTGGCGGCGACGGGAGCCAGCGCGGCATTCCATTCCATCGCCAGGCAGTTGAATGGGGTCCCTTCCAGCAACCCCAGAAGCGCGGGGTCGACCCAGGCGGACGGCCAGCGCAGAGGAATCCAACTCGCAGATGTGGGCATTACCGGTCTTTAGCTCTGGGCTCCTGTCCGGCCTCCGTAGGGGCGATTCGGGCGCAGGGCCCGCTGCTTTTCGCGAAGCGCGCGAAAATCGAACATCACTTCCTGAATGGACGCGCCGATCACCTCGATCCGGCTCGGGTCGGCCGAACCTACGCCGAGTTGTTCGGCCAGCAGCAGCTTGTTGTCGCAACGTTCGAAGGGGACCGTCCCCTTCGGCGCCCGCGGATCGTAGTTCATGGCGGCAACGGCCACTGCCGCTGTGTTCACCACGTTGGTTCCGGCCATCAGGACACCCGGCTCGACGGGCGTGCACCAAGGGGCGGGCGTCTGGCCGCCGGCCATGGTCTTGACGCCGTCGATAATCGCCAGGTGAACCGGCCGGGCAGCGGTCAGATCGGCGATAATGCGGGGCACGCGGTAGCCATCGTTGCGTGGCGAGGAAGGATCGATTTCGGGCAGCGCTCCCATGGCAGGTTGGCGCGCTCCGCGGTGCAGGATCTGGATGCGATCGTTGCCATAGACCAGGTCGTTGTCTTCCCACTTGCCGGCGCCGTTGCCGTAGGCAGTCAGCGGAGTCAGGCCGAACAGGTTCTTCATCACCGTGCTGACGCCGGTGGTGGGATGGTCCTTGTACTTGGCGATGCTGATGAAGACGTCGCAATCCGCGTAGGAGTGGTTCACCTCGTAGGCGGGAAACAGCAGCCCGCCGTGCGGCACGCTGATTCGCGTGAACTTCCTGGCGGCGTTGGTATAGTTGGTGTTCTCGAACTCCACCCGGGGCGCTGCGCTGAGAAACTGCCGGGGATCCCAGTTGGCGTCCAGCATATGTTCTTCGAACGGATCCGTCCGCGGCGCCGCTGCGCCCTCTACCAGGCGGACCCGGTACACGCCGGCACGCGCCATCAGGTGCATGGTGGCGGCGAGCAGGTTCGGGTGGGGCCAGTGAGTGTCTCCCAGCGGCAGATGTCCCAGCCGGACAGTCGGGCCGCCGTTGAAGTTCAGTTTAATGGCGACGGTCTTGCCTTGGACCAGGCGTCCCAGGCCTCCCAACTTGTCGAACATGCCATCGAGAGTCGGCACTAGTTCCGCGGGTTGATATGTCCTGCAGCGCGCGACGGCCACCGGCGCGACGGGCGCTTGCGTTGTCGATGCGGACGCTTTTGAAACGAACAGACCGGACGCGCCCAGGCTGGCCAGCATTTCACGGCGTGAAATCGCATCAGGCATGGCAACCCCCCTAAGTACTCAAGCGTAATTATATGCTAAGTCAGCGTGGCTCGAGTCATTCCGCTCGGGGCCTGTCAGGAAGTAGCCAATTGAATCACCAGCAACCAATCCCTTCGGTCGCGGCTCTGAACGCATCCGAACCGACCAAAGGGAGCGGTTGCTACGGAACCATACCTAAGCTACTGCTGGCAGAAATCCGCGAGCCGTCTCGCGGAATGACTGCACCTGGCTGCTTTCCCAGGCGGCGTCCTATCCCAACTCGCGCGCCATCAGCGCGGCCACTCGCGGGGCCATCGCGGATCGCGGCGCGGGCATTCAGGAACAGGGCGCGGGTGCGGCGCGCCAGAACGTCTTCCACGGTGCGCGCCATTTCCTCGCGCGCCGCCCAAACCACTTCGGCGGCCGCGTAGGGCAAGGCGCTCATCCAGCGGCTCGGCAAGCGACGGGTCGGTCTCCATCAGCTTCTGCATGGCGGGAGCATCGGAGCCATAAACGGCGAGCCGGCCGAACCGCGCGGCGCTGGAGTGGAATCCGTGAATGTTGAGGTGAGCGGTCACGCAGGGCCGTTCCTCCAGGCGCGCCAGAATGGCGGCCTGGTTGACGCAGTCTTCCGCCATGTGGCGATAGGTGGTCCACTTGCCGCCGCAGATGGTGACCATGCCGGAGTTTTCGATGCGAATGGTGTGGTCGCGGGAAAGCGCCGCGGTGTTGCCGGAATCTCCGGCGCGCACCAGCGGGCGGATGCCGGCGAAGACGCTGGTCACGTCGGCGCGCGTCGGCTTCTTGGCGAGGTACAGCGAAGCGGTCCCGAGCACAAACTCGATTTCCCGCTCCTGCGCCACCGGCTCCAGCGTGGGCTCGGCGATGGGCGTGTCGGTGGTGCCGACCAGCGTGTGGCCGTGCCAGGGGATGGCGAACATCACGCGCCCGTCGCTGGTGTGCGGGACCATGATGGCGCTGTCGCCCGGCAGAAACGAGCCGTCGAACACCAGGTGGATGCCCTGGCTGGGAGCGATCATCGGCCTCAGCCGCGAGGGTTCGGCCATGCGGCGCAGATCGTCGCGTGAACGGCCCGGTGGCGTTGATCACCACTTTGGCCGCGGCGGCAAACTCCTCGCCGCTTTCCGTGTCGCGCACCATGACGCCGTTGACGAAGCCGTCGCCATCCTTGGTGAGGCCGGTGACCTGCGCATAGTTCAGCAGCACGGCGCCCTGCTCGCTGGCGGTGGCGACCAGATTGACGAGCAGGCGGGAGTCGTCGAACTGGCCGTCGAAGTAGATCACGCCGCCGCGCAGACCGTCGGTGTTGAGGGTGGGCAGGCGTTCCAGGGTCTCTTCGCGGGAAAGGATCCGCGACTCTCCGAAGCCGTACTTGCCCGCCAGCAAGTTGTAGAGCTTGAGGCCGATGCCGTAAAACGGGGCTTCCCACCAGTCGTAGTTCGGCACCACGAAGCCCAGGTTGCGAACCAGGTGGGGGGCGTTCTGCAGCAGCAGGCCGCGCTCCTTGAGCGCCTCCATCACCAGCGACACGTTGCCCTGTTCCAGGTAGCGGACGCCGCCGTGAACCAGCTTGGTGCTGCGGCTGGAAGTGCCTTTGCCGAAGTCGTTCTGCTCCAGCAGGAGCACGTCGTAGCCGCGCGAGGCGCCATCGATGGCCACGCCCGCGCCGGTGGCGCCGCCGCCCACCACGATCATGTCCCAGGCGCCGGCATGCGCTCGCAGCCGGCGGTACATCTCAGCGCGGTTCATAAGCTCAGCGTATCTGACGCCCTCAGGCGAGCTCCAGTGCCACCCTCCCGCCGCCTCTTATCCACACGCGCATGGTGACTTCGGGGGCCCCCATGCCCGCGAGATGCCGGCCGCGTCGTGGTGCGGGCAGTCATGCCTGCAGCGTCGCCACTCGTGGCGACGCTTCTTGGCGACGAGTGTTGGGCATCACCCTAAAGATATGTCGAGACGAATCTCGACACGGCAGGCAGGACTGCCCGCGCCCTTGAAAAACGTTTAGTGTTCGATGCGGAATGTGCCGCGGAGCGGCAGGTCGCGCGAGGAACCGCCCACTTCCACGGCGTATTCGCCGGCCACGAGTTCCCACCCGTTCTTGTCCTCATTGAAGATGGACAGATAGTGCGGGTCGAGATCGAGCGTCACCAATTTGGATTCGCCGGGTTCGAGTGCGATCTTCTTGAATGCGACGAGGCGCTTGAAGGGTTCACCGGCGGCTTGCGGAAGTGTAGCGTACACCTCGGCAATCTCGGCTCCGGCTCGTTTGCCGGTGTTCTTTACGTCGAAGGTTATCTCCAGCGGCGCCGCCTTCGCGTTTGAGGGACTGAAACTGTAAGGGGTGGACGAGCCAGACAGGAAACTTCGGCTCGTAGCCGTAAGTGGTGTAGGACAGTCCATAGCCGAACGGAAAGAGCGGCTGTTTGTCTTTGGCGTCATACCACTTGTATCCGACCAGCAGTCCTTCGTCGTATTCGATATCGAACTGCCTCGTGTTGACCATCCAGGGAGCGCCGGGGAACATCGGTTGCATGTCGCCCTTGCGCGGCGGAGGCTGATACGTGCCGGTCGGGTGCGGCAGGTCCGCTTCCGTTCTTGCGAAGGTGACGGGCAATTTGGCCGACGGGTTCACGTTGCCGAAAAGGATCTTCGCGATGGCCTCCGCGCCGCGCGTGCCGGGATACCAGGCTTCCAGCACTGCATTAACGTGGTCGATCCACGGCATGGTGACTGCGCCGCCGGACTCGATCACCACGATGGTGTGCGGATTGGCGGCGGCGACGGCGCTGACCAATGCATCCTGCTTGCCGGGAAGCGACAGGCTGCGGACGTCGTCGCCTTCGCCGGTCGGCTGATTGACGAACACGATGGCCACATCCGATGCCTTGGCGAGAGTTGCGGCCGCGTTCGCGTTCGTGCCCGGATCGTAGTCGACCTTGGCGCCCGGCGCCATCGGCGCGAATCGCTTTCAACGGTGACGAGCGGTGCCAGACTTGCCCGTAAGCGCCCGCCGCAGGGGACCGCATTCCCGCCGATGGGATCGACCTGCCCGGAGCCTCCGCCCGAGAGCACGCCGGCGTCGGCGTGCGATCCGATGACGGCGATCGAATGGATGCTGGATGCGGCCAAAGGCAACTGGCCGTTCGCGTTCTTCAGCAGCACGATGCTCTGTTCGGCGACGCGCTCGGCCACTTCGAGGCCGTGAAACACATCCGGCACGCGGCGATCCGGCGGGTTATCGTACAGCCCCACCGCAAACTCGCTGCGCAGCACCCGGTGCACCATGTTGTCGAGGCGGGACAGTGGGAACCTCGCCGCTCTCGACCGCTTTTTTGAGAGCGGCGCCGAAGTAATTGGATTCCGGCATCTGCATGTCCAGGCCGGCGTTGGCGGCCTTGGCGGTGCTATGCGTGGCGCTCCAGTCGGAGATGACGAAGCCCTGGAAGCCGAAGTCCTTTTTCAAAACTTCGTTCAGCAGATAGTTGTTCTCGCAGGCGTAATCGCCGTTCACCAGGTTGTAGGAGCACATCACCGCGCCCGCGTTGGACAACTTCACGGCGATCTCAAAACCGAGCAGATCGCTTTCGCGCATGGCCCGCTTGCCCACCTTCACGTTGACGTAAGAGCGGCCGCTCTCCTGATCGTTCATGGCGTAATGTTTCAGGTCGCCGACGATGTGCTGCTCCTGGAGCGCCTTCATCTCGACGCCCGCCATCGTGCCGGCGAGAATCGGATCTTCGCCGTGGTACTCGAAGTTGCGGCCATTGCGCGGCTCGCGGGTGAGATCGATGCCGCCGCCCAGCGTCATGGTGTAGCCCTGATCGCGCAGTTCGCGGCCAATCAGAGAGCCATATTCGCGAGCCAGTTCGACATCCCAGCTCGAAGTCTCCGCAATGGTCGAAGGCAGCGGAGTGGAATAGCGGCCGAACACAGACGAGTGAGTGACGCCGACCGTGGCGTCCGCCATCTGCATGTCGGGGATGCCGAGGCGGGGAATGCCCGGAATGAATCCGGCATTGCCGAGCGCTCTTGGCGGCAGCTTGTCGGGACCGCCCATCAGTTCCTCCCAGCCATTGCCATGCAGCAGCGAGATCTTTTCGTCGAGCGTCAGCTCCTTCACCAGCAGGTCGGCGCGCTGATCGGGTGAAAGAGTCTTGTCCATCCAGGGGCCGGCGGGCTTCTGCGGCGGACGTCCAAATTGGGCCAGGACGGGCGCCGCAGCGAGCGTCAGCGCCAGGGCGGCGATGGTAAGCCTGGACAGGCGGGGAAGAGCGTCGAAAAGTTTTGTCATTGGCGTCGTGGCCATCTTTGCTCAACGTAGCAGGTATTCATCGCGGGTTGCATGTCGCATCGGTCCTGCGGCCCTTTAGGTCAATCGCAGGCGACCGCTCCCTATGGTCGCGGCTCCGATTATGATCGAGACTGGGGCGAGGTGCGAGATGGCCAAGAGAGTTCTTTCCCTATCGAAGGTTTACGGATTGATCGAGCCGGGGCCGGTCGTATTGCTGACGACTGCGCGCAAGGGACGGCCGAACATCATGACCCTCTCGTGGCACACCATGATGGAGTTCGAGCCGCCGTTGGTGGGTTGCGTGGTCAGCAACCGGAATTACACGTTCGGCATTTTGAAAGCGACCAAGGAATGCGTGATCAACATCCCGACCGTGAAGCTGGCGGCGAAGGTCGTCGGCTGCGGGAATACGTCGGGGGCAGACACCGATAAGTTCGCGGCGTTTCATCTCACGCCAGTGGCCGCCCGGCGAGTGAAAGCACCGCTCATCGACGAATGCTATGCGAATCTCGAATGCAAGGTGGCCGATACGAGGATGGTGAACAAGTACTGCTTTTTTGTGCTTGAGGTAGTCCAGGCGTGGATCGACCCGGCCGTGAAGCGTCCGCGGACGATGCATCATCTCGGATGGGGCGAATTCATGGTTGCCGGCCGGACAATCGCGTTGCCTTCCAAAATGAGATAAGGCGCACCGCCGATTTCGGTTAGAATCCAACCGTTTTTTGACGGAAACAAAGCACTTAGTCTCTGTTTCTGGATCGATTCTGGCCGAAACGACTTCCGGCAGCGGGACCGCCCACTGCGGATCGATTCAGGTCCTTGTAATGGCGTTAGACTCTTGTTGGCGCATCTTCAGGGCGCCGAGCACGCAGACGCGTGCCGGACGGGGAGGTTGGATGTGAGCACAGCGACAACGACGGTTCCCTTGGCAGACCGTATTTCCCTCAAGGAGAAGATCGCATACTCCTTTGGAGATGCGGCTTCGAATTTTTATTGGAAGACCTTCGAGTTCTTCCTGATGATCTTTCTACACCGACGTCTTCGGCATTTCCGCCGCGGCCGTCGGCACCATGCTGCTGGTCACGCGCATCGCCGATGCGGTGGCGGATCCGACGATGGGCGCTATCGCCGACCGGACCAAGACGCGCTGGGGCCACTTCCGGCCCTACGTGTTGTGGTTCGCCCTCCCGCTGGCCGTAGCCGGCGTACTGACCTTCACCACCCCCCATCTTGGCAGCGGCGCCAAGCTGGTCTATGCATACATTACTTACTCGATGCTGATGTTCCTTTACACGGCGGTGAACATTCCCTACACCGCGCTGATGGGCGTGATGACGCCGAACTCGCAGGAACGCACCTCCATCTCCTCGATTCGTTTCATTGGCGCCTTTACCGCCGGAGTGTTCGTACAGTTTTTCACCTTGCGGCTGGTCAAGTTCTTTGGCAACGGCAACGATGCGCGCGGCTGGCAGCTCACCATGGTGCTGTACGGCGTTCTCGCCGTAACGCTGCTGGTGCTCTGCTTCGCCAACACCCGCGAGCGCGTCGCCCCGCCGCCGCAGCAGCATTCCGACATCAAGCGCGATCTGGGCGATCTCTTCGGCAGCCGGCCCTGGCTGGTGCTGGTGGGCGTTCTGCTGATGGTGCTGGCGGCGTTCGTGATCAAAGGTTCGGCCTCGGTTTACTATTTCAAGTACTTCTTGAAGCGCCAGGATTTGCTGGGGGCGTTTCTGGTGTCGAACGGCCTGGCATTTCTGGTCGCTGTCTCCATCACGTCGCGCCTGGCGAAATGGTTCGGCAAAAAGCCGCTGTTCATGATCGCGATCGGCGTTGGAGGGCTGATCATCGCGGGCTTCTGTCTGGCGGGGCCTTCGGATCTTTGGCTGATCTTCGCGCTGCAAATCGTTTCCAGCTTCGTGATCGGGTTCAACTCGCCGCTGGTCTTCGCCATGTTCGCGGATACGGCCGACCACGCCGAATGGCGCACCGGCCGCCGCACCACGGGACTGGTCTTTGCCTCGGCGATCTTCAGCACCAAGATCGGGGTAGCGATCGGCGCGTGGATGTTCGGCCTCATCCTCGCCTATTTCGGGTACGTGGCTAACGTGGAGCAGACCGGCCGCTCGATACACGGGATCATCCTCTCGATGAGCTGGATTCCGTGCGTGCTGATGGTATTGGCGGCTGCCACCATGATGCTCTATCCGCTCGACGATCCGCTGATGGTGAAGATCGAAGGGGAGCTGAAGGCAAGGCGGGGAGAGGTCGAAGCATGAAGACCGCACTACTTTGTCTATTCGCTCTGGCGTCTTCGGCGCTGGCGGCGGATCTGACGGTGCAGAAGTGGCAAGGCAACGGCATCGATTACTCGGGTTATCGCGCCGGCCAGAACCCGCAACTGAACCGCTTCCCGACACAGGCGCAGATCCTCGAAGACCTCAAGATCCTGAAGCGAAACTGGACGCTGATCCGTCTCTACGGTGGCGATCAGCACTCCGAGGACGTACTGGAAGTGATCCGGCGCGAGAAGATCGGGCTCAAGGTGCTGCTTGGGGTCTGGCTGGACGGCAGGCCGGGCCACGAAGCCGAGAGCGCGCAGCAGACGGCGACTGGAATTCGCCTGGCCAACGAGTATAAAGACATCGTGCTGGCGGTCGCCGTCGGTAACGAGATTCTGGTCACCTGGTCCGACCACAAGCTCACCGAGGAGAAGGCGCTCGAGTACGTGGCGCAGGTCAAGAAGGCGGTGAGCTGCCCGGTCACGGTCGCCGACGACTATCTCTACTGGCAGAAACCGGAAGCGAAGCTTGCCAGCGTCGTGGATTTCATCGTCATGCACACCTATCCCATGTGGGGCCACGAGGACATCGACACTGCGATGCCTTCGACCATCAAGAACTACGAGGCTGTGCGCAAGGCGCATCCGGGGAAAACCATCGTTCTCGGCGAGGCGGGCTGGGCTTCCTACGCGATTGGCAACCAAAACGCCCCGCGGGCCGGCGATGAAAAGAAGCAGAAGCGCTATTACGAAGAGCTGACCGCCTGGGCGAAAGCCAACGACGTGACGCTCTTCTGGTTCGAGGCGTTTGACGAGCCATGGAAGGGAAGCGGGACGGAGGGCCACTGGGGCCTCTTCTCCGAGGGCCGCAAAGCCAAACTGGCGATGCAGGCGCTGTACCCGGACCTGATGCCCACCGGACCGACCTCGCCGAGTTACGATTTGCCGCCCGCTCCAGCAGCCAAGGAGAAGCCGTGAGTACGGCTTTCGTCGGCGAAGCGCCGCTCCAATGCGGCACGCGCAAAGTGGAGGGCGGGGCTGTCGAGATTGCCGACGAGCGTTTCTACCGCATCGTCAACTACGATGCGATGGCGCCCTTCCTGATGAGCCTGGTCAGCGACTCGGATCATTGGATGTTCGTCTCCAGCACCGGCGCGCTGACCGCCGGCCGCAGGGATCCCGACCACGCGCTGTTCCCTTATTACACCGACGATCGCATCCATGACAGCCAGGACCAGACCGGCGGCAAGACTATTCTGCTGGTGACACAGGCCGGGCGTGCGGGGCGTGTCGAGATGTGGGAGCCGTTCTCGCAGCGGTATGCGGGTCTGTATCGCATCACGCGCAGCCTGGCGAAGAGTGTCTACAGCAATAAGATCGTCTTCGAGGAGGTCAACCACGACCTCGGATTGTCTTTTTCCTGCGCCTGGATGACCAGCGACCGTTTCGGGTTCGTGCGGAGCGCGACCTTGGTGAACTTGGGCGAGGAGCCGGTCGAGATCGACCTGCTGGACGGCATCCAGAACCTAGCAATACGCAACTGGTTGAAAAGGCAGCAAAACA
>CAWJLI010000059.1:0-4884 GCA_963843095.1 Bryobacterales bacterium
CGCGAGGACGCTGGCGGCGGATCTCGCCGGGGCGATTCGTAGTCCGCAGAAGTAGGGCGGGGAAGGCTGAACGAGATTACTCCTGCAGGCATGCCGAGCAGACTATAGATGGCGGTATAGCTGAGGGCGTCTCCCAGGTACTGACTGCGTCAGGCCAGGGTAACCTGTTGATAATTGATGTAATCGTCCCGCCACTCTCCGAGCCCCATTTGGCCCGCGGCCGTGATGTGCTGTGGCTGGCGCTGTACCCACGTATCGGAACCGTCCGGGGGAGCGGTCTGCTCGGGCGGAAGACCCTGGATAGCGCGCTCGGCGTCTATGGCCACCCAGCCCACCCGGTCCGCGGCCACCACGTCCGTCGCGAAGTACATCGTGTTATGCTCCCAAACGTCGGACCAACCCATCGGGCCGCCATCGTAACAGCCGTGCACGCCGTCGATGATCCCCAGCGTCACCTTGTTCCGAACCACGGGCAGGGAAACCAGAGCGGGAATACCATCTACCAGGTAGTTCGTATTCACGTCAGGATGAAAGCGGTTCCAGTTATTGAACAGACCCCCGGACAGGTTCTTGAGATTCAGCGTTACACCCGCGGCCTGATGGTCCTTCAGCACCGCCAGGCTGATAATCTTAGTTACCTGTCGAGTAACAAACAGTGCGGGATGGGAACGCGTATCGGTTGGATTGGTTGGATCCTGCCCGGGCAATAGATACTGCGGCAGGTCCACATAGTAATTGGGATCGTAACCCTGGATTCCAGTTTGGTCGTCCAGATAGGACCCCGGCGATGCGTATGCCGTGCGCACCCAGGAGGGCAGCCAGCCCGTAACTCGCGCCAGAATGTCCTGATAGCGTTCGCAGACGACGATGTTAATGGGCGCCACGCCGGCCAGCAGGAGGCCGTTGAGAATCTCCATCAGGCAGGCCTGCGAAGAGATCACCAGCGGACTGCCGTTGGGATTGACCTTGATGGCCACCACGTCGCCCGGCTGAAACAGTTTGCGCCACGCGGTAATGTAATTGGACGTGCCGGTGAGCGTCTGCATGCCCTGCCGGATCATGTTCTGGATCGGCGCGGTCTGGTAGACCATGTCGACGCTTGCGCCGGAGTGTGTCACGCCCACCACGCGAGCGGGATACAGACCGGGCATGGAGTACGGCGTCGCCCCGCTCAGCGTGCGCAGCGCCCCGACGGCGGCCGCGGCGGCGGGCACCTTAAGAATCGTGCGGCGGGTGAAGGTTCGGTCGGTCATGCTCTCTCCTTTCGGGAACGGCGGCGCCAACACGCCGCAAGCAGAAGGCCGACGCTCGCCAGCGTCGCGCCGGCAGGCTCCGGGGCGGTGGATGTCTCGGGGTCCAGCAAGAACCCATGCATGGCCCCGCCGTAATAGCCCGTGCCGGCTATCTGGCCTAGGTCGTTAATGGCGGTCGCGCTTTCGAGTTCCCAGCCCGTAGACGCGGGGTCGAGCAGCGTGTTCAGGTCCTGAATCCCGGTGCTATCGAACAGGAAAGCGACTCCATCGGAAGTGCCGACGACGAGGCCGCTCGAGTTTACCCCATAGGCTTGGCTGTCTCCTCCCACCGTCAAGGCGCCCAGCAGAGTCATGTCGGTGGGATCGGAGGGCGTCCACAGAAATCCCATGCTCGCTCCGAGCCCATCCGTCAGGGTTCCCGCCACATAGCCGGAGTTGGCTATCGCCGTTGCGTCGCTCGATGCGTACCCGGTGGGGATGCCCAGGTCGGTCCACGTTCCCCCGCTGGAACGACGGCGTGGAACGATCCATCGGAGGCATCCGCCTGGCCGGCGATCACGCCGGATGCATTGATGGCATACGCTGCGCTCGTCGTTCCGCCGGGTAAAAGGCCCAGCGAACTCAGCGTGGAACCGTCGTAACTGAATGCAATCTGCGAACCGTCGGCCGTATCCGAGTAGCCCACCACCGTGCCGCTGTCGTTAATAGCCGTGGCTACGTTATTCGCGCCGCCGAGCGTAGGGATAAGCGCGGTGCTGGCGCCGTTGGTTGTGAACGCACTGGTGGTCGACAGGTCGCTGCTCAACAGGTATCCCGCAACCGTTCCGGAGGCGTTCACGCCCAAGGCCTCAGCGAGCGGACTTCCGACATTCAACCCGGAAAGTCCCGCGCCCGAAGACCACAGAAAGGGCTGGGAAATCAGGCTCGTGGCGTCGCCATACCCGGCGACGAGGCCATTCGAGCTGATGGCGGTTGCGGATGAAACGGACCCGCCTGGCAATACCCCGAGGTCGGTAATCTGATAAATCGCCGACGCCCCGAGACGGATAGGCAACGCGAACAGGAAGACACGCCGACACCAGCGACACGGCATGCTCGTTGCTCATCTGTCCACCCGGCTTGCGAATGAATATAAGAGGATTTCCCGTTTGAGATCCTGAGCAAATATAGTACACTTTCTGCCTCTTTGAAGCAAGACAAAACAGATCTTCAGATCTGAAATATCAAGAACCCTTCAACCTCAATGAACGGGAGATACGGGAGAGTAATAGAGAAGTAACACGAGTAACAGAGAGAAACGGGGACACCTCGAAGCTGAGTTTGGGAGACGGCTGGAGCCGGTCAACAGAACAATCCGAATGGCTAAGTCCTAACGTCCTTCCCGAATCGCCGCCATCACCGCGCTGACCCGCTCCGCCGACCCTGCGAAGATTCCTATCGGCATTTGGCGGAAGCTCAGCATGCGGCGGTAGAGGAAGTCTTCGAGCAGCGAATTGATGCCCCAGCCGGCCAGGTATTGCAGGCGCAGGTCGCGGTCGTGGTTGATTTCCGCGCCGCGGCCAGGGCCCAGGTCGGACTTCTGGCCGGCATAGGTGGAGAACAGGTCGACCGCGGAATTGACGCCGATTTCGCGCGAGCGATTCGACCACGGGCGCGTAGTCGGCCGCTCCAAGCGCCTTCGCACCTCGTCCAGGTTGATCGCAGCGGGCCGGCCTGGCCCATGAAAACCATGTCGTAGCCCTGCCCATTGACGGTGTTGGCCCAGACGGTGCCGTTGGGGAAGGCGTCGAAAAAGGTGGCCAGCTCGCTCCTCACCGTCCGCTCGTCGCTCTCATAGAGCGGCACGTAGAGCGAGAAAAAGCCGCCGGGGTTCAGGTGCGCGCTTTACGGCATCGAAATACTCTTTGGAATAGAGCGCGGCGGTGCCTTTGACGAAGACATCCAGCGGGTCGGACGCGATGATGTCGAACTTGTCGCGGCGTGGTCAGCACGTAGTGGCGCGCGTCGTCGAAAATGATCCGCGTGCGCGGGTTGTGCAGTACATCGTAATCCTGCTTGGCGAAGTAGCGCGTGGAAGTGGGCGGAATCACCGGCTCGATCTCGCACACGGTGATCTGCGCGATGCTCGGGATAGCGGGTGAAAGTTCCGGCCGAAACTCCGGCGCCGAAGCCGATCCCCAGCACAGAGCGCGGATTCGGGATGCAACAGCGCCGGCAGGTGGCCGACCATGCGCTGGAGCTTCATGTCGTAGGGCTCGGTGGTGGCCTCCACATGGCCGTTGACGTCGACTTCTATGGCGCCGTCGTTCCAGCGCGTGATGGCGACCGAGGAATTGATGCCTTCAGCCGTGTAGAGTAGCGTCGAGGATTTCAGATTCACCGCCGTGCGGCGGCCATAAGCGACCACTTTTCCGGGCAGCGGATCGATGGCCGCAGCCAGCCAGAGTGCCGCCACCAACGACACCGCCAGCGCGGCGGCGAGCGGGAACGAACGGCTCCGGCGCACGCACGGCGCCAGCGCGAAGACCGCCGCGGCAGCGGAAATCGCCAGCAACACGCGCTCGGTCTGTTGCGTGCCGATGGCGGGCACCAGCAGCAGGCTCACCAGCAGCGCACCGGCGATCGCGCCCAGCGTATTGGCGGCGTAGACACCGCCCACCACGCGGCCCGAATCTTCACCCGCTTCCGCCACGGCGGCGCAAGCCAGCGGGAAACTCGCGCCCCACAGCAGCGTCGGCGGCAGAATCGCCCACAGGCAGCGCGCCATATCCAACTGAAAGGTGAGCCAGGGACTGGAGGCCAGCAGCGGATCGATCGGCCAGTAGGGCAGGGAATCGGCGATCATGTAAGCGGTCCAGGCGATGCCCGCCGCCAGCAGCACCTGGCACCAGCCCAGCGCCGACTGTGGCTGCAGACCTGCGCACCAGGGCCGACCCCACGCCGCTGCCGATGGCGAGACCGATCAGAAAAACCGCCAGGATGATCGAGAAGGCGTAGACCGTGGAGCCGAGCAGCATCGCCACCAGCCGCGTCCACACCACTTCGGCGCCCAGCGCGCCGGCGCCCGAAAGCGCGATGGTGACATACACAGGCCAGTGACGCGCGAACAAGCCGGATGGCACGGGCGCGACTGGTGTGGCGTCGATTCCGGGC
The DNA here is from genome assembly GCA_963843095.1 of Bryobacterales bacterium. Classification (GTDB taxonomy): domain Bacteria; phylum Acidobacteriota; class Terriglobia; order Bryobacterales; family Bryobacteraceae; genus Bog-375. The sequence goes on from CAWJLI010000059.1 coordinate 4,407, forward strand.
GCAACCGGCGTGCGTTTCGAAAGCGCGTAGCTGACCGCCGCAACCGCCAGATTGACCGCGACGGCGAACCACGTCGCGACGGCAGTATTGTATATCCGCAGCAGATAGAACCCCGCCAACAGGCATCCCAGCACGGCGCCGGCGGTGTTGGCCGCATAGAGCGCGCCCCACCACGACGCCGCGCGTGGCGTGGATTTCACCCAGCGCGCCAGCGCCGGCAGTGACGCGCCCATCAGCACCGTGGGCGGCAGCAGACACGCCCCCGCAACGGCCGCGCGCAGCAGAAAGCCCGGCATGCCGTGCTCCGCACCGGCGATGTAGATGCGCCCAGCGAGTGGGATGCCGGCCAGCGCCAGCGCGGCGAAAGCTGCGATGCCCAGTTCCAGCGCCGCGTAGATCCGCAGCGGATGCCGCAGCGGCGCCACCCGCGGCAACGCCAGGCTGCCCGCGCACAGGCCTCCCATGTAAGCCGCCAGCA
>CAWJLI010000060.1:0-14300 GCA_963843095.1 Bryobacterales bacterium
TTTGCGAGGGCGTGGCCGGCTCGGCGAGGCCCGCCTCGCGGGTTACGTCGGTGAAGGTGCCGTCGCAGTTATTGCGCAAGAGGGATTTCCGCTGGCCGATCTGCCACCCTCCGCGCAAAACCAGAATGTCCATGCAGCCGTCATTGTTGTAGTCCGCCTGCATGATGTTGAGGCCGCCCATTTGGTTGGACAAGCCGGCCGCCTTGGTGCGGTCCGAAAAGGTTCCGTCGCCGTTGTTGTGGAAGTAATGCATGGGAGCGCACTGTTCTTGCGACGAAATAACCACATCGAACAGGCCGTTGTTTTCGAAGTCGTCCACAATCACGCCGCCCGCTTCCCCAAAACTGTCCAGTCCCGCTTCGGGCGCGCGGTCAATGAAGCGGCCGATGTCCTCAGGCGATGCGAACAACGAGGGAGGCAGCAAGTATGCCATGGGGACGCCATCCGGGTATTTGCCCAACGTCATGTAAGCGATGTTCAGCAGCCATTTCACCTCGATATCGTCGGGCTTCTCGTCCAGGTACTTCAGAAAATGCTGGATGGCCCTATTCGAGTCGGCCGGCTGGGTGTAGGCGATGCTCGTGCGCGGCGGGAACAGGCATCTGTCTCCGGGCTTGCGAAAGGCGTCGTTCTCTATCTCGGACCTATGCAGGTATCCAATACCAAGCAGCTCGTCGATGTAAGATACGGCGTTGGGCAGATAGGCCTGCGCCATCTGATACACGGCTTCCCACTGCTCGATTGCCTGGTCCATCTCGCCGTTCCACGCATGCAGTTGTCCGAGGGACGTGCGCATCGACAGGGCCTCGTAGGAAGTCGCGTTCTTCCCCCCATGCGCCTCCAGGTATTTCTCGGCCGCCTCTTTGGCGCCCGCCACCGCCTGCAGGCGCGTGGTGCACATCGTCTGGATGTCCTGATTCCAATTGGGCGGTTTCAGGAGGTCTCCCCACGCCTTTTCCACCTGGGGGAGGCCGGAAAGGTCGAACGAGTAACGGACGGAAGTGGCAGCGCGAGTGGATTGTTGCAGGGTACGTTGCGCCGCCTCCATGTCGGCCAACTCGGATTTCGCGACTACCTTCAGGATGGCGAAGCCGGTCGGCAGTTTGATCACTCCGGAGAACTGTCCGGGCTGAACGCCGCGCAGCGCGTCTCGCAACTCCTGTCGCAGCGTGGCGGGGTCGACGTTTTCCATGAAGCCGCCATCCTCGACGGTCGGGTCGACCGACTTCAATCGGGCGAGTACGGCGAAGTCCGCGCCGCCCTGGAGCCGATCGTGGATCCGCTGCGCCTCGTCCTGGGAATTGACGACGATGAGGCGCAGCGAGAGCGCCTGCGCCGGCGAATCCTGCGCGATTGCGTGACTGAGCAGGATCAGTCCTGCGCCCAGAATCGCCGCCACGAGCCACCAATTCCTTGCGCGAAAACACCTGGAAGAATGCATGTTGGAGAATCCGACTCCCAAAGTGGCCGGTGCCGCGCGGACGCGAGACTCGTCCGCGATAATCGATTCAATATAGCGCAACAGAGGCTGCGATTCCATCGCTCAAACCGACGTGCCTTGAGCATGCTGGGCCATTCTGCTATTCTCAGGGAGTTGAAATCATAAACAGTCTTTCCCGGCCGTGTGAGGCAGGGTCACTCCGAGGTTCACCATGTCAGGCCATTCCAAATGGGCCACCATCAAGCACAAGAAGGCGGCTACGGACGCGAAGCGAGGGAAGACCTTCACGCGCATCATCAAGGAAATCACCATCGCCGCGCGCAGCGGCGGCGATCCGGACGGCAATCCCCGGTTGCGCAGCGCTGTGCTGGCGGCCAAGGCGGCGAGCATGCCGTCGGACAATATCAAGAAGGCGATCATGCGCGGCACCGGCGAAATCGAGGGCGGGCAGATCGACGAAGTGATGTTTGAAGGCTACGGGCCGGGCGGCGCGGCGGTGCTGGTAAACGTGGCCACGGACAACCGCAACCGTACGGTAAGCGAACTCCGCCATGTCTTCTCGAAGAACGGCGGCAACATGGGCGAGCAGGGCTGCGTCGCCTGGATGTTCGAGCGCAAGAGCCAGATCTACGTGGCCGGCGAAAAGGCGACCGAAGATCAGCTCATGAACGTGGCGCTGGAAGCGGGCGGCGACGATCTGCGGCAGGAAGGCGAAAGCTGGGAAATTCTCTCGGCCCCGGAAGCGCACGAAGCGGTGCAGAAAGCGCTCGAAGCGGCTGGCGTTCCGGTCCTGGAGGCCGCGATCGCCATGGTTCCGAAGAACCTGGTGAAGCTGGAGGGCAAGAACGCGGCGGGCATGCTGAGGCTGAACGACGCGCTGGAAGAGCACGAGGACGTGCAGAACGTGTACTCCAACTTCGATATCGACGAGAAGGAGATGGAGGCCCTCGAGCACTGACGTGCGGGTGCTGGGCATCGATTGCGGGTCGGCGCGCACCGGTTACGGGATCATCGACAGCGACGGGCAGCGGCATCGCATGGTGGCCGCCGGGGCGATTTGTACCAACACGCAATTGCCGTTTGAAAAGCGGCTGCTCAAGATCGCCAACGAACTGCGTGCGCTGTTGCGGGAGCATGCTCCGGATCGGGCGGCTGTGGAGGGAGTGTTTTACTCGGCCAACGTGCAGACGGCGCTGAAGTTGGCGCAAGTGCGCGGGGTCGCGCTGCTGGTGCTGGCGGAAGCGGGCGTGGCGCTGGCGGAGTATTCGCCGTTGGAAGTGAAGACCAGCGTGGTGGGGTACGGGCGGGCGGAAAAGGCGCAGGTGCAGTTGATGGTGAAATCATTGCTGAAGCTCGACCGTCCGATCGAATCCGAGGACGCCGCCGACGCGCTGGCGGTGGCGATTTGCCACGCCACTCACGGGGCCACGCAGGCCAGGATCGAGCGCATATGAAGGGCGCGGCGGGGCTTTGCCTGCTGCTCTGGACGGCGACGGCTTTCGGCGCCGGCGACGCGCGGCTGTTTTTCTCCCGAACGTTTCCGGGGAGCGCCCCGGCGTACCTGGAAGTGCGCGTCGAGAAGACCGGTGACGCCGAATACCGCGAGGCCCCCGACGAGGAGTTGCCGCTGAAGTTCAAGCTGTCGGAAGAAGAGACGGCGGCGGTTTTCGCGCTGGCGGAGAAGCTGGATTATTTCCGTCATCCGCTCGAATCGCCGGCCAAAGTCGCTTTCATGGGAACCAAGCTGATGCGCTATGAGAGCGGCGACGGCAAGAGCGAAGTCAAGTTCAATTACTCCGAGGATGTGGCGGCGCAGACGCTGCTCAACTGGTTCGAGCGGATGGCGGAATCGGCCGAGCTTCGCATCGATCTGGAACGCGCTGCCAAGTATGATCACCTGGGCGTGATGCACGCGCTGGAAACGCTGGAAGCGGCGATGGAAGACCACCGCGTGGTGGGCGCCGCGCAGTTCCTGCCGATACTGGACCGCGTCGCCAACAACGAAACCTACATGCACGCGGCGAGGACGATGGCGGCGGATCTCGCCGGGGCGATTCGCACTCCGAAGAAGTAGGGCGGGGAAGCGAGCGGCGAGACCGGCGAGGCGGGGGAGTGGTGCTTCAGGATTGAATCACGCAGGTGGCTGGCCCCGGTTCCGGTCCTCTGGTTTCCAACTCGAGCCATCAAAGGAAGGCGGCTGGGGTATACTTAACAGTCGCCGGATGCGCGAAACGGAAGCCTCCGGCTATGTTGTCACCGTTGGTAATTTCGATTTAGTAATTCCGACACGGAGGACTTTTCGTGAAGAGATTCGTAATCGTAGCTTTGCTGCCGATTCTTGCCGTGCCCGCGTTCGCCGGCGGCACGCACCAGGATGTGTTTAATGTCCCTTGCAGCGCGCTGTGGTCTGCGGTGAACGATGCCGTCAAGAACTCAGGGAAGTACGGGTTCATAGGCCTCGACAACACCGCGATGACCATTTCGTTCACCGCCGGCGGCGGTCCCGGGGCGCGCACCATCTCGGTCGTCCTGCACGCCCAGGGGAACAGTTGCGAAATGCAGACGACGGTCGGCGCCGGGCCTCCGCACAACGATGCGGGCGCTTTCAAGACTCGTGTAACCGCTTCCCTGGCCAAGCTCCCGGCGGCGCCAGCCAGTGCGTCCGCCAAACCGGAAGCTGCAAGCGATCCGGCGGCACAAGGGGGCTCGCAGAAACCGGCTGCCGGAGCCGCGCTCACGAACGCAGATGTGCTCAAACTCAAAGAGGCCGGACTTAGCGAGCAGGTCATCATTGATAAGATCAATGTCTCGCCGGTCCAGTTCCATCTCGATACGGACGATATCCTGCAACTCAAGCAAGCTGGTCTCAGTGATGGGATCATCAGCGCAATGATCCATGCCTCTCAGCGCAAACAATGAGGGGTCGGTAAGCGCTTTCAGGAATGAGCCCAGGCTAAGGATCCGCATTCAGTTGGTTGTGCCGCGGCGGAGGAACATTCCCAGGATGATCGGCGTGTGGGTCGGCATCACCCAGGGCAACATGCGCATTATCTCAGGCCACTGGACTATCTGTGCTGCCCAACAGTAAAGAATCAAGAAGCACCAGGCGGCGGCGTTTAGGAGCGCGCATCTAGCCAGGAAGTTCCCCCGCGTACCGCCAAATAAGAAACCCGTCGCGAATAATATGGCGATCGGCTCGAATACCCGAAAGCCCGCCCAACCAAGGCTAGCCAACGGCTGCGCACTCGAGACGGCAGGGAGAAGTCTCGCCCCCACAAAGCCACAGCCCAAAAGGAACATCAGCAAACCTGAGGAGGTCTGCGAAACCTTGTCGTCGGCGGGCGGAGCGTAGTAGTCGCGCGGGCCCGCACGTCCGGTGGCTCCCCCGTGCGTCCACTCGCGGGGCTTGAAGGAGCCGAGGTCCGCTGCAGGTTGCGGGCTGGCGTCGCCCGTTGTACCGGCAGGAGTTCCCGCGAAGCCCGTCTCCGAATGGAAAGCGGTCTGATCGTACACGCGGCGTGCGCTGGCATCGATCAGGACGTCGTAAGCCTCCTGCACGTGTTTGAAGCGCTCCTCGGCGAACTTGTCCCCTGGGTTGAGATCGGGGTGATACTGGCGGGCGAGTTTACGGTGAGCCCTGCGGATTTCGTCGGTCGAGGCTGTTCGCCGAACACCGAGCGTCTCGTAATACTCGTGCGCGCCGGATGGCATGTATCGAGAAACGCGATTGTACTCCAATGCATAAAGCCTGCGGGTCCGCAGCGCGTTAGCGAGACCAGGAGAACGGGCGGAACGCAGCCCAATGCAACCCGCGTACGCGCGGAAACCCGCGGACCATTGGGCCGCACGCCTGTATCGCCGCCTCAGCCTGCGGAATTGAAGATCAGATAGCGGGTGGGCTAGCATCGGGAGGAAGTGTCCAAGGTCCCCAAGCTCGCCGACAAAACCCGCAAGCCCGCTGCCAAGACACACACACGCGCCGGCCTGTGGATCTGCCTGCTGTTGCTCGCGGCCATCTTCGGCGTCTACGCGCAGTCGCGCCAGTTCGCGTTCGTCAACTACGACGACCCGGTTTACGTGACCAACAATCCGCATGTCCGGCAGGGGATTACCGCCGAAAGCGCCCTCTGGGCTCTCACCTCCACGGAAGCTGCCAATTGGTTTCCGGTCACCCGCCTCTCGCACATGCTGGACGTGCAGCTTTTCGGCATGGACGCCGGCTGGCATCATCTCGTGAGCGTACTGATCCACGCCGCGGCCTCGGTGCTGCTATTCCTGTTCCTGGTGCGCGCGACCGGCGCTCGGGCCCCAAGCGCTTTCGTCGCCTTCGTCTTCGCGCTGCACCCCCTGCACGTGGAATCGGTGGCGTGGGTGGCGGAGCGCAAGGACGTGCTCTGCGCGCTCTTTTGGTTCCTCGCGTTATGGGCGTATGTCCGTGGCATGCGCGCCCTGGTGATTGTGGCGTTCGTCCTGGGGCTGATGTCGAAACCGATGATCGTGACATTGCCGTTGGTACTGCTGCTGCTCGATGTGTGGCCGCTCAAGCGCGGCCTGCGCCTGCGGGAGAAGCTTCCGTTGTTTTCCATCGCGGCGGCGGGAGCGGTGGTGACCATCGTTGTGCAGAAGGCTGGCGGAGCGGTAAATCCGGCGGCCGTGTTCGGCCTCGGCAATGCGCTGGTTTCGTACCTGGTGTACGTCGGCAAGACCTTTTGGCCGGCTGGTCTGGCCGTGTTCTATCCGTATCCGGAGAGACTGGCGTTGTGGCGCGTCGCGCTGGCCGCGGTGGCGCTGGCCGCGATGAGTTGGGGAGTGGTCCGCCTCCACCGGGTGTGTCCCTACCTGGCGGTCGGCTGGTTTTGGTTTCTGGTGCTTGGTTCCGGTGATTGGAATTGTGCGGGCGGGCGAGCAGGCAAGGGCCGATCGGTATATGTACGTGCCCATGGTCGGCCTGGCGGTGATGGTTGCGTGGGGCGGTGCGGACCTGTTGCGCAGATGGCCTCGTCTTCGCGTGGCCGTGGCAACCGGCGCGTGTGCGCAGCGTGCGCGGGCGCGGCTTGGGCGCAGGTTGGCTATTGGCGGAACAGCGGAACGCTGTTTGCCCATGCACTGGAAGTCACGACCGTGTAAACTACATCGCCGAGCACAACCTGGGCACGTATCTGACGGACCAGCCCGGACGGCTCCCGGAGGCGGTGGCGCATTTGGAGCAGGCCGTGCGGATCCGGCCGGGATCGGCCCCGGCGCATTCCGACCTTGGCATCGCCCTCGGCCGGAACACCGGGGCGCCTCGAGGACGCGATCGCGGAATTCCGAACGGCGATCCGCCTGCGGCCGGATTCTGCGGTTCCGCATATCAATATGGCCAACGCGCTGGCGCAGGGCGGCCGGCTGAAGGAAGCGGCGGCTGAGTATGAAACGGCGCTGCGGATGCAGCCGGATGCTCCCGCCGTCCGGGACCGCCTGGCCCGCGTGAGGGCGGAGATGCACTACCAGGCAGGGATTGCTCTGGCAACAGGAGGTCACCCGCGCGAAGCCGCGGCCGAATTCGAAACGGCCCTGCAATCCGACCCGGCTTACGCGGAGGCACACAACAACCTCGGCGTGGTCCTGTCCGAGATCCCGGGCAGAGAGGAAGAGGCCATCGCCCAATTCCGCGAAGCTCTCCGCATTCGCCCGGACTACGTTGATGCCCGCAACAACTTGCAGTCCCTCGAAGAGCACCGGCCAGGGCGCTGAGCGGAGGAAGATGGGACGAAAAACGTGTGATGACGCGCTCAGGGCCAGGCGGTTCTGCTAAGGGGGTCCTGGCCGGTTTGGCTGCTGGCAGGCAGGAAACTCAGCTTTGGGGACCGTACCTGTAAACCAGCCAGTTCGAGCCCAACAGTCTGCCTGAGGGCAACTGGTTCTCCGGCAGGATCGAGAGTTTAGACGCTGTGAGCACCCGAGGAAGCTCAGAAAGCTGAATTCCGCGTTCTATCGCAACGCCGAATATCCCAGCGCACAGCTCGCTCAAGGCGGCACGGCCCTTGAACAGTCCCTCTCGCCAATAGCCACCATGGTTCAACTGCGTGTTGGCATGAAGATCCCAAAGCAATCTCGGCCCTCCACTCAAACCCGTGGCAACAGGCCATACATTGGGAGGCGGAGGCACCTCCCCGGAGAGGACTTGACCGGGAGGAAATGCCAGCTTCAGCACCCCATCGCGCCATGAGTGCAGGCAATAGCGCCGGTGGGCTTCCTTGGCGCTAGGGCCCAAAAGCCCCCCATTGTCCAGCATGTTTACAGGTACGGCGCCGGCCATCAACAGAAACCCGGTCAATTGAATTCGCGAGGCAAGCGAGGTGGCCAGCCGATTCACGGTCTCAAGCACGACGCGGCATCCCAGGGAGTGGGCGATAAAGAAAACTTCGGAAGGCGCGCAGCGTGTCAAGTAACGCTTCAGACCGTCGGCTACCCAGGAGCGCGCCTTCCTGACTTCCAGGCTGTAACTCAGAGAAGAGGGGGCGCGTTCGTATGTCGTGCGCTGCCTGCCGGAGCCGCGCCGGGACAACGGCATGTATCCCGGCCAATAGAGTTCCCACATGCGGGATTGGAATTCCTTACGGAGAGCCTTCCCGGCCTGATTCAGCCTGAGGAGGTTGTCCAGATTGCACCTCATGGCGAAGTAGCTCTCGGCCGCGTCACGTGGATCGTTGTTGTAGCCATGCACGAGCAGGATCAAGGGCCGACCGGCCTCAGGTTCCAGTCCACCGTCGGAGTACGGCCTGACGGAGCCGTCGTCATCCATTATGAGGGCACAAGCCTTCATGTCTGTCGTCGTTTCACTTCGACAATCGCCGTCAAGTCGCGCAGTAACATCGCCAGGTAGGCGGCAATAAAACCAACCAGTACCGAGTAAAACAGATAGCCGATGAGGTCCCCGGCGGGCGGTACGACCGGTCTCAGCACCGACTGAAACAGGTAGCTGATGCGGCTCACGTCCTTTTGTTTGGCTTGGGCGAGCGACCCCGCCGTGATCAACCAACTGCAGACCAGACTCACCGCCAGAACCACAAATCGAAGCCGTCGGCGCCACCTACCGCCAGCATCGATTTGAAAGGCTTCGATCCGAGTCTGACCCATTCGTGTCAGCGCGGCGTGAGCCTGAGTATCAGTTCTGGCGGTCGCATCATCGATGCTACCGCTCGCTTTACGCAGGCGCGGTGCGGAAGCGACCGCACGGGCCAGGTCCTCGCCGCCGTCAGGCCCGATAACCGACAGCAAGAAATGAGGAAACCGCTCCGGCTGGTTGACTGCAGAGTCGAACGCCACTGTAAGTTGACCGCAGAGTTGCTCAATGGGGAGATCGTAAATCTGCTGCACATGAAACAGTGCACTCCAGCCATCGTCCCGCTCAGTCGGTGCAGGCGAATCCCAATTCCTCCGCGCACGACCCTCAAATTCCCGGAGTGCCTCATGTGCTGAGACGTGAGGAAGGTCTAGCATTCCCAGCACACCACCCCACGCGGGCGATTGGAAACCTGAAGGTGCACTGATCTGGAGCCACTTCAGGAGCTCTCCTTTTTGGAAATAGCCCCGGACCGGTAGAAGGGTGCGCCAAATCTGAACCGCAGCCATGGTCATTCCACCTGTTCCAAAGCAGAGCGACAGGAATGACCAAGCATCTTTGGAAGCGAACTCGAAACTTGGAGGGCTAAGCCTGACGCTGACCGCGATAAACGCTACCAAAACAAGCCACAGAATTCCCAGGAGGGCGGCGACCAGCGCAAGGAGCCCACCCGGTATTAACAGCCGGCGAAACATAGGTTGCACGACAGGAACCTCCGGGCGGATCCTTCAGTGGACAGGCTGCGAATGCTGCCCGTCCGCGCCAGGCGTGCCTCCGCGGGGCAGTTGCTGAGCGAAGTCCAGGCGAAGAGACTTGAGAGTCGTGGCGGCTGCTTCCGCCGTGGTCAGGTTCGTGGTGACATCTGTTCGCAGATTGGAAGATTGACCGATTAGTGAGCGATAGAATTGCGCGCGCTGCCCAAACGGGAAGGCTCTCTGGGCACTGAAAATGGCCGTGATGACGGCGCCAAGAATGGCGGCCAACTTACTCACTGCATACGCGCCAGCGGCCACAACGCCAACGCCCACTAAGATGCCTCCAACCGTAAGCACGACGTCCCATGCGTTATTGAAACGATACCGGGCCTGGCACTGCTCCTCAAAGGTTTTGATTTCCGCGAGGACGCCAGGTTCTACACCTTCCGCTGGAGAACCCGGCACAGCAGAATCGTGTTGGCTAGCCATGATTCCTGAGCATACTCTGGCGAGTGTTTGGCTGCAAGGGGATTGATGGGGATTGATGTGGAGGTAGAATCACAAACCCGTGACACAAACCCGTGACAGCACCAAATTACCCCGTTCGCCGAGCCTGTGGATTGAACTTGGCGCCCATTGGCAGACCGCTTCTCGGAGCTCTGCGCGGTCTCGGCCCTACTGCGTCGTCGGCCGGATGTCGGAGACTTCGCCCTTTTGCAACTGCTCCGGATCGTTGGGAGGCTTGAAATCGTTCGTGTTGAAAATGCGCCACGGTTCGCCGGGAGGTGAAACCGCGAGCACCAGGGCAACCGTGTAGCGTGGGCCCTGGAAGTACTCAATCTTGATCTCGTGAACACCTCGTGTCAGGGTCGCGCTACCGCTGACCGCCCTTGCCTGATGCTGGCCATCGTTATCGATCACCGCCTGATCGTTCAGATACAGCTTGGCTCCATCATCGGCCAACAAGCTGAAACGGTAGCGCCCGGTGTTGTTGATCCAGACTTTGCCGGTATACTCGATCGCGAACCACTCGAATCGGTCTGTGATGTTCGGGAATCCCTCATCGAAGTTCTGGGGCCACACGTTCAATTGCGTTGTGTAAATCGAGCCTACCGGAGTCATCTGCCCGAACCGCGGCAGCCTGCCGGTTCCAGGTTTCAGGTAGAATACGCGACCCTGCAGACCGGAAGCGTCGACAACGGTCGTTCCAAACGTGTATTCCGGTTTATCTTGCGCATGCGATGAACCGAGTGCCAGCACCACCGCCAGCGCTACCGACCACAGCCTCCCGAGGCGCATATCTGATATACGTTCGCGCGAGACTATCAGGATGCAGGAATCCGCTCAGTTCCCGCTCTCCCGTTTGCGGACGATGGCGATCAGGGATACGGCGGGCCAGGGCAGGGCGCGGTCGATGCGGCGCCAGAGCCAGACCAGGCGGTCGAAGAACCAGAGCGTGACGCGGCTGGAGCCGCGGCGCTTCAGGACGCGTCCGGTGAACCACCAGCCGGGGCGGGTGATGCGGTTGAAGTGCAGCACTTGCTCGACGGTCAGGTCGGCGGCTTCCATTTTGGCGCGCAACTCGACTTCGCTGTAACGCCGGTAGTGGCCGAGTTCCTCGTCGAGCGTGCCATAGAGCCCCGGGTCCTGCGGCACCAGCACGATGGCGACGCCGCCGGGGACGAGCGCGCTAGCGATATTGGCGAGGCCGGTTGCGTCGTCCTCAATATGTTCCAGCACGTTGAGGCAGATCACAGTATCGGCTTGGCCCGCCAGCGGTATGAAGTCCGCCGGCGCGCTCAAGTCGCAGTGCAGCAGCTTCACGTTGGGGCGGAGCTGGAAACGCACGCGGAGTCGGGCCAGGTGTTCGGCGTCGATATCGGTAGCGATATAGAGCTGGCGGCGCGGGGCTAGGTGGCGCGAGAGGTTGCCCATACCGGCGCCAAGCTCCAGTACGCGAGCGCCCACCCACGGGCGAATGGTATCGGCCATCCAGCGGTTGAAGCGCGGGGTTTGCGAAAGTGCGTCCAGCATGCCGGCGCCGCCGTCGCGATAAATGTCGCGTCGCAGGCCGTACCAAAGCACGGCGCACAACGCCCATACGGCGTCCCAAGCGGCGATCTTCTTGCCCTCCTCATAGGTGCGGCCGCGGTAGCTGATGGGGACCTCGTACAGGGCGACGCCGCGCTGGGCAAGCTTGACCGTGATCTCGGGATCGAAGCCGAAGCCGTCGCACCGCAGCGGTATCGAGCGCACCAGTGACAGGCGGAAGGCTTTGTAGCCGGTTTCCATGTCGGTGAGGTTCAAGTCGGCGACGGCATTGCCCACGGTGGTCAGAAAATGGTTGGCCAGCGCATGCCAGAAGTACATCACGCGGCGCTCGCCGGAGCTGGCGAAGCGCGAGCCGAAGACCGCGTCGGCGTGGCCCTCCAGGAGCGGAGCTAGCACCCTGACTAGATCGAGCGGATTGTATTCCAGGTCACTATCCTGGATGACCGCGAATTCTCCCGAAGCGCGGTCGATGGCGGTGCGGATGGCCGCTCCCTTGCCTCGGTTCCGGCCGTGGCGAACGACCTGTATCACGCCTGGGTGCAGCCTGGCGAGCTCATCGAGCGTGTCCGCCGACCCATCCGTGGAACCGTCATCGACGGCCACGATTTCGATAGGTATCTCCTCCCACAGCGGAACCGCCAGCAGGCGTGCGATCAGCGCCGGCAGGTACTCGGCTTCGTTGTAGACCGGGACGAGGATCGAGACTCGCGGATTGGCAGGCACCAAGAGAAGATGGTAGTACGACTTGCCCGCCACGCGCTCTCCTGGGCCTGGCAAAGCGCCGGGCCGATGCCGCCCCGTTGCATGTATTAAGATCCCTCCACATTAAGATGCCTCCATGACTCCAAATAGCTACCAGCAAGCCATTGACTTTGCGCGCAATAGCGTCAAACTGTAATTGGAACGAGGTGGACCATGAAACCGATTGGAATCACACTCCTGGCTGCGGCGCTTCTGGCGCTCACGGCGACTCCCGGCTTGGCGCAATACGTGGTTCCCGCCAAGGCCGGCACGGTCAATTTCGCGGAAGGCCAAGTGCAGTTGGATGGCCACACCCTGGAAACGTCGATAACCCACTACCCAGACATCAAAGAGGGAAGCGTGCTCTCGACCGAGGATGGGCGCGCGGAGGTCCTGCTCACCCCCGGCGTCATTCTCCGCTTGGGCGACCACGCTAGCCTCAAGATGATCACCAACCGGCTGATCGATACGCGCGTGGAGTTGTTGGGCGGCAAGGCCGTTGTGGAGGCCGACCAGACGGCCAAGGACACCAGCGTCACCATCGTCGTCAACAACGCCGCCGTGTCGCTGCCCAAGCCCGGCATCTACCGATTCAATTTTGCGCCGGCGCAGTTGAAGGTGTTCAAGGGCGAGGCCGCCGTGCTGGAGGATTCCGAGACCAAGCTGGTGGGCGCGGGCAGAACGTGCGCCCTGGGCGGCACCGAAGTTGCGGTCAAGAAGTTTGAGACGGATGACACGGATGCGCTGGATAACTGGAGCCACCGCCGAGCCGAGCTGATGGCCATGGCGAACGTTTCGGGCGCCAATGCGTTAAGTCCATATGGCGGTTTATATGGCTCAGGCTACATGGCAGGGATGGGGATGCCGATGATGGGCTGTTCCGGTTTCGGCTATATGCCGGCGTTTGGCTATGCAGGCGCGTTTGGCTTTGGCTACACGCCCTATGGTATTTGGGGATACAACCCTTGGTACGACATGTACACGTACATCCCTTGCAGCGGTATGGCTTATAGCCCTTACGGCTACACGTATGCGAGCCCAGTCACCGTCACCACTACCAAGGCTCCCACGCGCGGCCCGGGCGTAACGCGTGGTCCCGCGCGTGGTCCTACGCATGTTCCGGTGAATGTCGCTGCACGTTCCTCCGTGCTGGCGCTGGCAGTTAACGGCTCTCACACGCCTGGGTTCCGAGGCGGAGCGGGCATCACATCCGGTTACGGTTCGGCTTCGGCTGGACACGGCGGCTTCGCCGGCTACGCGGGCGGCGGGTCTAGCGGATCGGCTGCGCGCGCCGGTGGATTCACCGGGGGTGGTGCATCCGCTGGCGGTGGCGCATTCGCTGCGGGTGCCGCATCCGCTGGCTCGGGCGCCCACGGAGGTTCCGGCGGCGGTGGAGGTGGCGGAGCGGCCGCGGGTGGTGCCGGACACCGTTAAAGGAAACGGATCGGGTATTCTCTGAGATTGACAAAGGGGCCGAATGGAGGAGCTTCCATTCGGCCTTTTTTGTTATATTTAGTTTCTATATTTGAAAGTGTTGGTTTATCAAGGGTGAAAAAGGTGCCGAATCGCATAGTTCCCATTCGGCTATTTCCCTTATCTTCGCCTGGTTTTTTCTGAGAAACCTGGTTCGGTCTGGATGAAAAACTGTTCGACTATACAGTGATCATCTAGCCTGTTTGCCAATGATTAACTGATATTTCTGAAAGCTTTGGTTCAGCCGAGCGCCGGAGTTAGACCGCTAGGCGCAGAGGGCGGTGGCGTCGGCTGGCGCGGACGCCGATCAACTCGGCCACCTCACCCAGCAGCGCCGGCAGGTTCTCCGTATAAATCGAAACCTCGGAAACCGCTGGCTGGTATCCGCCTTTGGGCTTGGTATGGCCGGAAGTGATGAAAGCGGTGGCAGGCCGATAGTCTTTTACACGAGCATAGGCCAGCAGGTTGTGTCCGGCAGCATCGGAGCCGCCTTCGCCATCGCTCAGCACCAAGTCGTATTCTCCCTCGTCGAGTTTGGCCAACGCCTCAGCGGGCGTAGCGGCTGCATCTACCGCATAACCGCTCGCCTGGAGAATCGTTTGTATGGTCAGCCTGGGTGCAAGATCGCCATGCATCAACAAGATTCGAGCAAGGTCTAGCGCCTTGTAATTCGATTTGTAGCCAGCGGATATTTGCATCTTTGGCCCTAAGACTACTTTAACCGAGAATGCCGGTTTTGTAGCCGGAAAATTTTGATGTTGAAGAGTTTAGACGCTGTTAACGCTCACCT
>CAWJLI010000061.1:0-7560 GCA_963843095.1 Bryobacterales bacterium
TGAGGACGTGCGTTTCTCGCTGCCCTCCGAGCTGATGGTCAGTCTTCGATGAATATGCAGGTGGAAACGGCCAAGTCGATCGAGACGGGCGCCGAGCTGGCCGTCAGCCGGGCGCGCGCCAGGCTGGTGGATTTGCAGGTACGCGACGGCCACTGGTGCGCCGAGCTGACCGCCGATACGACGCTCGAATCCGATTACATTCTTTTCCAGCTCTGGCTTCACCCTCCCATGCAGGGCCGCTGGGATCCGCCCACACGCCCGTTGATCGACAAGGCCGTCCGATCGATTTTCGATCGCCAGCTTGCCGATGGCGGCTTCAATATTTACGCCGAGGGACCGAGCGAAGTCAGCGCGTCGGTGAAGGCTTATGTCGCGCTGAAACTGGCCGGCGTGGACGTCGACGATCCGCGCATGGACGCGCCTGCGCGAGCGCATCCTGGCGCTGGGCGGCATTCAGGCGGCTAACAGCTACGTCAAGATCAACCTCGGCCTGTTCAACCTGTATCCGCGGCGGTACTGCCCCAGCATTCCTCCGGAGATCGTGCTGCTGCCGTTCCACCTGCTCTACCAGATGTCGGCGTGGACGCGCGCGATCGTGGTCTCGCTATCCATCGTGCACGCCGCCAACCCGCACCGTCCCGTGCCCGCCGGCTTTCACCTGGACGAGATCTGGCTGCCCGGCGTCAGCCCGGGCTTGCATCGCGACCGCATCAGTTGTTCTCCTGGCACAACACGTTTCTGGCGGCGGACAGTTTCCTGAAATGGTGGGAGCGGAGCGGGCCGAAGGCCATTCGCCGCAGGGCCGTCGACGCGCGCCGCGGAATGGATGGTCGAGCGCCTCAGTTCCTCTGAGGGGCACTCCGACGGCTTGGGCGCCATCTACCCGCCGATGATGTATTCGGTGATGGCTCTCGATGTGCTCGGGCTACGCCGCGGACCATCCGCTGCGCGCGGAAGCTTTGCGCCAGTTCAACAGCCTGATGGTGGACGATGGCGAGCGTTTCTTCTTCCAGCCGTGCTTTTCGCCGGTGTGGGACACCGCCATCGGCGCCTATGCGGTGGCGCAGAGCGACCCCGGGGATCGCGCGGCGGCGCGTGCCGCGGACTGGCTGCTCGAGCGCGAAGTGCGTCGCAAGGGCGACTGGAGCCTGAAGCGCCCCGGCACCGAACCCTCCGGCTGGGCCTTCGAATACGCCAACGAGTTCTACCCGGATATCGACGACACCGCCATGGTGATGCTGGCCCTCAGCCAGGCGCGCGGTTCGGACGGCGCCGCGCAGCAGGCAGCGCAGCGGCGCGGCGCTCGACTGGCTGCTCGCCATGCAGTCGCGCGATGGCGGCTGGGCCGCTTTCGACGCCGACAACAATTGGGAGTTTCTGAGCCAGGTTCCGTTCGCCGACCACAACGCGATGCTCGACCCCACCTGCGCCGATATCACCGGCCGCGTGCTGGAAGCGCTGGCCGCGCACGGCCTGGGGCGCGATCATTCCGCCGTGCGCCGCGGCGTGGAATGGCTGGTCCGCCACCAGGAAGCCGATGGAAGCTGGTACGGCCGCTGGGGCGTGGCGTACATTTACGGCACCTGTTTCGCGCTGCGCGGGCTGGCCGCGTGCGGCGAAAGCGACCGCGAAGCCCACGTCCTCCGCGCCGGCGAATGGCTGCGCTCGATTCAGAACGCCGATGGCGGCTGGGGCGAAAGCTGCGCCAGTTACGACAACCGTGCCTTCACTGCCGCGCACAGTACGCCGTCGCAAACCGCCTGGGCGATCCTCGGCCTGATCGCCGGCGGCGACGATTCCAGCCTCAGCGTGCGCCACGGCATCGAGTATCTTCTCGAAACGCAGCGCGCCGACGGAAGCTGGGACGAGAAACTGGCTACCGGCACCGGCTTCCCCAAGGTGTTCTACTTGAATTACCACCTATACAAGGACTACTTCCCGCTACTCGCGCTGTCTTCGTTCGTGAGGACCCGAGCCAACTCGAAAGACAGGTTATGAAATTCCCACTCTCGATGACGGCCGGCCTGGCCGGATACATTTTCAGGAACAAGATGCGGCCCCGGCCGGAGTGGCAGAAGAACGCCGTCCGCGATGCCGGCTCGGCCAATCCGTTTCGCATTCTGCCGCCCAAGGCCGGCGAGAAACACCAGCCGCATCCGATGATCGGCAAGCGCTTCCCCATCGTGCTGATGCTGGAGCCGCTGCACGCCTGCAACCTCACCTGCACCGGCTGCGGGCGCATCCGCGAGTACGAATCCACCATCACCGAGCGGGTGCCGCTCGAAGAGTGCCTGGCCGCGGTGGACGAGTGCGGCGCGCCGGTGGTCTCCATCTGCGGCGGCGAGCCGATGATGTATCCGCAGATCGGCGAACTGACGGCCGGCATCCTGGAGCGCAACCGTCATATTTACCTCTGCACCAACGGCATGTTCATCAAGAAGCGGATCCGCGAATTCACGCCGGACAAGCGCTTCTACTTCAACGTCCACCTGGATGGCATGCGGAAGAACCACGACATCGCGGTGGAGCGCGAAGGCGTTTTCGATGCGGCCGTCGAGGGCATCCAGATCGCCAAGAAGGCCGGCTTCCAGGTCTGCACCAACACCACGGTCTACAAAGAGACCGACATGCGGGAAATCGAGGAGCTGTTCGAATACCTGCGGCAGTTCCATGTGGACGGGCACCAGATCGCGCCCGCCTATGGGTACTCGGCCGTCGACGACCGCGAGATTTTCCTGACGCGCGAGGACATTCGCGAGAAGTTCCGCGACTTCGATCGCATCGCCGCGAAATACCCGGTCCGCCAGACCCCGCTGTACATGGAGTTCCTGCAAGGCCGGCGCGAATTGCCGTGCACCGCCTGGGGCAATCCCACATACAACATCAAGGGCTGGAAAGGTCCGTGCTACCTGATTACCGACGGGCAGTACAAGACGTTCGAGGATCTGATGACGCGCACGCCGTGGGAGAGTTACGGCCCCGGCAACGACCCGCGTTGCGAGCACTGCATGATGCACTGCGGCTTCGAGCCTTCGGTCGCATACGGCATCAGCGCCGGGGTCGCCGACAATCTCAAGATGCTGGCATGGATGCTGCGATAGGGACGCTGTGGCGCGCGCACTCGTGCGTGCCGCGTCGGCACTCCCGCCGACGCATGGTTTGCCATGCGCGAACAGGTGTCGAGAAGAGTCTCGACACGGCACGCACGAGTGCGTGCGCCACGAGGCGGATACGGCCATGAAGCCTGTCCTGGTGACTGGCGCTTCCGGTTTCCTGGGCTGGCACGTGGCGCGCGTGGCGATCGAGCACGGCTGCGCGGTTCGCGCGCTGGTGCGGCCCGGCAGCCGTGTCGAAGAGTTGCCGGCGGAGACCTTCGCCGGCGATCTGCGCGACCGGGCTTCGCTCGAGCGCGCGGTCGCCGGCTGCGCCGTCGTCTTCCACGTAGCGGGCGACTACCGGCTGTGGGCCCGGCATCCGCGCGAACTGTACGACTCCAATGTCGAAGGCACGCGCAATTTGCTCGAAGCGGCGCGCGCGGCCGGCGTGGAGCGCGTGGTCTACACCAGCACCGTCGGCGCTATCGGCATCCCGCGCGAAGGCCTGGGAGATGAAACCACGCCGGTATCGCTCAAGGACATGACGGGCGATTATAAGCGCTCCAAATTCCTCGCCGAACAAGTGGCGCTGGAATCTGCGCGCGCCGGCATGGATATCGTCATCACGAACCCCACCGCGCCGATGGGCGATCACGATTTCAAGCCCACCCCCACCGGCCAGATCGTCCTCGATTTCCTGAAGGGCGCCTTGCCGGCCTACATCGATACAGGCCTCAACGTAGTGGATGCGCGCGACGCCGCCGAAGGCCATTGGCTGGCGTGCCAGCGGGGCCGGCGAGGAGAGCGGTACATTCTCGGTTCGGAGAACCTCACGCTCGAGGAAATCCTGAGCCAGTTGGCGGCCATCAGCAAGCGCGATCCGCCACGCCTGCGCCTCCCGTATTTTCTGGCGTGGTGCGCCGGCGCCTCCAGTACGGCATGGGCGAACCTCACCGGGGCGCCGCCACACATCTCGCTGGAATCGGTGCGCCTGGCCAAGAGCAAAATGTGGGTCAGCCACGCCAAGGCTACACGGGAACTGGGTTACCAGCCGGGGCCGGCCGCCCAGGCGCTGGCCCGCGCGGTGGAATGGTTCACCCGCGGGCAGGGGCAGGCATGAAGCTGCTGGTAGTGGCGGCGGAGGAGCGGGAGTTTCGCGGCATCCTGGCTCATGCGCGGAACGTGCGCGCGGCACAGGCAGGCGTCGATTGGGCTGGCTCGGCAGTGCTGGGAGAGTACGATCTGCTGCTGGTGGCTAACGGCGCGGGTCCGGCCAGGGCCGCCGCTACGGTGGACCGGGCAGCGTCGACTTTTCCACCCGATGCCATCATCAGCTTCGGGTTTTGCGGCGCTCTGGAAGACAAACTGGAGGTGGCCTCAGTGATCGTCGCCACCGAAGTGATGGGCGCCAACGGCCGCTTCAGGGTTCTGGCGCCTTCCGTCTCGCTTCCGCATCACCTAGGCGTGGTGCTGACCATCGATCACGTAGCCCAATCCGCCGCCGAAAAGCGCTGCCTGCGCCAAACCGGCTCGATCGCCGTGGATATGGAAGCCGCCGCCGTGGCCCAGCGTTCGGTTGCGCTGGGTTTGCCGTTTTTCTGCATCAAGGCCGTCACGGATCTGGCAGGCGAAGATTTGGCGAATGACCTGAATGCGGCGATGCGTCCGGACGGACATTTCGATACAATAAGAATCTTAGGTTCCATTTTTTGTCGTCCGCTGGTCCGGCTGCCGGAGCTGCTTCGGTTGAAGCAGCGCTCCGCCCGGGCAGCGTGTGCGTTGGGGGATTTTCTTGCAGATTGCCGGTTCTGAGTCGAACGCCATACCCGCAACTATGCATGCGGCCGTGTATCGCGGCCAGAGCCTGGTAGAGATCGAGGAAGTCCCCACGCCGGAAATCGGGCCTGGCGAAATCCTAATCCGGGTGGAAGCCTGCGGCATCTGCCATACGGACCTGAAGAAAATCGAGCACAACCTGCTGGCGCCGCCGCGCATTTTCGGCCACGAAACGGCCGGCGTGGTGGCGGCCGCAGGGTCCGCCGTCCAGCAGTTTCGCCCGGGCGACCGCGTGGTAGCCTTCCACCACATTCCCTGCATGAATTGTTTTTACTGCCGGCGCAAAGTTTACGCGCAGTGCCCCGTCTATAAGAAGGTCGGCATCACGGCTGGGTTCGAGCCCGCCGGCGGCGGCTTTGCGCAATACGTCCGCGTGATGGACTGGATCGTGGAACGCGGGGTGGAGAGGATACCCGACGGCATTTCCTTTGAGCGCGCCACGCTGGTCGAGCCGCTGAACACCTGCCTCAAAGCGGTGGTGCAGGCCGATCCGCAGCCGGACGAGTTCGTGGTGGTGCTCGGCCAGGGCCCCATCGGCCTCATGTTCACCATGCTGGTGCGGCGCACCGGTGCGCGGGTTGCCGCCACCGATACGATTGCCGAGCGGCTCGCACTCTCTGCCCGCTGCGGCGCGGAGTTGACGTGGAATCCGCGTAACGTAGACGTGGCCTCCGAAGTCAAACATCTTACTGGAGGACGTGGCGCGGATTTCGTGGTTGTCGCCGTTTCCACGCCCGGGATCGTCGAGCAGGCCATTGCCTGTTCGCGGCCCGGCGCCCGCATTCTTCTTTTCGCGCAAACTTCTTCGGCCGAACGCATCGAAGCTTCCGGTGCCGACATCTGTGTAGGAGAGCGAACTGTTTTCGGTTGTTATAGTGCTTCGGTGGATTTGCAGCAAGAGTCCGCCCGCCTTGTTTTTGGAGGCGAACTGCCGGTGGAGGAGTTGATTTCCCACCGTTTACCATTGGTTAAAATTTGTTCAGGATTCGATTTGGCATTGCATCCAGGATCTAAATCGTTGAAAATAATCGTTCAGCCACAGAGGTGGTCATAGTGAATAACCACATGATGGCTGCCGTGCTTTACGGCAAGGAACACTTGCAAGTGGAGCCGGTGGCCGTTCCCAGCATTCAAAGCAGAGACATCCTCGTTCGGGTAAAAGTGGCCCTGACTTGCGGCACCGACGTGAAGGTGTTCCGCCGGGGTTATCACGCTCGAATGATCGTTCCCCCTGCGGTGTTTGGGCACGAACTGGCCGGCGACGTGGTCGCGACTGGCGAGGATGTGACGAAATTCAAGATCGGCCAACGTGTAGTGGCGGCCAATTCGGCGCCATGCACCCGCTGCTTTTATTGTCAGCGGGGCCTCGAGAACCTATGCGAGGATTTGCTGTTCAATAACGGGGCGTACGCCGAATACATCCGCATTCCGGCGCGCATCGTGGAGGGCAACACCTACCTGGTTCCGCAGCATGTCGGCTACCAGGACGCAGCGCTGATTGAGCCGCTGGCGTGCGTGGTTCGCGGTTGGGAAGAAACCGCTCCGCGCCACGGGGACCAGGTGGCGGTCATCGGGCTCGGTCCTATCGGGTTGATGTTCGTCAAGTTGGCGAAGCTGCATGGCTGCCGCGTGATTGCGGTGGGCCGCCGCCGGACGCAACTCGACCGCGCGGCCGCGCTGGGTGCCGACGATCTGATCGTGGGCGAGGACGGCGTCGATCCGGTGAAGACGATTCGCGGCCTGACCGGTGGGCGCGGCGTGGATATCGCCATCGAGGCGGTAGGCAAGCCGCAGACCTGGCAGTGGGCCGTGAACATGGTGCGCCGCGGCGGCGTGGTGAACTTCTTCGGAGGCTGTCCCAACGACACTTCGGTCAATCTGGATACCGCCCTGCTGCATTACTCCGAGATTACCTGCAAGGCCAGTTTCCATCACACCCCGGCCCACGTCCGCAAGGCGCTGGACCTGGTTTCGGCGGGCCACATCCGGGCCTCGTTCTTCGTCAACCGCGAGGAGCCGCTGGCCAACCTGCTGGAAGTGATGCGCCACCTGATGAGCCACAACGGCCACTTGAAGACGGCGATTCTGCCCTAAAATGCCGCGCGCAGGGACTCCCGCGTTTCTGCCGCCGGCCCAGTTCGTACACGCTCCCGAAGCGCTCGACCGAGCCTGGTCTCAGCTCGATATCGCTGTGCCTACACGCGCTGGCTGGCCACGCGCCATTACGAGAACTTCCACGTGGTGAGTTTCCTGCTGCCCAAGCGTCTCCACCAGGATTTCTACAACGTGTACGCCTATTGCCGTTGGGCGGACGACCTGGGCGACGAAATCGGCGACCGCGCGGAGAGCCTGCGGCTGCTGGAATGGTGGCGCGGCGAACTGGACGCGATGTACCAGGGCCGCGCCGCGCATCCCGTCTTCGTGGCGCTCGAAGAGACCGTGCGCCGCCACCAGATTCCGCGCCAGCCGTTCGCCGACCTGATCCAGGCGTTCGTGCAGGACCAGACCGTGACGCGCTACGCGCGACTGGGACGAGCTGTTCGGTTATTGCCGCTGCTCGGCGAATCCGGTGGGCCGGCTGGTGCTGTACCTGTGCGGCTACTCCGATCCCGAGCGCCAGCGGCTGGCC
>CAWJLI010000062.1:0-5249 GCA_963843095.1 Bryobacterales bacterium
CTGGGCACGATGAGAGCCAGGAAGCGCGCTTCGGCGGTGCGGATTTCCCGGCGGTAACCCCAGGCGCTGCCTACGGTTCCGGGCCAGATGGCGACCGTGCTGGTGGCGTTGGCCGCCACCGAGTTGAGGCCGAGCCAGATCAAGGCGGGAAACGAGACCAGCGTCCCGCCGCCTGCCACCGAATTAATGGCGCCGGCCAGAAAAGCCGCCCCAAAGGCCACCGCCGCGCGGGGCAAGTCCAATATCGAGGTCAAGATTGCAGCATAGCGCGCGGTGGGAGGCCTGCGCCAGCGGGGAGTGCCTCGCCGTTCAGCCCCCTAAAGCGGCCATACGACCTTCCCAAATCACACTTTAGAGCCTGATTGTGGTCTTTCAAAGAGAGCTTGCTTACAATCTCCAACATGGCGCAATTTCAGGTAATCCAGCCGGAAACTACCTATTTGGGTTCACCCATCCAACCGCTCCCAAAGGGTCTGCCGAAAACCACTCGGTCGCTCTGTCCGGAATGCTCCCAACTCATTGACGCCAAGATACTTGAGGACGCCGGCAAAGTGGTGATGGAGAAGCGTTGCCCGACCCACGGCGAGTTTCGCGACATCGTCTATTCCGACGCCAAACTATACCTGAAGATGGAGGAATGGACCTTCGGCGACAACCGCGGCCTGGCCAACCCGGCGGTAACGACGGCGAAGAGCTGCCCGGAAGATTGCGGCCTGTGCAACCTGCATACCAGCCACACCGGCCTGGCGAACTTGGATCTGACCAACCGGTGCAACATGACCTGCCCGGTGTGTTTCGCCAACGCCAACGCCTCCGGGCTACCTCTACGAACCGGATTTCGAGACCGTGCGCAAGATGCTGCAGGCGCTGCGCGACCAGAGGCCGGTGGCGGGCCGCATCGTGCAGTTCTCCGGCGGCGAGCCGACCATCTACCCGCGCTTCCTGGACGTGCTGCGGCTGGCCAAGGAAATGGGCTTCTCCCACACCCAGGTGGCCACCAACGGCCTGAAATTCATGGACCTGGAATTCGCCGAGCAGGCCAAGGAAGCCGGCCTGCACACCCTCTACCTGCAATTCGACGGCGTCTGCGACGAGGTGTACCGCCGCACCCGCGGCGAATCGCTGTGGGAGAAAAAGCTGCGCGCCATCGAGAACGTGAAGAAGGCCGGCCTCAAGATCGTCTACGTTCCCACCATCGTCAAGGGCGTCAACGATCACCAGATCGGCGACATCATCCGGCTGGCGCTCGAATACATCGAATGCTCGAGCGGCATCAGCTTCCAGCCGGTGGCGTTCACCGGCCGCATCGCGCGCCATGAGCTGGAGGCCAAGCGCTTCACGCTATCCGATTTCGCCCACGCCGTGCAGCAGCAGACCGGCATCTGCGATCCGTACGAGGACTGGTTCCCGCTCTCCTGCGTGACGCCGTTCTCGAAGCTGCTCAGCGCGCTGCGCGGCGACGAGACGACCACGCTGAGCTGCCATCCGCACTGCTCGCTCGGCACCTATCTGTTCGTCGATCAGAACCGCAAGGCCGTGCCGGTGACGCAGTTCGTCGAGGTCGGCCCCATGCTGCGCGAGATGGACGAGCTGGCGCGCAAGGCGGGCAAGCGCCGCATCCAGTTCTTCACCAAGATCTCGGCGTGGAACAACCTGCGCAAGTTCTTCCACGAAGAGAAGGCGCCCCAGGGCCTGACGTTCAACAAGTTCCTGCAAACCCTGCAAGGCATGACCGACAAGAAATACGGCCGCGGCTACGAGCGAAGCCGGCGGGTTCACTTACCGCACGCTGATGCTGGCCGGCATGCACTTCATGGATTCGTACAATTACGACGTGGAGCGCGTGAAGCGCTGCGTGATCCACTATGCCGCGCCCAACGGCTCATTTACCCGTTCTGCGCCTACAATTCCGGCCCCGTCTATCGCGAACGGATCGAGAAGGAATTCTCCATCCCCTTCGAGACCCAGGAAGCGATGCGCAATCTGACCGCGCAAGCGAAAAAGGGCTGCGGCACCTGCGCCAGCGAACCGGAGCTGGTCGGGTAGGCGGCAAGCGAGAATTGGCGAGGCCGGCCAACTGTCCGCGGATTCCGGCAGTCGCCGAGCTCATGCGAGCCCGTTTTTCCTTAGCGGCGTCAGAGTGGTACCTTGGTTCTGGCTTCGGAACGGAGCAAAGATGGCGCGCGCGTGTCTCCTCCTGTTTCTTGGGCTCTCCGCATTTGCCTGGCAAGAGCCGCAGACGAGCTCTGAGTTGGCACTGGTTCAACGGGCTCGGGAGCGGATGGCGGCAAACATTGAGCGCCTTCCCAACTACACCTGCCTGGAGACCATCGAGCGTTCGGTCCGCGTCCCGGACAAGGACAAGCTCCTTTTTCGCGACCGGATTCACCTCGACGTGGCGTTCATCGGGGCCAATGAGATGTTTGCCTGGCCCGGTTCAAGCCAGTTCGAAGCGGGCTTGATCCGAGAACTTCCACAAGGCGGCGCCATCGGCAACGGCGGCTTCGGCGGTTGGATCGGCAGTCTCTTCGGTCCCTCCGCCCCTGCTTTCAGTTATGCCGGCGCATGCATGGTCGAGGGCCGGCACGGATCCCGTTACAGTTTCCGAGTCCCCTTGCTCTCCAGCACTCACACGATCATCCTCGATGACCGCGAAGCCACATCGGCCTACTCGGGATACATCTGTGTCGATCCAGACGCATTGGACGTCATGATGCTGGACGAACACGCCGAGGAGATCCCGCTGCCCGTAGCGTCTGCCAGCGAAGCCATCCGCTATGCAAGGACTACCGTGGGCTCGGGCGATTTTCTGCTGCCGCAGTATGACGAGCTGACGATGACCGATTTGAAAGGTACAGAGAACCGCACCGTCACCAGCTTCACGGGATGCCGGCAATACACCAGCCAATCCTCCATCTCTTTTGGAACTGACCACACAGCCGCGCCCTCTCCTCTGGGGAAGCCCGTTCCACAGGAAGAAACCGGAGAGATCGAGCTGCCTGCCGGGATCTCGTTCGACCTGAAGCTCGAAACCCCGATCAAATTCGGAGAATCCGCTGTCGGGGACCCGATCACGGCGCGGCTCAATCGGCCCATCGTTGCTGCCGGAATCTCCGTGCCGAAAGGCGCCGCGGTGTCCGGCCGGATACGGGCCCTGGAACAGTATTATGAGCCGAGAAAAACCTTCGTCGTAAGCCTGGAGTTTTTCTCCCTGACCTTCGAGGGCAAGCGGGCGCTCTTCCGCGCCCGGCTGATCGGCCCCCGTCTTGAGGAGAGGACGCACTTAGGGGAGACGTTGGGAGGATTCGCCACAGAAGCCGCAGGACCGGCCCGCAGTGAAATCGTCGGTCTCGACATTGACACCTCCGCCCCGCGCTTCGGCGTGTTCCGCATTCCCGGGGAGCGCCTGAACCTCGAGCGTGGTTTGCACATGATCTGGGAGACTCAGGACGCGAAGCCCTGAGAAAACCAGCCGCCCGGGCCGGTTTGACCCCAGGCGGAAAGCTGGCGCAAGCCACCCCGATGCCGGTCGCGAGAGCCACGGAAACGGCGAAAAGGACGCCGTGCCGCGGCTAGGTCGTCGCCGAGCCGGCGGCTGCGGTCAACTGGGAATTGCTCGCTGTCCAGATGCTGGAGACGCTACCGCCGGCGCCAAGCAGAAGCGCGGCTGAAGCCAACGCCACAAAAGCCAAAAGCAGGGTGTATTCGATCAGATCTTGCCCCTGATCGCCTCTCCAGAACGAAGTCAGTAACGACATTGGATTTGCCCTCCAGCAGGTTGCTGCAGTGACATTAAGCACGTAGAATGCCACTTGTTAACAGAGGTAAGCTGCTGATTCTAGGTTCTGTCATTGGCAAATCGGACCTTTCCTGGGACCAAAGTACTAATTTTCGGGAACCCCGCGCCGGTGCAACCCAGAACCGAGGATAGATGCCGCTTCGGTACAATCAGGAGTTTGCTAGCCGTCTTTCAAATCTCGCGAAAGGTAGTCCGGGAATGAAAAAGGTTCTCTTATCGTGGAGCAGCGGGAAAGACAGCGCCTGGACGTTGCATCTCCTGCGGCGGAACGCTGGAGTGCACGTGGCTGCGCTGGTCACCAGTTTCAACTCGGAGGCGAACCGGGTGGCGATGCATGCCGTCCGGCGCGCGCTGGTGGAGGCCCAGGCGGAGCGTGCGGGGCTCCCGCTATGGGCGGTGGAACTGCCTTCGCCGTGCTCGAACGCGGAGTACGAAGACCGTATGCGCGTGGTATGCCAGCGCGCAATCGCGGAGGGAATCACGGCGGTGGCATTCGGCGACCTGTTTCTCCAGGACATTCGCGACTACCGCATACGGCAATTGCAAGGGACCGGCCTGGAGCCGCTGTTTCCCCTCTGGCTGATTCCAACCGGAGATCTGGCTCTGGAGATGATCGCCGCGGGCGTGAAAGCGAAAGTCACCTGCGTGGATCCGGCCAAGCTCGAAAGACCTTTTGCCGGCCGCGATTTCGACCGGAGCTTCCTGGAGAATCTGCCGGCTGGAATCGATCCGTGCGGAGAGAACGGAGAGTTTCACACATTTGTGCACGATGCACCGCCGTTCTCGAGTCCCCATCAACGTCCGTTCGGGCGAAGTGGTGGAGCGCGACGGATTCGTGTTCGCGGACGTGCTGCCGGGGTGAGCGGGGAACATCGTAACCCGTGTCCGGGCCTGTGGGGCAGGATGCCATCCTGCGCGGCGATTGATTATCGCCGCGCGGGCCGATTCACAATCGGTCTGCAGCTTGCCAAGCTGCCCCACAGACCAACGCGCTCACGCGGGCACGGTTGCCCATTTCACTTCGGCTGGCCCCTGAACAGATCGCCGCGGCGAAGCATATCGCGGCTGAGAAGTCGGTAGGATGCCAGACGCAACTCTGGATGTGGATTGCCGGGCATCCGCCGCGAAGCAGAGCGCGCGTAGTCCGCCGGGCGCGCGCCGCAAGGGTCGACTCGCACACGACCACTCTATCGAATAAGCCATTGGGCCCTTCCGGCAAAGTCGGACCCGACGCTCGTCCCCCTTACTTAATCTCCACCTCGTCGAGGAAGAATTCGAATTTCCCTTCGCCGGGGGGACTTAGGAATGCCAGGCCGGAGAGGTCGTGGCCGTCGGTGCCTAGGCTCTCGAACGAGAACGTGTACTGCTTCCACTCCGGCGTGGCGACGAAGGTGCGGAAGGTCGGGTTTTGGCCTTTGGTTTCGGTGAAGATCAGGAGGCGGCAATGCGT
>CAWJLI010000063.1:0-64994 GCA_963843095.1 Bryobacterales bacterium
TTCTTCTCCTGCTGGCGTACGTATTGCTCGGGACGTAGGTGAAATCGAGACTGGCGGCGCGCAGCCGCTCCACCAGCTCGCGGTTGCGCGGCTCGCGGAAGAACTGCAGGATGCTTTCCGCCACCTTGGGACCGACCTCTTGCACGCCCTGCAACTCTTCCGCGCCGGCCGCCGCCAGGGCGTCCAGGCTGCCCAACGCCTCGGCCAGCAGCACGGCCGTGCGCTCGCCGACGAACCGGATTCCCAGGGCGGCGATCACCCGCGGCAGCGGATTCATCTTGGAGCGAGCGATGTTGAGGAGCACGTTGGCGGCCGACTTTTCGCCCATGCGCTCCAGCGACAGCAGTTGGTCGGTGGTCAATTGGTAGAGATCGGCGACACTCTTGACCAAGCCGCGATCGACGAGCTGATCCACCAACGCCTCGCCGACCCCGTCGATGTTCATCACGCCGCGCGAGGCGAAATGAAGGACCGACTCCTTCAGCCGCGCCGGGCAGTCCACGTTGATGCAGCGCCGCGCGGCTTCGCCCTCTTCGCGCACCACCCGGCCGCCGCAGACCGGGCAGTTGGCGGGCATCACGAAGGCCGTCCGGCCTTTGCCCTGCGCCCAAACGCGGACCACTCTGGGGATCACGTCGCCGGAGCGTTCGATGATCACCTCGTCGCCGATCTTCAACTCCAGGCGGGCGATCTCGTCTTCATTGTGCAGCGTGGCGCGGGAAACCGTGACGCCGCCCACCGCGACCGGCTGCAGATGCGCGACCGGCGTCAGCGCGCCGGTGCGGCCTACCTGCACTTCGATCGCGACCACGGTGGTGCGCTCCTGGCGCGCCGGATATTTGTAGGCGATCGCCCAGCGCGGCGCTTTGGCGGTGAAGCCGAGCGTTTGCTGCTGCTCCACCGAATCCACCTTAACCACCACGCCGTCGATCTCGTAGGGCAGATCCTGCCGGTTGGTTTCCCAGTGGGCGCAGAATTCGAGTACCTCGTCCACGCTGGAGCACAGCTTGCGATGGGGGTTGACTTTGAAGCCCAGGCGGGCCATCTCATCGAGCGAAGCCCAATGGCTGGGGAGCGCGAAGCGGCCACCCGTCATCAGGAAATAGGTGTAGTAATCCAGACGGCGCGATGCCGTGATGCGCGGCTCCAGCACGCGCAGCGAGCCGGCAGCGGCGTTGCGCGGGTTGGCGAACCGCGACAGCTCCTGCCGGTCGCGCTCCGCGTTGAGGCGCTCGAAGGCGCGCCGGTTCATCACGGTCTCGCCCCTCACCTCGAAGGCCGGCCACGCGGAATCCACGCGCAGCGGTAGAGAGCGGATGGTGCGCGCGTTCTCGGTGACGTCCTCACCCACCGTGCCGTCGCCGCGGGTTACCGCCTGGCGGAAGCGGCCTTGCTCGTATTCGACGGCCATCGAAAGGCCATCCAGCTTCAGCTCCGCCACGTACGCGTACCGGGCGCCCTCCAGCAACTCGCTCACGCGGCGGTCGAAATCCCGCAGTTCGCCTTCGTTCAGCGCGTTATCGAGGCTGAGCATGGGCGCGCTGTGGCGAACCTTGACGAAGCCCTCGCGCGGCTTGCCGCCAACCCGCCCGGTCGGCGAATCCGGGGAAACCAGCTCCGGATGCGATTCCTCCAGCTCCCGCAGGCGGCGCATCAGGGCGTCGTATTCGGCGTCGCTGATCTCCGGCTGGTCCAGGACGTAGTACAGATGCTCGTGGCGGCGCAACTCGGCGCGCAGCGTCTCGGCTTCCCGCGCAAAATCTTTCATCGTGCTCTCATTTATAATCTAACCAGGAAACGGGAGAGTCCACCATCACCAGCTACAGCAAGACCGTTCTCATTTATAACCCGTTCGCGGGCAAGTTGGGGCGGAAGGGAGGTGCGCTGGTTGCGCGCGCCGTGCGGATCCTGGAAGAAGACGGGCACCGGGTGACGTGCTGCCCCACCACAGGTCCACGCAGCGCGGGCGCACTGGCGCGGGGCCAGATCGCGCGCGGCGCGGACCTGATTCTGGCCGCGGGCGGCGACGGTACTCTCAACGAAGTGGCCGAAGGCATGGCGCATTCCCAGGTGCCGCTGGGCGTGCTGCCGGCCGGCACTGCCAACGTGCTGGCGATGGAGATGAAACTCGGCGGCGATTTCCTGGGCGCCGCGCGCCGTCTGGGCGAATGCCGCCCGCACCGTATTTCGATCGGGCAAGTCACATCGGAAGCCGGCGCCATCACCCGCCATTTCTTGCTGATGGCCGGCATCGGGCTGGATGCCCAGATCGTTTATCAGGTCAGCGCGCCGCTGAAGGCACGCATCGGCAAACTAGCCTACTGGATTGCCGGCTGGAGCCTGCTGGGGCGCCGCCTGCCGGAGTTTTCGATCGAGGCCGATGGCGTGACCCACCGCTGCTCGTTTGCCCTGATCAGCAAGGTCCGCAACTACGGCGGCGATTTCGAAATCGCCCGCGATGTCAGCCTGTTCGACGATCATTTCGAGCTGGTCTTGTTCCAGGGCCGCTCCACCTTGCGTTATGTGCGGTATTTCGCGGGTCTCGTCGCCAACCGGATGGAGGGTGTGCGGGGAATCATTGTGCTGCGCGCCCGGCGCGTATCGGCGCCGAAAACGCTGGATGAGCGCGTGTGCCTCCAGATCGATGGCGAATTCGCCGGCCACCTGCCGGCCGAGATCCGCATCGTCCCCGACGCCTTGACGCTGCTGGTGCCGCCCGAGTACCGTCCCGAGCTGCAGCAGCGGCGCGCCGCAATGTGCCAGCCCAGGTAGGACGGACGATCGTTTCTTGTCGTCTGTCAAGGCGTCGTGTTTTAGGGTGGCGTACCTGCTTTCTGATGTGGCGACTTCTCGCCCAGGCGGATCGCCATGGGTTATCAGAAAGTCCACGTCAGACGTGTTGTTTCCGAGTGGGGTGTGGTCCGCCCGGAGCACGCAGATGTGCGGCGCGGACGCCGAGTTGTCTGCGCCGCGAGAATAGGTTCTAACGCGAGCCCTCTGGCCTGTCGGGCCTTCGCGACCGATAGTGTTTGATGTAGCGTCGCGCAAGGTCACTCAGTGGCCTCCTGCTTTCCTTGGGCACCAGAGAGAACCAGATCTCGTTCTCAATCCAGAACCGGTATAGGAACTCAGCGAAAGAGGGGGCACAGCAGGAAAACCCCAATTCAAGCAGTTCGATCTGATCGAGGCCGCAGGATGGATCGTCAAGCCATTCTTCGTCTTCCGTCCCGTAGCAATATAAGTGTGGAGAACTTAAAACAGCGGCGCCACCGTCGGGCATTACGTGTAGATACCAATGCGCACAGGACTGCGAGTCGGAGAGGAAATGGATCAGGTGGCCCGGAAGACTACCAATTGTTCTCACGACGCGCTCGCCCGGATCAAGATAACAATCGGTCGCGGAGCGAACCCTGCTTTGCAGGTCCTGCGAGGTCATGAACCGGCGGAAACTGTCAGGAAGTCGAATGTTGGCCTCCATAGCAAGTTCTTGGACGAAGGTCGGGTCGAGATCATGTTCGTAGCGATCGAGCCCGTTCGACTGGGACACGCCATACTGTTCGAGCCAATAGCAATCATCGTCTAGCTCAATGGGGATTTCGGGCAATTCCGCGGCGGGAAACGACCCATAGGTCACCCGCTCTGCGATCTCTCTAATTCCAGGCAATTCAATGTGAACCCACGACTGCCGTAGCGCTGACCAATGTTTAATGTCAGACATTCCCTTCACTCTATCGCAACTCTGTCAGCTCTAACGAAAACCCCACCCGTTTTCCGGATCGTCGCCCACTCGAAAACGGTATAGTGGACGAAGTGGGCGTCACCTGAAACCGGCTGTCCAGAGGAATTGGCAACCAGCAAGCTGACGTCGAAGCCCCCTTGGAGATTGGCCACCACCTGTGTCAGCGAGCGATGACAGACCACGAAGGCGATGGTCTGTCCTACCTTCGCCGGGCGCTCAGGCGCCGCGCGATAGAATAGAGGCGTGCTGCACCGTTTCATTCTTCACAACGATCGTATTCAGGAAGCCTCGTCCGAAACGCTGGCGGCGGGGCAAGTGGGTCTGCTGGCGGGCTGGGGCGTTTTCAGCACGCTGCGCGTGTCCGAGGGTGTGTTGTTCGCTTTCGAGCGCCACTGGGCCCGCATCCAGCGCGATGCCGCGCTGTTCCACGTGCCGCTGCTCGAAGGTCCCGACGTGTTGCGCGGCAGGTTGCTGGAGCTGGTGGAAGCCAACCACGCTTACGATTCGACCCTCCGCGTCGCGATTGTCCGCAACGGCGGCGGCATGTGGGCCGGCCCCTCGAATGGCCGCGCGAGCGATCTGATCGCGCTCACGGCGGATACCAAGGATTGGGGCCATGGCGTCAAGCTGGCCGTCCAGCCGCAGGCGCGCCACGCCGCCTGCGAGTTTGCCGGCACGAAAATCCTCTCCTGGGCGATGAACCTTACCTGGCTCGAAAACGCGCAGCAGCGCGGCTTCGACGAAGTAATCCTGCTCAACGAGCGCGGCGAGGTCTCGGAATGCACTTCGGCCAACATCTTCATCGCCAACGGGAGCCAGGTCTGGACGCCGCCGCTCAACTCCGGCTGTCTGCCTGGCGTCACACGCGAAGTGCTGCTCGACGAAATCCACGTGCCGGGCATCGAGGTCGGAGAGAAGCCGCTGCTGCCAGCCGATCTGGAAACCGCCGACGAAGTGTTCATCACCTCCACCACGCGCGACCTGCTGCCGGTGCTCGAAATCGAGGGCGCCCCAGTGGGCCGCACGCTGGCCGCGCAGACCGCCCTGGCGGCGGCGTTCCACGCGCGCCTCCGCCAATACGTGGCCGAGCACAAGCCCACCCAAGCCGCCAAGGTGTAAGCCGCCGGCGTTCACGGACCGGCGCGGACGACTATTGCAGCCGCTGCCACTCTGCGACATCTCCGTGAGCTCTGTCATCCGCGGCGTACTTCGCCAGAAAACCGCGAAGCGGGGCGGCAGCCGCGGTGAGCAGCATTTTGTCGTTGTCGCGAGCCCGGTTCGGCAGTTCCTGCGCGGCCTGTTGCCGAAGCCATGCGGAGTCAAGATAGGTCCAGCGAAGGCTCCCACTCGAGGCCAGAATCCGGATCAGTGTGTGGCCTGGAATCTGAAAATCGTCCGAGTCCTGCGGAGAGAGGTCCAGCAGCCGGGCCTGACCCGCCTGGAACAGCCGGGCGTCGAATTTTCGCGAACTGTCGTCGCTGACATAGGTGACAGTGTAGGCGTTGCCCGCCCCGCGCCGGAAGATACAGAGATCGCCTCCCTGGCCGGCCTCCCACGTTCCCAGCAGCGTTGCGTCAAAGACGGCGTCTTGGTCGGTCGCCGCCGGGTCCAGTGAGATCAGCGATGGGCTGTCGCACCCCGCCAGAATCAGCGTGCCCGCCAGTGCCAAAAGAATCGTCGGAAACCGCATATAAATATCGCCTCCATCAAGGAACAGCGATATGCGGAGCCGATTCTTGCAGCAGTCAGTCCGCTACGGCCAAAGCGTCAGATGAACATCTCCTCGTCCTGGGTCGCCATGTCGGGGGGATATTTGCGGCCTTTCACAAAAGTGGAAACCGCGGCTGAAATTCCGGCCGCCACGCCGTTGGCTTCGCGCACGGGGCGCATCGCCGCGCGCTTCAGCGCGTCGCCCACTTCGCCCACCTGCTCCACCGCCTCGGTGACGGTGTTATCGATCTGCGCCAGCCGCGCGCGGGCGCGGTCGCCGGCATCCTCCAGCAGTGCGCCCAGCCGATCCACCTGCTCACGGCTGGTACGTGCGATCTCAGCCGCTTGTTCGGTGATTTCCGAAATCCTCGGGCGGTTTTCCTCAATCGCCGAATTAGCGTTTGCCAGCGTCGTCCTGGCCTGATCGATGAGCGGCGAGGCGCGGTCGATGGCGGCGCTGGCTTTGTCGGCGGTGACGCGCGCTCTCTCCAGCAGCGGACCGGCTTTTTCGATGGTGGCGCCGGCGATTTGGATCTGCGGCGTGGCCGTTTCCATCAACACGGTGGCGCGTTCGATCATCGGATCGAGGCGCGCAATGGCGGGTTCGGCGCTGGCCAGGAAACCGGTGAGCTTTCCTTGCAACTCGCGCAGCCCGCGGGAAACCGCGACGGCCGCGATCGCCAGCACCACGAACGCAGCGACGACCAGCACAACACCCGCGGTCGCGATCCAGCGAAAGACTTCGTCGGTCATGCCGTCAGTTCCGTCCCGCCCAATCGATACTAAGCGGTCCCCTCAGTAGGTGCCTGTGGCGCACGCGCCTCACGATACGCCTGCTTGCCCGCTTCCACCGCGTCGGCGAGGTTTTCCTTCTGGCGGTTCAGCGCCTCTTTGCTTTTGTCGACCCACTCGGCCGCGGTCTGCTTCAGATCCGCGCTGCGCTGCTTCAGCAAATCGCCGCCTTCGTTAGCCTTGCTGCGAAGATATTCGCGCGTTTCCTCGCCGGACTTGGGGGCGAACAAAATGCCGATGCCGACCCCCACGCCCAAGCCCAACAAGAATGCCGAAAGTCCGTTCTTATCCATCGTGTGCCTCCTCTTCCCTTCGGCTCACCCGTCTCTATCCGAGCCAATTTTCAGTATACTCCGCATAAGAACCCCAATCATGGCGGAAAAACCGGACCGGCGCCTGGACGCCGAACGATTGTGGACTTACGCGCTGCGGCTGCTCGCCGGCCGGGCGTATTCCACCGGAGAGCTGCGCGAGAAACTGCGCCGCCGCGCGCAACGCGACGCCGACGTGGATAACGCGGTGGCGCGCCTCAAGGACCTCGGCTACCTGGACGACCGCCGCTTCGCCGAATCCTTCGCCACCGCGCGCCTCTCCGGCGATAAGCTGGGCAGCACGCGCGTGGTCCAGGATTTGCGCCGCCGCCGCGTGGCGCCCGCGCTGGCCGAACGCACTGTGCGCGACGTGTATGCGGGTGTCGACGAGACGGCGTTGATCGAGGACTGGATCCGCCGCAAGTACCGGCTCGCCGTGCGCGAAGGCCTCTTCGAAGAAGACAAGGACATGGCCGCCGCCTACCGCCGCCTGCTCCACGCCGGATTTCGATCGGGCGAAATCCTGCGCGTCCTGAAACGCTTCGCCAAGCATCCGGAGTTGCTGGATGCCTGGGAACCACCGGAGGCGGAGGGGGAATCCGAATAGCCGGCGCGGGCTGTCCAGCCCGCCGAGCCGGCTGTCGAGCCGCCATTTGCCGCCGCCAGAAGTTATCCCGCCGCAGCCGCGGCCACGGCCTCCGGCAAGAAATCAGGGACTGGTAGCGTGGCAATGTGACACGTCTCGAAGGCGAGTTCGATTGATTTCAGTGCTGCTTTTCTGGCACTCGACGTGCCTGGATCAGTGCGATGCTGCGAAGCACACTGCTCTCGCTGACGCTCTTGAGCATGGCCAGTGCGGGGCAGACCGCCCCCGGCTTTCTGCTCGGGCTGGATTACAGCGAATGGGGGCCGAATTCCGGATTAGCTGCCGGGCAGATTGCGATGGATGGCGCCGGTGCGCTCTACGTTCTGTCGGCCTGCACAACGTCTTCCGACAACTCGCCCTCCTGCGTGACCAAGTTGTCATCGGACGGTAACACGATTCTCTGGCAGTACAACCTGGGCTTGTTCGCTTCCACGATGGCCGTAGATCCCGAGGGCGGTGTATACATCGTCCCGCAGCCCACGTTCGGCGTGCAGCAAGTCAGTCTCTCGGTGGAGAAGCTAACCGCGGATGGGACCGGAGTCCAGTGGCAGACCCAGCTTGGAACATATGCCGTCCAATTTGGCTACAGCGCTTTCGTTACCGTCGACTCGAGCGGCAGGGCGTTCGTGGCCGCGGGCGTTGGCACCCTGAGCGGCGGCAGCACCGCCGGAATCTACCTGATCCGCTTGAGCCCTGCCGGCGCGGTCGATTCCACCAGTATTCTCGCGGTGACGGGCTGGCCCACGGCGGTCGCGGTCGACCCGGCGGGCGCAGACGTCGTAGTGGCATATGAGGTTTTTCCGGGGGTGAGCTTTGCGCGCCTGATCCCGAACAGCGGCACATGGGCCGGCGTGAACCTTCCGCACGCGATTCAGAATCCGGCTCTGGCGGTCGCACCCAACGGTGACGCCGTCGTCTACGCAGGCGATCTGAACGCGAATTCGTTCCTGCAGCGGATCGATCCGGCCGGCAACGTCGTCTTCTCCGAGGCCATCGCAGCGACGAATGGGGCGGCGCCGGGAGAACTGGCGTTAGACGCGGCCGGAAACGCCTACATCACCGGCTCCAGCGCTAACCCGATCTATCCGGTCAAGAATAGTCTTGCGCCATGCGGGTTGTCATGGATGAGCGTATTCGCTCCCGACGGTTCCATCTTGCAGACCACCTACTTGCCATTTAACGCGGGCCCTCCTCTCATTGCGGAGAGCCCGAATTCCAGCGTGTTCCTGCTGGGCGGCGTGGATGCGAGCTTTGCACCGGCTGAAGCCGGCCCGTTCCCGGAGTTCATTAACGGAACGTATGAACCGTCCGCCGTGTTTCACCTCTCCCCCAATGCCCACGCCCGGACCTTTCCGCTCGCGTGCGTGAGCAATGCCGCGACTTTCGCTGCCGGCCCGGTTGCGCCGGGAGAAATCGTGACGCTGTTTGGCAACGGGCTCGGGCCGCAACAGGGTGTCCAACTCTCGGCCACGCTGCAAAGCCCCTTTCCGACGCAAGCGGAGAGCGTGCAGGTGACATTCGATGGCAAGCCGGCGCCACTACTCTGGGTGCAGGACACCCAGATCAATCTCGTGGTTCCGTGGTCGGTGGCCGGGCCAACGACCGAAGTGTGCGCCACTTACAATAACGTCCAAACCAACTGCCTGACCTGGCCGGTGGCTGAAGCATCGCCGGCGGTGTTCACTGTGGATGGCTATTACGCCGCGGCGCTGAATCAGGACGGGACGCTCAATAGTGCGACGAGCCCGGCGCCGGCACACTCTATCGTGTCGATCTTCGCGACCGGTCTGGGCCCGATCGGTCCGCCGCAGGCCGATGGCTCGCTGGTGGGGCTCCCACTCCCCGTAAATACGCTGCCGGTCCAAGTGGCGACCTACTTCTGCCCGCCTATTCTAGGGAGTTGGCCGCCGAATTGCGAACTGACTCTGACGGTGTCCAATGCAATTTACGCCGGACCTGCGCCGTTCCTGATTGCCGGCGCCAGCCAGATCAACTTTAACTCTGACGACATCGCTCCCGGCGGCGGTCATCTTGCGGTCGAGACGCCGTCGGGGACCGTGTCCAGCATTTATTTCGGAATCCATTTAGCCCCGCAGTAGAAAGGCTCGGCGCGAGCTTGTCCGGCCGTGACCTCTTTGTTCGCCCCGCCTATTCCCGCAACTCCACGATAGTCGCGCCGGCGCCGCCTTCCTGCTGCGGCGCGGGGTAGAACTTCGCCACGTGCGGATGGCTGCTGAGCAGCTCCTGAATCGTCTTGCGCAGCACGCCCATGCCGAAGCCGTGCACGATGCGGACCCGCGACGCGGTGGCCATCACAGCGCGGTCCAGGAATTCATCCACCGCATCCCGCGCTTCCTCAGCGTGCCGGCCGATCACGTTGATCTCCTGGAAAGCTGGGGCTAACTGCGGAGCCGGCTTGTACGTCACTCCTTGCGGCAGCTTGGCAGCCGCGCCGCCCGACTCCGGCAGCACCTCGATCACGTCGTCGCGCGAAACCTGCAAGCGCAGGAATCCGGCCTCCACCTCGATGCGGTCGTTAGCCAGAAACCGGCTCACGCGGGCCGGCTCCCGCACATCCTTCAGCCGCACGCGCGCGCCCTCGGTGATGCGCAGCGGCTGGATGCGGTCCTGCCGCGAGTCGTCCTCGGTGGCCAGCACGGTGGTTTCGAAATCGTCGCGCAACTCGCGTTTGGCTTTGGATACGCGCCGCTGCGCCTCCTGCTCGGCCTTGCGGCGCTCGCCGCCTTGCGCGATCTTCTCGATGGTCTCCCGCGCGTGCTCTTCAAACCGCGCCAGCGCCTCCTCGGTGCGCCGCTCCAGCTCTTTCAACTTGACGGTTTCGCGCCGTTCCCACTCGCGGGCGATCTCTTTTTCGCTGCGCTCCTGGGCGATTAGTTTCTCGCGCAGGCTTTGCTCCAGGGCCTGGGTCTCCTCGACGCGCCGGTCGAGCTCGCTGAGGAATCGCGTCACATCGCGCTCGCGGTCGCTCAGCGCCATCCGCGCGCGCCGCATGATGTCTTCCGGCATGCCGAGCCGCGTGGCGATTTCCAGACCCGCCGACTTCCCGGGCAGCCCCAGTTGCAGATGAAACGTCGGCTCGAAAGTGTTCTCGTCGAACCCCATCGACCCGTTGACCACGCCTTCCGTCGACGCGCCATAAATCTTGAGCGCCATCAGATGGGTGGAAACCAGCGTGAATGCGCCGGCCGCGCGGAAGTGGTCCACAATCGCCACGCCCAGCGCGCCGCCCTCTTCCGGGTCGGTTGCCGCGCCCAGTTCGTCGAGCAGCACCAGCGTGCCGGGCGTCACATCCAGCGCCATTTCGCGAATGTTCGAGACGTGCGCCGAAAACGTGCTGAGGTTTTCCTGGATCGACTGGTAATCGCCGATATCGGCCAGCACCTGCTCGAAGAGCGGGAATTCGGCTTCCGCCGCCGGCACCGGCAGCGCGGCTTGCGCCATCAGGCTCAGCAGCCCCACGGTCTTGAGCGCCACCGTTTTGCCGCCGGTGTTGGGGCCACTGATGAGCAGCGTGCGGCGCTCGCGCCCGAGTTCCAGGGTCACCGGCACGGGCTTGCGCTGGCGGCGCCGGAGCACGTCTTCGAGCAGCGGATGGCGCGCCTCGCGCAGCAACAGCCGCTCGCCAAAGCGCGGGATGGCGCAGTCGAATTCGATCGCAAAGCGCGCCTTGGCGAAAATCAGATCCAGTTCCGCCATCACCGACAGCGTCTCGCGGATGGAATCGGCGTGGCCGCGCAGCCGGTCCGTCATCTCGAGCAGAATGCGGTGCACTTCGCGCGCTTCCTCTTCGCCCAGCCGCACCAGCTCGTTGTTGAGGTCGATGGT
Source organism: Bryobacterales bacterium (assembly GCA_963843095.1). GTDB lineage: Bacteria > Acidobacteriota > Terriglobia > Bryobacterales > Bryobacteraceae > Bog-375. Next base: position 11,045 of record CAWJLI010000063.1, read on the forward strand.
TTCGAGCGGCTCGACGAACAGCGTGTGGCCGCTCGAGCTGGCGCCGTGAATCACGCCGTCCAGCTTGCGCCGCTGCCCGGCGATCACCGGAACCACGAAACGCTCGTTGCGGATGGTGACGAACTCCTCCTGCAGGATACCTTCCTCGCGGTGCGCTTTGAGGAAGCGCTCGAGCGATTCCTGAATCGCTTTTTTCTGCCGCTCCATGTCGCGGCGCAGGCGCGCCAGCGCGACACTGGCGTGATCGGCCACCGTGCCATCGGGCAGGATCTTGCCCGAGAGGTCCTGGAGTAAAGCGCGAAAATCGCCGATCGATTGGCCGCGCAGCCCCAGCCGCGGGAAGCGGCCCACGGCGGCGGTGAGCACCGACTTGGCGTCCGCCGCGCGATCCAGCAGCGCAAACAGGTCGAAGATTTCTTTCGGCTCGAGGCCGGCGCCTTCGATGCGTAGTTTCTGCACCGCCGGTTCCACGTCCGGCAAGCCACCGAAATCGATGCGGATAGCCGCGCCACGCGCGGCCTGCTGCGGGCGCGCCGCCGAGCGCAGGTATTCGATGGCTTCCCCGGCTTCCGCGAGGTCGTCCAGCAGGCGCTCGCGGGCGGTGTGCGGCTCGACCTTCTCCAGTTCGCGGCGCCCCATCGGGCTGGCCACATAACGGCCCACGAGCTGTAGCAGCGATTCGAATTCGAGCACTTCCGCGCTGGTTTTCAAGATTGGAATCCTTGCCCTGCCGGGCTGCCCGGCCCTACCGCACTCCGATTTTCTGGCTGCGCCGTTCGGTCAGTATGGTATCGCGCCACATGCCGTCGCGTTGGGCGATGCGCTCGCGCCGCCCCACGAGGCGAAAGCCGCATCGTGCTTGCAGCGCCAGGCTGGCTGCGTTCTCCGCAATCGTGGCGCCCTGCAAGGTCCAGATCCCGTGAGACTCGGCGGACTCGATGATAGCCTCCAGCAGGGCGCGACCCACACCCCGGCCCCGCGCCGCGGCCGCCACATAGATGCCGACTTCCGCGACGCCCGCGTAACACGCGCGCTGCGACACGGCGCTCAGCGCCGCCCAGCCGAGAACCGTATTCTCCCTCGCCACCAGTCGCGAATGGGGCAATCGCGCCCGATGCCAATCTTCCCAAGAAGGGGCGCTGATTTCAAAACTCGCCACGCCAGTGGTCAGGCCTTCTTCGTAAATCGCGTGCACCTCGGCCCAGTCATCCGTTTTCATGACTTCGATTCGAAACGGCATCGTCGCTTCAGTCTACAACTTGGGGTCGGATTCTCGCGCGGGGCGGTTGACCAATTTTAGCTTGGGGCGCGGCAGTGCCGAGCGTCGTGCATCGATCGATGGGCCCAAGACTGGGGGAACGCTACTGGACATAGTAGAAAATCGCTACAATGAGAGCGGTTGCGGCCAGGTTCCTTGACAGCCGCCTCGCCCCCGGGCGGCCAGGACAGTCAGCCAGGCTGGCCTGGGGTGTGAGCTCGGTGCTAAGACCATGATGACCTTCGATGGCCTATTCTGCGTCCTTCTTGCGGCAACCCTTGGATCGGTGCCGAAGTATCTACAAGACAAGCCCTCCGAGCTCTACGTTCGGGACGGGGATAAGCTCGTCAAGGCTCCACAGGAGGACGTTGTCGTTGCGAGAGCTTATTCCGAGTTCTCCGACAAAGGCGAAATCCACGATGGACAACGCATCACGATCATGACGGCGAGAACTCAATATCGAATCGGCGAAGAAATCAGGGTCATTCATGTCTTGGAAGCCCCGGTGGCGGGGCACAAGATTTATGTGATGGGGCCGAAGATGATTCAAGAGGAGTATGTCGATGGTCAGCTTGCCTCTGCACCCAGCTCCGGTTTTTACTCCTATGACGGCTTGGTGATCGACAGTCCAGGAGTTGACTTCAACTACGAGATTTCTATCTACAAATTCACAAAGCCGGGCACACATTTGATCCAATGGAAAGGCGGAGGACATCCCATACAGGGGAACCTCGACCTTACTTCAAATGTGCTTCACATCGATGTGAAGAACTAAGGTCTCGACGAGCTCCCGGCGGCGCGGCTCTCATAGAGGGTCGCGTCGTACTTCCCACGATCTCCCCGCCATCCATAACACGGCGGCGAGCGCTACCGAGCACACGGGGATGAGATACATGGCATCATGCAGACCGATGGCGCGGGCGGCATCGGGCAGCGCGCCGGAGTTAGCGGCGGCTCTCGCGAAATGGTCGCTCAGGCGGCCAGTTACCAGCGGGCCAAAGGACGCGCCACATAAGTACATGGCGAGATAGTAAGTGGCCATCGCAGTGCCCCGTAACTGGGCGGGCACGATGTCCTGGATAGCGGCATAGACTAAGCCGTAGTAAGTCTGCCACAAGCCGTAAGCCAGCATGAGCAGTAACACGGCGGCGAGCACACTGCCGGCGGGCAGACTAATGGCGGCGAAGGCTGGCGCGGCGGCGATCGCGGCGGCGGCGGCGGCCAGCAGCAGGCGGCGGCGGCCGAGGTCGCGCGATACTCGGTCGCCCAGATATCCGGCAGCCAGCGCACCGAGTATGCCAGCGGCGCCCGATCCAACTCCGCTGCAGATGCCCGAGCGCGCCACCGATAGGCCGTGATAGCGGGTGAGAAACGCCGGCAGGAACAGCGAGAAGCTATAGAGCATGAAATTGACGATGGCGCCGGAGGCGGCGATCCACCAGAACGCCGGGATGCGCGCCAGCAGCCAGGGGCTGAGGCTGCTGGCGGACGGGGTTGCGGGGTCGGGGAGGACCGCTCCCTCACGGTCGCGGCTCTGACCCGAGCGGTCGTGGCTCGGGTCCGAAGGTTGGCAGGCGGCAGCGCCTGCCCCACTTTGCCGGGTGGGGCAGGCGCTTCCGCCGGCCAACTGACTCCTCTCCAGATTCTCACTGCGCGGCGGCTCGCGCAGCGCCGCCAGCGCAGGCACCAGCGCCACGGCTGGAACGGCAGCCACCACCAACGCCATTCGCCAGCCCCAGGCTTGCGCCACCGGGCCACCGACGGCGAAGCTGAGAAAGCCGCCCACAGGAACGGCCATCATGAAGATGGCCATGGCTCGCGCGCGGCGGCCGGCCGGCACCAAGTCGCCGATCCAGCTTGTGGCGGCGGGAGCGCAGGTGGCTTCGCCGATCCCCACTCCCAGGCGCGTCGCCAACAGCATGCCGTAACTGGAAGCCAGCCCGCCGAGGGCGGTCAGCGCCGCCCACACGCTGACGCCGATGGCGAGCAGACGTTTGCGACTCCACTGGTCGGCCAGCCGGCCGAGCGGCAAGCCCGCCACCGCGTAGAGCAGCGTGAAAGCCGTGGCGAGCACGGCGAGCTGGGTATCGGAAAGGCCGAACTCGCGGTGCAGCGGCTCGAGCACGGCGCCCAACACCTGCCGGTCGTAAAAATTGAGGACGTTGACAAGGAAAAGAACCAGCAGCGGGGCGGACGCACCCGCCCCGCGGCCGGGGTTCACAGCTTGATCTCGGAGTCTTTGAGATTCTTGGCGGGAGCCTTGGGTGCTGCCGGAGAAGCTGGCGGAGCGGGTGCGGCGGGAGTGTCGGGCGGACGGACGGATTCGTCGCCCTTGCGCACTTCCACCTCGCCGTGGGAGGCGATCAGCCGGATGGACGGGCCCTCACCCACCTTGCCTTTCAACGTGGCGCTGCGTCCGAAGCTTTCTTTCTGAATCTGCTCGCCGAAATCGTTGGTGGCATCGCCGCGCTCGGCGGTGGCAGTGAGCTGGAACGCGGCTTTTTCGGGCAGCGTCAGCTCGATGTTGCCGGCGCCGGAGCGAGCGTCAATGGCGGGTACGGGCATACCGGGATCGAGCTCGATGTTGCCGTGCTCGGTTTCGACGGTCATAGTCTGGCTGAAGCGGCCGATCTTGATATCGCGCGAGTGCGTGATCAGCCGCACCGGCCCCACCAGCCCGTTGGCGGTGAATTCGCCCATGTCCATGCTGATGTTGCCCGGCACCGCTTCCACGTGCAGCTCGGTGTTGCGCGCGCCTTCAAACTGCAGCGGCTTGGCCAGGTTCTTGAAATCCAAAGTGCCGGAAAAAGCGCCGTTGATGCTGACCTGCCCCTGGATGTTTTCGAGCGAAAGGTCGGAGCCCTCACCCTGCACATCGATGCGGCCCTTCACATCCACGGCACGAATGGTGTCGCTGTGGTTCACTTCCACGCGCGCGTTGCCGCCCAGGCGGGACAGGCGTACGTCGCCGCGGGTGGCGCCGAGATCGACGTCGCCGTCGATATCGCCGATCTCGAAATCGCCGCGCCGGCCGCGGGCTTCCACCGCTACGGCCCTCGGCACGGTCACCTCAATATCGTCGGAGACACGCTGGTTATTGGCCGCCCGATCCTGGTTGGCGCGGACCAGCAGGTGATCGCCTTCGCGAACGACCTCGACCGGCGTGTTATTGTTGGTGCGGTCGGCATCGTCCCGCCCAAAACTGCGGACGACTTTGTTGCCGCTCACCACAACGTCTTGCCCGTCGGAGCCGGTCACCTTGATGTTGCCGCGCGCAACGTCGAAGACGATGCGCTTCATCCCAGCGGCGGGGGCCTTGGCGGACACGGGATAATCGTACTCATTGCCGAAGACGCTGAGGCCTTCTCCATTCCAATGGATACCGTTGCGGTAGCCGGCCCACATCGCCGAGCCGAGAATGCAGACCAGCACGACGAGCACTACCTCGCCACCGCTGAAGCCGCTCTTCCAGGGGGAGCCGGGCCAGGCGACTTCGATCAGCCGCAACACGCCCCACAGGATAAGCAGAAACGGCCAGTAGAGCGCGAAGATCTCGTAGATGGGCGCTTCCGGATGGAAATTGCGCCACAGGAAAAGGCCGCCAACGATTACCAGGATGAGCGGCCCGGTCAGAGAACGCGGTCTCATACAGCACCTCCAGGCGTGGAACTTTCAGGTGAAGTACCCGGATTCGCGGGCGCTGCACCCGCATCCGCGCCGGCTGCCGGCTGCGGATAGGGGCCCTGCGCGTAAGACGTGGCGCGGTACCCGCCTGCCGCCGGCTGAGCTGGGGGCGGCGGGACCGGCCAGGCCGGCGGCTGCCAAGCGTATTGCGGTGGCGGCGGTACGGGTGGCGGCGGCGCCACGGTCCGCCCCAGCAGGCTCAACAGGCCGAATACAATCAGCAGCACGGGCCAGGTCTGGCCGAAATCGTAGGGCGTGAAGTTTTGCAGGGCGAACAGGACCCCGATCGTGATCACCGTCACGGGCCAGCGGATGGCCCTAATGGCGTTGCGCTCACCTTTCATGGCGAACCTCTCCCGGGGCCGGCTCCTGGCCGGCGAAACGCGACCACAGCATATAGCCTCCAGCCGCAATCAACAGCACCGGCCAGTACCGCACGATCCTTTCAAAATTCACCAGGTCGAGGGTATGCAGCAGCAACAGCACGCCCAGCACGATCAGCGCCACGGCGGCAATCGGGAATCGCCCCGGCCCGCCGCGCAACTGGAGCACACTGGAGTACTCGTCCACCGGCTCGCCGCGTTGCAGCTTTTGCGCGGTGCGGTAGGCCTCGAACACCATGTAGGCCCACCAGGCCATCACCAGCATGACGAAGATAGGCTCCATGTCGTGAATAGCGGGCGAGTCGGCAATGCTCATCAGCACGCCCCAGATCACGGCGTGGATCAGGCCCTTGGCATATTGGCCGTTGTAGATCGCGCCAACTCCGGGAATCCAGCCCAGCGCAAATGCCAGCCCGGGCCGGATATCGGAGCGAACGTAGGGAGAGGGCGCCACCAACGGCGCGTAGGGCGCGGTTGGCGGAGGAGGTGCGGTGTACGGCGGCGGCGCGGCGGTGTAGGGCGGCGCGGCGGCCGGCGCATGCTCGGCGCAATACACGGTGCCCGATGCTTCCCGGCGGCATTCGCCGCATACCGGCTTGCCGCAGGTTCGGCAATAAGCGATTGCAGCTACGTCCGGATGATTCTGACAGTTCATGGCATTTCCCTCAGTGTGATGTTTCCGGTCGTTGGGCGGGAGTTGCCCCGCCTTGTGTTTCCCCAGCCGGCGGAGCGGAGACAACCGGCAGCTTCCGCTCGTCGTTGTACGCGGGTTTACGAAGCGGCGCCGCGGGCTCCCGCTCGTCTTCCCGCTCTTGCCAATCGCGCAGCGTGGTTTGAATCTTATAAACCACTTTCAAGTTGTCGTAAAACTTTTCCACGCGTCCCCAGGCATATTCCACGCGCGTTTCCAGACCCGCCCAAACCTTGGCAGGACGCAGATCGTCGGGCCGGATGCTGCGCACCGGGATCACCGAACGCAGCAGCGAAAACGAAACGATGGTCATGGCGAAGCTCATGACATAGCGCGGTTGCAGAATCGGGCTGAGCAGCCCGGCCAGCCATTTTCGCGGCTTCGATTTCGGGCTCTGGCTCCAGGGAGCGGCGAAGAGGATGCGATTCACCAGCTCGGCCGGAGGCTCCACATCGGCGGCGCACCCCAGGAAGCGGACGGCGGCGGCGGAATCGCGCGCCAGTTCGGCGCACGCAGGGCAGCCGGCCAGGTGGCGTTCCACGGCGGCCCGTGTAGCCGCGTCGAGCGTGCCATCCACGTATTCGCAGAGCAGGATGTCCAGTTCGGCGCAGTTCATACTACCAGCTTCTGCTTGCGCAGCAGCCGCGCCAGCTCAGCGCGGCCGCGGTTGATTCTCGACTTCACCGTGCCCTCGGGTATCGCCAGCACCTGGGCGATTTCCCGGTACTCCATTTCCTGCAGGTCGCGCAGAATGACGGCCTCACGCAAGTCGGGCGACAGCTTCTGCAGAGCGGCCTGCAGAATTTCGCTAGCCTCGCGGCCGGCCACCGCTTGCTCCGCACCAATGCTGGCCGCACCGCTTCGGTCCCCGACCACGGGGAGTTGAGCGTCGAGCGAATCCGTCACCCGGTCCTGACGCGTGCGCCGGTAATGATCGATCAGAAGATTGCGCGTGAGCCGCGCCAGCCAGGTGCCGAACGAGCCCTCCGCCGCGCGGAAGGAATGCAGCGTGCGGAAGACGCGGAGGAAAACTTCCTGCGTCAGATCCTGAGACTCCGAGCCGCTGTTGGTAAAGCGGTAGCACAATCCGTAGACGCGGCGGCTGTGCAGGCGGACAAGATCCTCCCACGCCGACTCGTCGCCGCGAAGGCACCGCGAAACGAGAGAGGAGTCCTGGTCCAAGATTCGTTCTACCACATAGCTGGCCCGCGTACCCGCCAGCCCGCCCACGGCGTCCTGCCCGGCTGGCGAATTCTGGAAGAGTCCCAAGGTTAGCGTCGCGGTTGCCATCGCTGCGGTCCTTCGTATGAAGAAACGATGTTTTTTCCTGCCAGGTTCAATCTTTTCCGGTATTCCGGTTCTTTTGAGATACTTGTACAGGCGCTCGCGCCCGCTTCGGAGACGCGCTTGCCGCTCTCGAGGAGGTTCGATACAGCACCGCTGGTGGAAATGGGCCGCGGCCGGCCTGGTTGTGGCCGCCGCGGGAGTTGGTCTGGTATGGCGATTCCACGCCCCGGTATTCGATTGGCGTCTGGCGGCCGCGGCGGTGTCCGGCCTGGACTGGCGCTGGATTGGCGTCTCGCTGCTTCCGGTCGCCGGCTCGTACTATGTCCGGGCCTTGCGCTGGGCGGTGTTCCTGAAGCCGCTCAAGCCACGCCCGTCGATTCGCAATCTGCTCACGGCGACGCTGATCGGATTCACTGCCATCACTCTGTTCGGCCGTGCCGGCGAGTTCGTACGCCCCTACCTGATCGCGGTCAAGGAAAAGGTCCCCTTTCCTTCCCAACTGGCGGCATGGCTGCTGGAGCGGATCTTCGATCTGCTGATGGCGCTTCTGCTCTTCGCCTTCGCCATGATGCGCATCACTTCCACCGGCGTGCACGTGGGGCCCAGGATTGCCTGGGTCCTCGCCGCCGGCGGACGTTTCGTCGCCGCATCCTGCCTGGGATTGCTGGTCCTGCTGTTTGCCATGCGCCATTTCGCCGAACCGGTTCGCCGCTACCTGACCCACGCCATCCGTTTTTGGCCGGAACGGCACTTCGCGCGTGCCGAAAAGCTGCTGGCGGCGTGCGTCCAGGGAGTGGAATCGATCCGCAGCGATGGCGCACTGCTGGCGATCTTTCTGTACTCCGTGCTCGAATGGATGTTGATCGCTGCGTGCTACTGGTGTCTGGCCCGCTCGTTCGACGCGGTGTTGCATTTCTCTTTCGTCGACGTCCTTATTTTTGTGGGATTCATTTCGTTTGGAGCGGCCGTGCAGATTCCCGGGATCGGCGGTGGATTGCAGGTGGTTGCGGTGGTGGTTCTGACCGAACTGTTCCGTGTCCGCTTGGAGCCCGCGACTTCATTCGCTGTTTTGATCTGGCTTCTTAGTTTTGTAGTAGTAGTTCCGGTTGGGTTGTTGCTCACGGTTAAGGAAGGGCTGGACTGGCGCAGCTTGCGCCGGATGGGACGCGAACAATGAAGTGCCCTTTTTGCAGTCACTTACATGATAGGGTGGTGGATTCCCGGGAAAGCAAGGAAGGCGATGCCATACGCCGTCGACGCGAGTGCCTTGCCTGCGAACGGCGATTCACTACGTACGAGCGGATCGACGAAGTCCCTTACATGGCGATCAAGAAAGACGGTCGCCGCGAGAAGTTCGACCGTCAAAAGGTGTTGACCGGCCTGCTGAAGGCCTGCGAGAAGCGTCCGATCAGTATGCCGAAGCTGTCCGAGCTGGTGAATCGGGTGGAAGCGAAGGTCAGCGACTCGCCAGACCGGGAGATTTCAACTACAGAAATAGGAGAATTCCTGATGGAAGGACTCCGTGACCTCGACAAGATCGCCTATGTACGATTTGCGTCGGTTTACCGGGACTTTCAGGACGAGGAGGCGTTCTTCAACGAGCTCAAGAACCTGATGCGGCAGAAGTTGCCATGAGTCGTGGCGGGCTGCAAATCTTGTGTAACCTTATCAGTTTCAAGACATCCTTATAAAATAGAGCTTAACTTTATTGGGGAACGGTGGTATGATCGATTGGAAGATCCGCCCTGTGCCTGACACTTGCGCGATGTGGCCGGGGGACAACCCGCAACTCGAGTTCTATTTCAAAAAATATTCTATTTCCCATAATTTGCGTGTGCTTGCGCGCGCCTTTGGGGAGGTGAGTCTTAGTGGACCGTTTTGAAGATCATTTTCTCGCTGAAAACCCTGAAAGTCTGGGCCTGAACTTCGAAGAGGATGCCAAATTCTTCGATGCGGAGGCTGCGCACGAAACAGACTTTTTGCGTCAACCGCCGGTGGAAGAATCCATCTACACGGATGATCCGGTGCGTGTGTATCTGCGGGAAATGGGAGCGGTTCCGCTGCTGACGCGCGAAGGCGAAGTGGATTTGGCCCGCCGCATGGAGCGCGGCAAACTACGGATGCAGAAGGCGATTAGCCGTTCTGCCGTGGTGCAGCGCGTGGCTCTGGACATGGCTGAGGCCTTGAAAAAGGGCGCCATCGAACTGGAGTCGGTTGCCGACCTGGGCGATGTGGAAGAAGGGTCTCCGGCGGATCTGAAGGTGCGGGCGGATGCCTCCAAGCTGTTCGCGGACGTGATCGTACTCCACAAGAAGCAGCAGCAACTGGAAGAGAAAGTGGAAGCCACGCCCGTCGCCAACAAGAAACCGCGGAAACGGCTGCTCGGTAAGTTCAATCGTGCCAAGGTGGAAACCTCGCTGGCCATCCGGCGCTGCCCGTTCCGGGGCAACCGGTGGAAGGACTTCTCGCGCGAGATCGAGCGGGCGGTGGAGGAGATCAACCACCTGGATGGCGAAATCAAGAAGCTGGAAGTGCGCAACAGCCCGCTGCTGCAGGCGCGCCTGCGCGAGTTGAAGCGCGAGATCCGCAAGCGCGAAGCAGCCGCCGGCGCCTCGCTACCCGAACTGCGCCACACCCTGACCGTGATCCGCCATGGCGAAGCCGAGGCCGAGCGCGCCAAGAAGGACCTGGTCGAGGCCAACCTCCGGCTGGTGGTTTCGGTCGCTAAGAAATACGTAAATCGTGGGTTACACCTCCTGGACCTGATTCAGGAGGGCAATATCGGCCTCATGCGAGCCGCCGACAAGTTCGAATACCGGCGCGGCTACAAGTTCTCGACTTACGCCACCTGGTGGATCCGCCAGGCCATCACGCGCGCCATCGCGGACCAGTCCCGCACCATTCGCATTCCGGTGCACATGAACGAGAGCATGAACAAGTTTCTGCGCGCCACCCGCGAGCTGGAAAAGGAACTGGGCCGAACTCCTACAAATGACGAAATTGGTCGGCGGATGGAAATCCCGGTGGAGAAGGTGCAAAAGCTGAAGACCATTTCCCGCGACCCGGTGTCGCTGGAAACGCCAGTGGGCCGCGACGGCGAATCGGCGCTGGGCGATCTCATCGAAGACCGCTGGGTGGGGTCTCCGGTGGATGCGGTAATCGAAACCAACGTTCGCGATGAAACCGCCGGCATTCTGAAGACGCTTTCCCCGAAAGAGGAGAAGGTGATTCGCATGCGGTTCGGGATCGGTTGCGAGCGAGAGCACACGCTGGAAGAGATCGGCCAGGAGTTCGACGTCACGCGTGAGCGGATTCGCCAGATCGAAGCCAAAGCCTTGCGCCAGTTGCGCGCCCCGGAACGGGCCCGCCGCCTGCGCGCGTTGATGGCCGCACGGTAATTTCCCCGCTAAGTTCGTTCTCCGAACAGCCGAGCAGTAGCCATCGTGGCGCGGGACTGTCAAGTCCGCAGAGCCGAGAGCCATCTCGGCTTTTCTTTTGGAGACTTGCGCGGGATCCTCTGCAGGCTCCAAACGGCCTGCGCCACGCCTGCTTGCTACAATCAGAAGTTCAACACGCATGTCTGAAGACTTCATCCGGGAACTGGTCGCCGGTTCTCTCGAGCGGATTCGTGCCGCTCGCTCGATCGAGGAACTCGAAGCGGCGCGCGTCGAAGCGCTGGGCCGCAAGGGCGCGCTCGCTGTCGCCGGCAAGGAGATGGGCAGGCTGCCGCCCGATGCCCGCGCCGCTTTCGGCAAGCTGCTCAACGGCGCCAAGCAGACGCTCGAACAAGCCTACGAAGCCCGCCAGATGGGCTTCGCCGGAGAAGCGCTCGCCAAGCGCCTGGATGGCGAATGGCTCGATCTCACGCTGCCCGCTCCCGGCCCGCCCCGCGGCCACCTGCATCCCATTACCCGCATCCAGCGCGAGCTGGAGGAGCTGTTCAGTTCGCTCGGCTTCGCGGTGCTGGATGGGCCGGAGGTGGAAACCGAATACCATAACTTCGACGCGCTCAACATTCCGCCCACTCACCCGGCGCGCGACATGCAGGATACGTTCTGGCTGGATGGTGGCAACCTGCTCCGCACACACACTTCGCCGGTGCAGGTGCGCGGCATGGAGCGGTTGGGCCCGCCGCTGCGCATGATCGCGCCCGGACGGGCCTTCCGCAATGAAAGCGTGGACGCTTCGCACGAGCACACCTTCTATCAACTGGAAGGCATGATGGTGGACCGCGACGTTTCCGTCGCCCACCTGCTCTATTTCATGAAGACGCTGCTGGCCGCCATCTTCCACCGCGAAGTCACCGTGCGGCTGCGGCCGGGATATTTCCCTTTCGTCGAGCCGGGCTTCGAACTGGATATTCAATGCCTGATCTGCGGCGGCCCAGGCTGCCCGGTCTGCAAGCAGAGCGGCTGGGTGGAGCTGCTGCCCTGCGGCCTGGTGAATCCCAACGTGCTGCGGATGAGCGGCATCGATCCGGGCGAGTGGAACGGCTTCGCCTTCGGACTCGGCCTGACGCGGCTGGTGATGATGCGCTACGGAATTGACGACATCCGCCATTTACAGGGCGGCGATTTGCGATTCTTGGAACAGTTTTGACGGTGGGACGCTCTTGAAATTCTCTTACAACTGGATTCGTGAACTGGTCGAGAACCTGGATTGCGCGCCGGCAGCGCTCGAGCGGCTCATCACCATGAAGACCGCCGAGTGCGAAGGCATCGAACCTGCCGGCGCATTGCTCAAGGGCGCGGCGCTCGCGCGCGTGGAAACCGTCGAGCCCACCGACGCCGGGCACAACGTCAAAGCCGTGGTGGACCTGGGCCCGCTGGGCCGCAAGACGGTGGTTTGCGCAGCCCCCAACTGCCGGCCCGGCGTGACGAGCGTGTGGGCGCCGGTCGGCAAGAAAACGATCGATGGCGTCGAAAGCGACGGCATGCTGGCCAGCGGCGCCGAACTGGGTATCAACCGCGATCACTCCGGCATTCTCGTAGTCGAGGGCGCGCCCGGCGATCCGGTGCCCGGCTGCGCGCCCGACAGCATCATCGAAATCGACAACAAGAGCCTCACCCACCGGCCGGACCTGTGGGGCCACATTGGAATGGCGCGCGAAGTGGCGGCCATCCTGGGGCATAAGCTGATCGATACGGTTAAAGCGGACCTGCTGCCGCGCGGCGCCAGCCGCGTCCGGATTGCGATTGAAGATTTCGACCTCTGCCCGCGTTACAGCGCGCTCGAATTCGACAATGTCACGGTGCGGCCATCGCCGGCCTGGCTGCAATACCGGCTGAGCGCGCTCGGACTGAACCCCATCAGCAACATCGTCGATATGACCAACCTGCTGATGGCGGAGCTGCCCCAGCCGACCCACGCGTTCGACGCCGACCGGCTCTCCGGCGATACCATCTTTATCCGGCCCGCGCGTGCGGGCGAGCGGTTCCGCGGCTTGAACGACGAGGACTACACGCTCGACCCAAGCAACCTGGTGATCGCCGACGCTTCCGGCGCCATCGCGCTGGCCGGCGTGATCGGCGGCGCGTCCACCGCCATCAGCGACAAGACTACGCGCGTGGTGCTCGAAAGCGCCAACTTCCAGGCCGCTTCCGTACGCAAGACCTCGTCGGCGCTGAAGCTGCGCACCGACGCCTCCATCCGCTTCGAAAAAGCCCAGGACCCGGCCAACACGGTGCGTGCGCTGGCCCGCGCCGTGGAACTGCTGCGCGAAATCTCACCCGGCATTCGCGTGGTAGGTGGCGTGGCGGATCAGAGGAGAGAGATGCCGGCACCGCCGCCCATCGAATTGCGCCTCGATTGGCTGGCCGACAAGCTGGGCCGCGCGATCGAGCCCGCCGAAGTCCGCCGGATTCTGGAGCGCCTCGAATTCGGCGTCGCCGAATCGAAGCCCGGTGTGTTTTCGGTTTTGGTGCCTTCCTGGCGCGCCACCAAAGATATTTCGATGGCCGACGACCTGGTGGAAGAAGTCGGCCGCATGGTGGGTTACGATTCCATCGCCCCGGTGGCGCCGCTGGTGGCCGCCGCCGTGCCGCCCGCCAACCTAGAGCGCAGGTTTCAGCACGAAGTGCGCGACGTCCTGGTGGATCTGGGTTTCACCGAGGTCTACAACTACTCGTTCGTCAGCGAAGAGGCCGTGCGCGCGTTCGGCTTCGCGCCCGGCGCGCACGTGCGCGTGACCAACCCCATCGCGAGCGACCAGGCGCTCATGCGCGCCTCCCTGTTGCCGGGCCTGTGGCGCAACATTGAAGAAAACAGCAAGCACCGCGAGCTGTTCCGCATTTTCGAAATCGGTCTTGAGATTCACTCGAGGCCACAAAGCTTGCCCGAGGAAGTGCCGCACCTGGTGGCGGCTGTGTACGCGCGGCAGGGCGACGGCGCGGCGGGCCTGGATGAGATCCGGCACGCCGCCGAGTGTCTGATGCCGGGAGCGCAGGCGCAACCGGCCGAGGCCGCCCCGTACGAGCACCCGGCGCGGGCCGCCAACATTTTCTGGAAGGGCGAAGGCGTGGGCCGCGTCTTTGAATTGCACCCGTCGTTGGTGGAGACCGGCCGCGCGGCCGTGCTCGATCTCGATCTGGGCCGCGTGCGCGCGCTCGCCGCCGCCGCCGAACTCCGCTACACGCCCATCCGCCGCTATCCGTCCTCGGCGTTCGATCTGTCGGTGATCGCCGGCTTACGCGAGCATGCGGGCGAGTTGCGGAGCAAAGTGCAATCGTTCGCCGGGCCGCTGGTGGAATCGATCGAGTTTCTGCGCCAGTATTCCGGGCCGCCGCTCGCCGACGGGCAGAAGAGCGTCTCCTTCCGCCTGACCGCGGGCTCGCCCGAACGCACGCTCTCGAACGATGAGACCAGCGCCATCCGCGCCCGCATCATCGAAGGCATGCGCGCCCTAGGCTACGAACTGCGCGTCTGAGCCATTCAGTCAGGTTCCCGGCCTGCTCCACGTCAAACCAGCACGGTGAAAGCCGTTTCGGTGCGCTGGACGGGGCGGTAGAGAGTGTCGCGCTCGACTGGGGTGCGGCCGGCTTTGCGGATGAGCTGCAACAGTTCGGCTCGGCGCAGGCCCTGGCTGGTGGTGGCGCCGGCGTCGTGATAGATGCGCTCTTCGACGATGGTGCCATCGATATCGTCGGCGCCGAAGCGGAGGGCGATCTGCGCCATGCGTGGGGTCATCATCACCCAATAAGCCTTGATGTGGGGGATGTTGTCGAGCATCAGCCGGGCCACCGCGATGTTGCGCACGTCGGCGAAGCCGGTGGTCTTGGGAATGTGCTGGAGCGGTGTGTTATCGGGATGGAATGCCAGCGGGATGAAGGTGACGAAGCCGCCGGTTTCATCCTGCAGCGCGCGCAGCTTGACCAGGTGATCGACGCGGTCCACGTCATTCTCAATGTGGCCGTACAGCATGGTGCAATTGGAGCGCAGTCCGAGCTGGTGCGCAACGCGCGCGGTCTCCAGCCAATCGTCGCCATCGATCTTGTGATCGCAGATGATGCGGCGCACGGCTGGCGCGAAGATCTCCGCGCCGCCTCCGGGCAGCGAATCCATGCCGGCATCGCGCAGGCGCTCCAGAGTTTCGCGCACGCTGATTCTCGTGCGGCGCGCCAGGTACGCGATCTCGACCATGGTGAACGCTTTCAGATGGACGCTGCGGAAACGCTCCTTGAGGCCGCGCAGCATTTCGCAATACCAGTCGAGGGTCAGCTCGGGATGCAGGCCGCCCACGATGTGGAACTCGGTGACCGCTTCGGTGTATCCTTCGCCCGCCCGCTGCCAGACTTCTTCGAGCGACATGGTGTACGCCTTGGGATCTCGCACCCGCTTGCCGAAAGCGCAGAGGCGGCAACTGGCGACGCAGACATCGGTCGGATTGATATGGCGGTTGACGTTGAAATACGTGGCGTTGCCGTGCAGGCGCTCGCGGACCAGGTTGGCCAGATAGCCTACGGCGAGGATGTCACTGGTGCGATAGAGGGTGACGCCGTCCTCGAGAGACAGCCGCTCGCCGGCCTCGACCTTCTCGCGGATCGGGTTTAGACGCGGGTCTTCGAAGAGGACTTGCATGTGATCAAACACCCGAATGACGCAGGAAAATATCGGCGGCCCAGAATATAAAGAATAGCACGCTCACCCAGCCGTTCATGGTGAAGAAGGCGGCGTCGACGCGCGACAGATCGTGCGCGCGGACGAGGGCTTGCTCGTACGTGAGCAGGGCCGCGACGGAGCCGATTCCGGCAAACGCCAGGAAACCGAGCGAGAGCGAGTCGGCCAGCGCCAGCAGGCAGGCGATCATCAACACGTGCAGGAAACGGGAAACCCAGAGCGCGCCGGAGATGCCCAGAAGCCGTGGAACGCTCCCCAGCGCTTCGGCGCAATCGAATTCGTAATCCTGGCAAGCGTAGATGACGTCGAAGCCGGCGGTCCAGAAAGTGACGGCGGCGGTGAGCCACAGGATGCGCGGATCGAGCGAGCCGGCCACGGCGATCCAGGCGGCGGCGGGAGCGATGCCGAGCGAGAAGCCGAGCACGAGATGGGAAAACGAAGTGAATCGCTTGGTGAAGGAATAGCAGAAGACGACAGCTAGGGCCAGCGGCGCCAGGCGCAGGCAGAGCGGGTTGAGGCGGCCGGCGGCGAACAGGAAAATGGCGGCGGAAACGGCGACGAAACCCCAGGCGAAGCCGCGCGAGAGCAGACCGGTGGGGAGATGGCGCATGCGGGTGCGCGGATTGCGCGCGTCCAGATCGGCATCCACCAGCCGGTTGAAGGCCATCGCGGCGGAGCGCGCGGCCACCATGGCGACCACGATCCAGGCCAGCGTGACGGCGCCGGCGCGCGCGTGAAATCTCTGTTGACGGAACGCCAGCAACGCGCCGGTGAGGGCGAACGGCAGAGCGAAGACGGAGTGCTCGAACTTGATCATTTCGAGCGTCAGGCGCAAGCGCTTGAGGAGCATGAAGAGAATCCGAGGGAAGCTCGGCGTTTCCAGGTATTTTACCGCTCCGCCACCGGGTTTGGATACAATGATCGATTGCCGGACGCCCGAGCGGGTTCGCCAAAGTGTGGCGGGCACGGGGCCTCCGGACGGGAAAGCGTTGCCGATGCTGGAAGTGTACGCCATGTCGGACCTGGGCTGCGTCCGCGGGAACAACGAAGATTACTGCCAGGTGGAGGCGGAACTGGGCCTCTACGTTCTGGCGGATGGAATGGGCGGGGCGAAGGCGGGCGAGTGCGCATCGCGGCTGGCGGTGGAGACGGTGGTGGAGACAGTGCGGTCAGCCGTGTTGCGCGATTCGCAGGCGTTGCTGCGCGCGGTGGAAGAGGCTAACCGGCGGGTGCTGGAGGCGGGCCGGTCCGACAGCAGCCTGGAAGGCATGGGCACCACGCTGGTGGCGTCGCTCGAACAGGATGCCGCGCTGGACATCGCCAGCGTGGGCGACAGCCGCGCATACCTGCTCGACGCAAGCGGTCTGCACGCCATTACCGACGACCAGACATGGATCAACGAAGTGGGCCGGCCGCTGGGCCTGGACGAAGCGACCCTGCGCAACCATCCGATGCGTCACGTGCTGACGATGGCCATTGGGGCGAGCGGGCCGCTCACCGTCAACTGCTACTCGGTGACGATCGAGACCGGATCGTTGGTTCTGATGTGCAGCGACGGGCTGCATGGCGTGGTGGATGCGGGCCAGTTGCAGCGGATCCTCGAAACCGGGCGGAGCGGCGCGCCACTGGAAGAAATCTGCAGCCAGTTGATCGAGGCCGCTAAGGCGGCGGGTGGCCCCGACAACGTCACCGTCATTCTGATGAGAAAAGCCGCCTGATCGAGCCACAATCTAGACACTGGTAAGGCAAGTGTCTAGCTCCACGCAGCGCGGTTGGCCGGCGAAATCCGGAGCGGACCCGAAAACCGGGGCGCCTGCCTCACGAGCTTGCGGGCCGGCCAGCGGCCCGATTCTCTTACGGCTTCCCACGTTGGCGGCGCTGTCGATTGTGCTGTGCCAGCCGGCGGCTGCGCAGGTGGCCATCCTGCAGATCCAGGTGAGCGGCGGGGAAGGAGCGGTGCACGCTCCGGGCGCACGGGATTCCCGCGGCATCGCGGTGGTAGTGACCGACGAAACCGGCCGCCCGGTGGAGGGAGCTGCGGTGAGCTTCCACCTGCCCGAACAAGGCCCGAGCGGCACCTTCGTCAACGGACTGCGTACCGAGGTAGCGGTTACCGACGACCGCGGCCGGGCCGCCGTGCACGCGATTGAGTTCAACCGCGTGCCGGGACGGTTCGAAATCCGCATTGTGGCTTCCAAGGAGCAGGCGCGGGCGGGCACGGTCTCGTTCCAGTACATTGCCGGGGTCAGCCCGGGCGCCGCGGCGGAGACGGCAAAGGGCGGCGGGCACCATCGCAAGATCTGGCTGATGGTTGCCGTGGTGGCTGGTATTGGAGCGGCGGGAGGCACCATGGCGCTGGTGCGCTCGTCGTCGGCGGCAACGACGTACAGCGCGACCATTCTTACCATCGGGCCACCCAGCATCACGGTGAGCAAACCATGACGTGTTGGCGCGCTGCGGCCCTGCTGGGCCTGCTGGCGCCTGCGGCGTACGCGCAGTTCAGCCTCTATCAAGTGTCCGGCACCGCGGATGTGCAGGTCGGTGCGCTGTTCGGTTTTCCAACGGCGTATCCGAGCATGCCGGAGGCCGTGACGTTCCTCCTCGTCAATACCACGAACCAGACGCAGACGCTGACGCTGCTGTCGGTGAGCGGCGTGGGATTTTCGCTCACCGGAGCGGCGGCGCCTGCCACTCTGCAGGCGGGTGGCAGCGTGCAGTTCACAGTCACCTTTCTGGGCCCGGCAGTCGGATCTTATAACGGTTCACTGGACGCGACGGGGATTTCGGCCATGCTGACGGCGAATGTGGCGCCAGGCCTCACCTACGAAGCGCAACAGGCTTCCGGGGCAACCAGCACGCTGGGCTCGGCGGCGGTGAATTTCGGCAACGTGCAAGTGGGGTCGAACACAACGGTCATCTTCCTGGCGGTCAATCAGACCACGGCCACTTTGACGGTGGACACAGTCAGCGTGTCGCCTGGCGATTTCTCGCTGGTTGGGCCAAGCCCAAGCGGCACGCCGCTCGATCCGCAGACGAGCGCCAGTTTTTCGATCGAGTTCAGTCCGACGGCAGCCGGCACGCGCACCGCGGCGTTGTCGATTGGCAGCCGCCAGTTCACGCTGACGGGTACCGGAGTGCCCCCGCCGTTCAGCCTCTACCTGACATCGTGCAGCGCGGGGCAGCCGGTCGGCACGCAGTTCAGTTTTGGATCGGTGTATCCGAACCTGCCGGACACCGCGACATTCTGTCTGCTCAATGCCACCAGCCAGACACAGACGATGACGGTGTTGTCGGTGTCGGGCCCGGGATATTCGCCGCCGACAGCGGCGGCGCCGGAGCCCGTGAAGGCGGGCGGCAGCGTGATATTCACGGTCACGTTCGAAGGCGCGACGGCCGGGACCTATCCCGGCTTGCTCGATGTGGCCGGCCTTTCGGTGGCGCTGACGGCGAATGTGACGCCGGCCCTCACCTACGAAGCGCAACTGCCTGCGGGAACCAGCACGCTGGGCGTCGCGCCGGTGAATTTCGGCAGCGTGCTGGTGGGGTCGAACACGGCCGTCGGTTTCCTGGCGGTCAATCAGACGGCAGCCGATTTGACGGTGGATCCCATCGGCATATCCACGGGGGATTTCTCGCTGCTTGGGCCAAACCCGAGCGGCACCTCGCTCGGTCCGCAGGCGAGCGCCGGCTTTTCGATTGAATTCAGCCCAACGGCGGCCGGCACGCGCACGGCGGTGTTGTTGATTGGCAGCCGCCAATTCACGCTGACGGGTACCGGAGTCTCTCCGCCGCTTCCGACGCCGGTGTTGTCGGTCACATTGGATCAAGCCGAGAGCGCACAGCAGGGCTCGGTCTCCGTCACCTTTGCCGACGCCGCCGAGAGTGACGGATCAGGCTCGGTGACGCTGTCGTTCGAAGCGCAGACACCCGGCGAATTGGACCCGGGCATCGCCTTCGCCGCCGGTGGGCAGACCGTCAACTTCACCTTCAACCAGGGCAAGGAAGAGGCCAGCTTCGAAGGAGCCGCCAGCGCCGCATTCCAGACCGGTACCACGGCCGGGACCTTGACGCTACAGGCGCGGATCGGCAACTCGGTGAGCCCCCCGCAGAGCGTCGTGATTGCGCCGGCGGTAATCGGAGTCGCCGCGGTGACAGGCGCGCGGCAGACTTCAGGGCTGACGGTAAACGTCACCGGTTTCGATAACACGCGCACCGCCGGCTTGCTGAGTTTCACCTTTTACAATTCAGCGGGAAATGTCATTCCGCCCGGCGCCATCAACTACGACAGTACGGCCGCGTTCGGCAGTTACTTCGCCGGATCGGGCGATGGCGGCCAGTTCGCGCTGGATGCGTATTTCCCGGTGAGCGGCGACCCGCCGCAGGTGAGCGGGTTTACCGTGCAATTGGTGAACTCAGCCGGAACCGCGACCACGGCGCGCGTCAACTATTGAGCCGCGGGCGAAGAGGCGAATCCCGGATGTGGAGCGCAGGGTGCCAATAAAAATGTCACCGGCAGCACCCCTTGCGGGCACTGCCGGTGACTTGTATACCGGGCCTGGTTGTTCCGGCCGGTTAGAACGTAATTCTGGCGCTGAGCTGCATTTTGCGAGGCGGATTCGCAGCTGCCTGGGACGAGAAAATACCAAAGCTGGCGGAATCGATTCCCAATCCCGGAGCGGCGAAATGGACCGCATTATTGACATTAATCGCATCCGCCTGGAACGACAGCTTCATTTGCTCGCGGATCGGAAACTCCCGGCGTAGACTCACGTCCACGTCCTCAACGTGAGGAGCATATAGCTTGAGCGGGGCCGCGCGCGCAACGTCGCCCGCCGTGTAAGCCGCCGGGTCGACAAAGGCCGCCTTGTTGAGGTAGGACGTGGTGGAGATGTTCGCGCCGCCGCTTCCGGGTGCGCCATTCTGCCATACGTCCCCGCCCGAACCGAAGGCTGTCGTGTAGTTCGGATAGCAGGCAGCGTCGATAATGCCGCCGCCGGTGCAAGTTCCGGTGATCGTCATCGGCGCTCCGGTGGCGAAGGTGAAGAGTGTGGAAACCTGCCAGTGGCCGATAATCGAATTCACCACCGCGTTCCCACCGTTCAATTTGTGACCCGCGCCGAAGGGCAACCGGTAGACCAACGTTCCGGCGGCGACATGAGTGTGATCGATGGTGCCCGGCGCTTTTTCCAGAAAGAGCTTGGTTGGATCGCGCAAGCTCGAAGCCAGATCGTCCAGCTCCTTGCTGAACGCATAATTCACCATGAAGGTGAGTCCATTCGCGAGCCGTTTGTTGATCGAGAGTTGCAGCGCGTTATACGTCGAGTTGCCAAGGTCCAGCCACGGACTCTGGACAGTGGTGTATTGCGGGAATGGCTTCAGCGCCTGGGCGATGGTTCCGGTGAAGTTCGAGTACGGAATCTGGATATTCGGGAATATGGCCTGAGCCTTCGCGAGGTTGGCCGTGTTCAAGGTCGAGGTCAGCAGAGATCCCAGCGACAGGTATTGAATGGGAACCTGGTTGTTGGTCAGGGCCCCGGGGACCAGAGCCCCAGGAAGCCAATGGCCGTCAGTGCCGGAATAAGCGGCGCTGAACATCAGGTTCGGAGTGAACGAGTGCTGGATGTTGAAACTCCAGTCTTCGTAATAAGGCGGTTTGCCGCTCAGACTGGGGTAGCTGTAAGGCATGGTCTGGGCAGTGCTCGGGCCGGCCCACAGATCCCCCGCTGCCGTGGCAGACGCTGCGGTCACATATCCGGTACCGTAGCTTGGATTGAAGAATGGCGGCGAGAGCGGATTGCCCGGGTACCCGCTGTTCCAATTGAACGCGGGCTGCCCGGTGGCAACGGAACTCAGGCTGGCGGTTTCGTCAAAACCAGCCTGGCTCAGCCCTTGGCGCCCGTCCGTGCGCCCACCCACTCCGCCGGCATGCGCGTAAAAGATGCTGTAGCCCGCGCGAATGACCGTCTTTTGCCCGAGCAGGTAGGCGAGTCCAACGCGAGGCCCGGGATTGATGTCATGCTGCTGCACGGGAGTCTTGCAACCGCAGCTATCGGTGCCGTTGCCCACAAACTCTAGAGCTCCCGGAATGCCACCCGCCAGCGGGTTGGCCAGCGTGGGATTAAAGAAGGACATCACGTTGTTGACTTCCGTGAATGGGCTCCAGATGTTCCAGCGCAGGCCCAAGTTCAGGGTCAGACGGGAACTCACTTTGAAATCGTCCTGAACATACCCGGCGTACGTCTTGTAACGTCCCCCGGTTTCAGCCACCGCGTTCTGCGTGACCGTGCTGCCGTCCACGAGTCCCAGCAGAAAACTGGCGTACGAAAGGCCGCTGGTGCTGACGGGGCTGTTGGAGACGAAGTTCTCGGTTTCAGCGGAGCTGAATGAGAAGCCGGCCTGCGTGCCGGTCAGCGGAGTGTTTTCGTTGTCCTGCAGCGATTGGAATTGGACGCCGAAAGTGATGTTGTGCTTCCCATGGGTCCAGAGCATGCTGTCTTGCACGCCAATCGTGTTCTGCGCTTCGTTGTAGGCATGGGAGTTGGTTCCGTCCCAACTCACGGGAGCGTTGTTGCCGCTGAAGCTGATATCCGGAAAACCGGAGCCCGCGACTCCGCCCGGCAGGCCCGTGAGTCCTGCCTTCCCAGGATAACCGCCTCCATACGTGTCGCTCGTCAAAGGTATGAATAGCCGGCTTAGCCCCACGCTGAATTGGTTGACCATGGTCGGGCTGATGATGTGGTTATCGTGAACCTGAGCCAGGGTCGCGTATTCAATCACGCCTCTTCCATCGGTATACGGCACGGGAAGCGTCGACGTGCTGAGCGTCGTCAGGCTTCCAACGATGGGGTTCGCGTACTTGCCGGTACTGAACAGGCCGAAGAGCCGGTTTTTGTCCGAAAGGTTGTAGTCGACCTTGTCCGTGGTGCTGTCGTTATTGATCTTGTCCGGCAATTCAGCGAAGTAATTGAACGCGATACCGCTGTACGTGGGAGGCGGGAGGTACGACTGGAAGGAACTCGAAACCGGCGAGATGCGGCTGGCCGGGATCATGTTGTTCTGGAACGGCGTACGCGCGTTGGTACCGGTGGCGCTGGTGGGATCGTAAACGATCTGCGGGAAGGCGCTGAAATCGCCCGTCCGCTCGGCCGTAGTCGGTATCGTCTGAGTCCCGGTGGGATAGGTTACCGAGACATAACGGTATCCATCGTAGTTGCCGAAAAAGAAGAGTTTGTTCTTCTTGATGGGGCCGCCGAAATTGCCCCCGAATTCGTTCTGGTGCTCGGGCGGGCGGGTCGCTGGGAAAAAGCCTCTGGCATCGAGGTCGGTATTCCGGAAGTATTCGTAAACGCCGCCATGGAACTGGTTGGTCCCCGACTTCAAAACGTAGTTCGACATGCCCTGGCCATCGTACATAGCCTTGGCGCCGGCGGTCTCCACCTGAAACTGCTCCACCGCCTCCACCGAAATGCCGAACGCCAGGTTGCGCGTATCGCTCTCCGTCCCGGCGCTGGTCAACGCCACACCTTCAACGTACGTTTCGTTCTGATAGGTCTGGCCGCCGTTGAAGGAGCCGGTCGACGGACCGGCCGCCTGCGTGCTGTAGTTATCCACGCCGGTGGCCAGGCCGGCGAACGCCGTGGGATCCCTGGCAGACTGATTCATCGCGAGCGGAAGGGAATCGTAAACCGAGTTCTCGATTGACGAACCCAGCACCGCGTCCTCCGCCTTCAGGAGCGTCGGCTGCTCCTCCACTGTGATCGATTGCGTGGACATGCCGATCTTCAATTTGGGATTCACCGGGACCACCGCCAGCGCATCCACGATCACGTGCGGCTGAGTGAGCGTTTCAAAGCCGGCAGCCTTGACCGTGACGGTGTACTCGCCCGCCGTGAGCAGAGGGAGCACAAAGAAACCAGCTTCCGTGGTCTTACGCGTGGTTCCCGCTCCGGTTGCGACATTGGCGGCGGTGACTGTGGCGTCAGCCACAACCGCGCCTAATGGATCCGTAACCGTGCCTTCGATGGAACCGGTCCCGCCGACCTGGGCGAGCGCCGATCCAGCGGCGACTAACAACGCGAGGCAGAGAGCAACGTGGCGCATGACAACAACTCCTTTTGTCTTCCTACGAGGGATGCCTGGTGTGGCACGCAAAACATTTACCCGACAATTCAAATCAGCGGGGTCGGTCCGTCACCAAGAGGCGCAATTGACAAGCGCCGCTAGCCAGGCGAAGAGCAAAGAAGCGTCTTCCTGGAAATACCTGTGTATCGGACCGCAAAACAAACCCCTAGGCACATAAATCGTGCGTTGGGGGAGTCTACCATGAGCCCGTTAAGAGTGACAAGGAATTTGTGCGTGTGTCACGCCTGTTTTTCTATGCGGAATGTTCTAAGAGTCGCATTTTCGATATAAGTCATTTACAATAAATATATTACAGCGTTTATTAACAAGAGTATCTTGTTAAGTGACGTCCAGCCTTGTTGCTATTGCGTTTCGAGATACAAAATTTTCGAACGGCAAAGCAATCGTTGACATAGGCTCCGTGGGTTTCGGGTCCGAGACTAGCCGGCACGATTTTCTGTGCGGCTTGTATTTTGCATCGCAAAATGGTAAATGGTACAAGAAATGACGTTCATTCGCAGTTCCGCGAAGACCTCCAACCAAAGCCGCTACATGGTGAAATCCATCGTGCATGCTTCGCGCGTACTGGCGGCCTTTCACTCAGCCGGCGAAGTCCTGCGCTTGCGAGACGTCGTCAGCCGGGCCGGCTTGAGCAAGGGCATATGCTTCCGGCTGCTCTACACGCTGCACCAGTGCGGATTCCTCGAAAAGGTCGGCGAGAACCGTTTCCGGCTCACCTCGGGAGCGCGCCGGCGCCAGCCCTTTCGCATCGGCTATGCCGCGCAGGGGCAGGACAGCTCATTCGACCGCGAGGTCCATGTCGGGCTGACGCGCGCGGCCGAGCGGGAGCAGGTCGAGCTCATCGTGGCGGACAATCGGTATCAGCCGAAAGTCGCTCTGCGCAGCGCGGATTATCTGATCCGGGAGCAGTTGGACCTGATCATCGAGTTTCAAACCGACGAGGTGATCGCGCCAGCCATCGCCGCGAAATACCTGGAGGCCAGGATCCCGTTCATCGCGATCGATATTCCGCATCCCGGCGCGACCTACTTCGGCGCCAACAATTACAAAGCGGGCTTGCTGGCCGGGCACTGTCTGAGCCGGTGGGCAAAAAAGCACTGGGAGGGCGAGGTCGACGAAGTCCTCCTGATTGAACTGAATCGGGCAGGTTCGTTGCTGAAGGCGCGCATGCGCGGGATCAGCGCCGGCATTGCCGATGTTATGCGAATGCCGGAACGGACGCGGACTATTTCGATCGATGGCGACGGCCAGTTTCAAGCCACGCTGGAGCGCGTGCGCAAGCACCTCAGGGAGACCAAAGCCAAGCGAGTTCTGGTGGGCGCGGCAAACGACTCGAGCGCGCTCGGCGCGCTGCGCGCTTTCCAGGAAGCCGGCCGCGGGAACGAGTGCGCCGTTGTCGGGCAAAACGCGGAGCCGGAAGCGCGCGCCGAGCTCCGCTCGCAAAACACGCGCCTGATCGCTTCCGTGGCTTACTTCCCGGAGAAATATGGCGACGGGCTCATCCGCCTCGCGCTGGACATTCTAGCCAAGAAAGCGGTCCCCCCAGCCATCTTCACCAGTCATCAGATCGTTACTCCGGAAAATGTCGACCACTTCTATCCCAACGACAGTCTGCTGACCGTCTAGGGGTAACTGGCTTCAAACCGCTCGCCTCCGGGCCAGGCACACACCGGCGCACATGCCGATAAGGACGGCTGCGCGAAGCGGGCTCAGTTGAAGTTCATCCCGCACATGCCGGGGTTGGAACAAGGGCCACCGCTTGGGCACATCGGCGCCTCGGACGCGCGCGAAGAGATGCCGGAGTGGGCGGCGAAGGTGGAGAATTCCTGCTCGAGATGTTTCTGCCCGCACGACGGGCATTCCAGTTCGGACCCCTCGGACCGGCGGACCAATTTCTCGAACTTGGTTCCGCAATCCTGGCATTTGTATTCGTAAATAGGCATGACTCTACTTCCATATTAGAATACAAATCTTGTCCATCAGGCTGCGCACCGCGGCGGAGCTTTGGTTCGAGTTGTTCACCAGAATGGAAAACGCCAGCCAACTGCCATCGCGCCGCCGGGCATAGCCGGAAAGCGCATTCACGTGGGCCAGCGTGCCCGTCTTGGCGTAGATGCGGCCCGCCGCGGGCGTGTCGTCGAAGCGGGCGGCCAGCGTGCCGTCCCTGCCGGCCACCGGGAGAAAGGAGATCCAGGTGTCGCGCTCGGGCGAATTGTACATATAGCGCAACAGCTTCACCACCGCCGCCGGTGTCACCAGGTTAGGGCGCGAGAGGCCCGAGCCGTCTTCGATGTTATAGGAGGCATCGGCGACGCCGGCTTCGGTCAGGAACACGCGCAACTCGTCGAGGCCGGCGGCGCGGCTGCCCACGCTGCGGCGAGCCCGCCCCACCGCGCGCAACGCCATCTCCGCATGCAGATTCTGGCTGGCTTTGTCGGTGATGCGCAGATCGTCGCTCAGCGGGGCGGAAACGCGCCGCGCCAGCACCACGTTGTCGCCCCCGGCTGCCGGCCCCTCGGCCGCTTCACCCGGCAGCAGATGCTGCGCCACCGCGGCGCCGTTCACCCGGATGCCGCGCTCTTCCAGCAGTTGCCGCAGCGCCAGCGCGCCATACACGGCCGGCTCGTCGATGCCCAGCGCCAGAAGCTGACTCTGCCCGCCAAGCGGAATCGTCCCCGATAGTTCCAGTTCCCGGCTGCCGGGCGCGCGGTGCACATGGATGGAGCGTTCCCCGCCCGCAGCCACGGTGCGGATGCGGTTGTCGATCGCGTAGTATTCCACCGCGGGTTCGAGAATGATCGCCGCCGGGTCGCCCTCGCCCGCGCCAGGCGAAACGCTCACGGCGATCGTGTTGTCGTTGACCGCAATCGCGGAAACCGCGGCGCCGTATTCGTAAGTCGGATCGTCGATGCTCCAGTCCTCCGCGTAGGGCTCCCAGACGTACCGCGTGTCGTCGCCGACGATGTCGCCATCGATGCACTTCACGCCCCTGGCGGCGACCTGGTCGGCCAGTCCCGCCAGCGCAGCCAACGCGTAACCGGGCGCCGGCGCTGCCCGGGCTGGCTCGGGCTGGTAGGGAACCGCGCGCGCCGAGAGGTTCGGATCGCCGCCGCCCACCAGGCGCACCGGGCCGCGAATACATCCATCCGCGTCCGGCGCCCGGTCCGCCATCACCCGTGTCTCGAACGTGAATTGCGGCCCGAGGCGCACCAATGCCAGCGCGGTCGTAAACAGCTTGGTGTTGGACGCCGGCACGAAGAGACGGTCGGCGTTGAGTTGATACAGCGTGCGGCCGGTCTTCAGATCGGTGACCTGGATTCCGAAGAAAGCCCCGCGTGCGGCGGGAGACGACGCCAGCAGACGGTCGATGGCGCGCGCCGGGCTGGCCGCCTGGCCTGCCACAGCCAGACTCAGCGCCAGGAGGAAACGCGCGGCCTTCATCGGCCGGTGACCTTCGATTCCAGCCAGATCAGCACCAGCAGCGCGATCACCATGAACGTGCCGAGCAGCGGAATCCCCACCACTACACCCACGCCCCAGCGCTGCGCCGCGTAGCCCAGCGTGGCCGGCGCCAGCAGCCCGCCGAACAAGGCGACGGAGAAAATGCCGTTGAAGAAGCCGGGGTGGTAATAAGGAAAGCGGCGGCCAATCAATTCGAGCACCAGCGGATAAACGCTCGCATAACCCGCGCCGATAAAGAAGATGCCGCAACCGGCGCCAAAGGGATTGTTGGTGAAAAGCAGCACCAGACACCCGAACAGCGCCAGCGCACCGCTGATCAGCGCCAGCTTCCCATGGCGCACGCGCGGCAGAATAGGCACCGCCAACAGCCGGCCCCCCATCAGGAAGAGCCAGTAGAAAGCCAGCAACAACAACGCGCCTGGGGGGCTGACACCAATCCGCCGGATGAGGAACAGTGGCAGCCAGCCGGCGATGGAGTATTCGTTGCCGAACTGGAAAAACAGCAACAGGGCGAACAGCACCGCGCCGGGGCTGCGGAAGTCGGCGATCGCCTGGCGCAGCGTCGGATGCGATCCCTCCTCCGCGCTGGGAAAACTGGCCTTATAGTAAAGAGCCGCAAACACCGCCGGCACTGCCGCCATGAACAGCAGGATGGTCTCGACCGAGTACGC
This sequence comes from Bryobacterales bacterium, assembly GCA_963843095.1. Lineage (GTDB taxonomy): Bacteria > Acidobacteriota > Terriglobia > Bryobacterales > Bryobacteraceae > Bog-375. Next base: position 38,738 of record CAWJLI010000063.1, read on the forward strand.
ATAGAAGGCGCCGAAGACTAGCAGGGTTGCCGCCAGGCAGCCCAGGCCATACCAGATGCCGCCGCGAATTACGGTGGATGCGGCGTCCCTTCGATAGCGCGCCGAAATGGCCTGAAACAACGCACGGTTCAGCGCACCGGCGCACGCGCCCAAGAAAAGCAGCCCGCCGATGCGGCACCAATTCGAAATCGGCGGAGAGACGGTCGCCAGATAGATCAGCGTGACGGACGACGCCGCACAGGCGTTGATCATCACCACGCGCAGGCCGCGCCGCGCGATCAACCGGCCGCCCAGCCGCGAAGCGATCGCCACCCCGACCGCTACGCTCAGAAAACAGTTGCCTACCGCGATGAAGTCTGCCGGGTCGCGGTGATAGCCCCACGCCGGCAGAATTGCGCCCAACAAAGCCAGCAGAAAACCGCTGAGGAAGAAACCCGCCAGCGCTCGGCCGTCGTGGGTTTCCGATAGCGCTGTTTCCTCCCTCGTTTTCACTGGGTTAGCGCTCACGCGTTTGATTGTACCGCGCGTCCACAGGGGCCTGGGAACTTGCGCCGGTTGTGGGAATCCATAGCCCGCCGCTCCCGATTCCCGTAGGAGCGTGGGTCGCCGTTCTATAGGATCAACAGCTTAAGCGTGGCAGTCTGGTTGCAAGATGAATCGTAGTTGGTCGGCGGTTTTTCGCTTTGGTGCGTTGCCTCCTCCGGGAGGTTTCTCAGGCCCCGCGCCGGTCCCATCCACCGGACGGGGCTTTTTTTCAAATGCCCTACAGCCCCGCCCGCTTCCACAGCTCATCTACCTTTTTCTTCACACCGGCGGACATTTCGATCAGCCCCGGCCAAGGCCGCGTAAAGCCCTCGGTGGGCCACTTGCGGGTGGCGTCGATGCCCATCTTCGAACCGTAATCCGCCAAGCGGCTCGCATGATCGAGCGAATCCACCGGCCCCATCGCGAATTCAATATCGCGCTCGGGGTCGATATTGTTGAGCGCCTTCCAGGCGACCTCGCTCGAATTCTGCACGTCGACGTCTTCATCCACCACCACGATGACTTTCGAAAACATGGCCTGGCCGGTGCCCCAGATGGAGTGCATCACTTTGCGCGCGTGGCCGGGGTACGACTTGCGGATGGACACCAGGATCAGGTTGTGGAAGATGCCTTCGGCCGGCATCGCGATATCGCGCACTTCCGGCAGTTGCAGTCGCATCAGCGGCAGGAAAATGCGCTCGATGGCCTTGCCCATGTAATAGTCCTCCATGGGAGGCGGCCCCACGATGGTGGTCGCGTAAATCGGCTTTTCGCGATGCGTGATGGCGGTCAAGTGGAAAACCGGGTACTGGTCTTCGAGAGAATAAAAGCCTGTGTGATCGCCGAACGGACCTTCGGTGCGCAGTTCGCCCAGCTCCACGTATCCTTCGAGCACAATCTCGGCCTGCGCCGGCACCTCGAGGTCGCAGGTCTGGCACTTCACCATCTCGACGGGGCTCTGGCGCAGGAAGCCCGCGATCATCATCTCGTCCAGGTCCGGCGGCAGCGGCAGGATCGCGGAGTACATGCTGGCCGGGTCGGCGCCGATCGCCACCGCGACATCCATCCGCGTCTGTCCGTGAGCGCGCATGCGGCGGTAATGCTCGGCGCCCTGCTTGTGGGTCTGCCAGTGCATGCCGGCGGTCGAGTCGTCATAAACCTGCATGCGGTACATCCCGCAGTTGCGCTTGCCGGTATCGGGGTTGCGCGAAAACACCATCGGCAGCGTGATGAAGCGTCCGCCGTCTTTCGGGCCAGCATTTCAGAATCGGGAACTGCGCCAGTGACATGCCCGAGGTGCGCACCACTTCCTGGCACGGGCCTTTGGAAACGATTTTCGGAAAGAACCCGCCCATCTCGGCCAGCTTGGGTAGCATTTTGAGCTTGCCGATCAGGCCTTCCGGCATGCGCATCTCCAGGAACTCGACGATGCGCGCCGCAATCTCTTCCAGCGAATCCACTTCCAGCGCGATTTCCATCTTGCGCAACGAAGCGTAAGCGTTGATCAGCACCGGCACATCCGAGCCCGTGGGCTTTTCGAACAGCAGCGCCGGCCCGCCCCGCTTCACCGCGCGGTCGGCGAACTCGGTGATCTCGAGCACCGGGTCCACTTCGAAGGGAATGCGCTTCAGTTCGCCGTTGCGCTCGAGCGCCGCAATAAACTCACGCAGATCTTTATACGCCATGACTTAAGTTTGAGTGTACCGTGTGAGGCAGGTCCCCGACCGGCCCTGGGTGCAGTCACCGATCACATCACAGATTCAGCTCGCAATCCCCCGCTCGACAAGCAGGCATTCCGTTTGATACCATTAGTGTGAAAACGTGCTGTTTTTTTCTCCCGCACAATCCTACGACCGGTCATCCTATACCCTCAGTTGTTCAACCGAGGACTAAAGCGTAAGAAATCTATGGCTTCCAACATGTATTCTCAAGGCGCCCAAGTCAAGCATCCGAAGTTCGGATTGGGCACGGTGATGTTCCATAACGAAGAGCGGATCGTCATCAAGTTCGACGATCATGGCGAAAAGAAATTCGTCACCACCATGGTGATGGGCGTTTTGGAGAAGAGCGACCGGCAGCCTCCGGCCGAAAAGCGGGGCTCTCGGAAGCGAAAGGTTGCGCCGGCCGCGGTGTAGCGGTACGGTGCGTCGAGGAACTTTGGTTTGAACGCACGTCAAAAACGGTTATTTGAAGAAGCGCGGAAGCGAAATCCAAATCTCGCAATGCCCGCCGACGCCCAGCCCGCCACGGACTGGACCGAAGCCGACCTGGCCCTGATCAAGCAGGGGGTTGGCGACAAAACCAGCCGACAGTCCGCGGCGCCTGGCGAAGGCGCCGAATCGAATGAACCTCCCACCGGCGAGCAGGCCGGCTCGGTGGTCACCTATTTCGACGCTAAGGGCTTCGGCTTCCTGCGCCCGGACGATGGCGGACGGGACATCTTCTTTCACGTCTCGCGCCTGGCGGAGGGCCTCGCCACCGAGTTGCGGCCCGGCGCGCGCGTGCTCTACGAACTGGGCATGGACCGGGCCGGCAAAATGGCGGCCTCGAGCGTCCGTATAGCGCCCAAGGAATAACGCTATAATATAGAAAACTCGGGGCAGCGCCGGTATCTCCGGCCGCGCGCCGGTTTCCAGGTTCCTGGCATCACTCATGTTCGACAATCTCTCGGAAAAACTGCAGCGGGTTTTCAAGAACCTCCGCGGCGAAGGCAAACTGTCGGCCGAAAACATGGAATCGGCGCTGCGCGAAATCCGCATGGCGCTGCTCGAGGCCGACGTCAATTTCCGGGTCGTCAAACAGCTCCTCGAAAACATCAAGCAGAAGGCCATGGGCGAGGAAGTGCTGGCGGCGCTTTCGCCCTCCCAGCAAGTGGTCAAGATCGTTCACGAAGAGCTGATCAAGATTCTGGGCAGCCACGAATCGAAGCTGCGGTTCGCCAACGAGCCGCCCAGCGTGTTCCTGATCGTGGGCTTGCAAGGTTCCGGGAAGACCACCACCACGGGCAAGCTGGCGCGCTGGCTTTCGCGCAACGGGCACCGGCCCATGATGGTTTCGGTGGACGTCTACCGCCCGGCGGCGCGCGAGCAGCTCAAGGTGATTGCGCGCGAGATCGGCCAGCCGCTCTACGAGGGCGCGCCGGAAGAAAAGCAGCCGCTCGAACTGGCGCGCGCGGCGCGGCGCGAGAGCGCCAACACCGGCCGCGACGTGCTGCTGGTGGATACCGCCGGCCGCCTGCACATCGACGACCAGCTGATGAGCGAGCTGCAGCAGCTCAAAGCAGCAGCTCAATCCGGTCGAGATTCTGTTCGTGGCCGACGCCATGACCGGGCAGGACGCGGTGAAATCGGCCGACGAGTTCCACAAGCGGCTGGGCATCACCGGCGTGATCCTCACCAAGATGGATGGCGATGCGCGCGGCGGCGCGGCGCTCTCCATCCGCCACGTCACCGGCCAGCCGCTGAAATTCGTCGGCGTGGGCGAGAAGTTCGACGCGCTCGAGCCGTTCCATCCCGGACCGCGCGGCCAACCGCATCCTGGGCATGGGCGACATCCTCTCGTTCATCGAGAAGGCCAGCGAGGCCGATCGACAAGAAGAAAGCCGTCGAGATGCAGCGCAAGCTCATCGAGAACGAGTTCACGCTGGAGGATTTCCGCGACCAGTTGCGGCAGATCCGCAAGCTGGGCCCGCTCAGTTCGCTGCTGGACATGATGCCCAAGGTGGGCATGCTGAAGGATTTGAAGGACGTCAAGGTCGACGAGAAGGAAATCGAGCCGGGTGGTGGCGATCATCGATTCGATGACCCCGCGCGAGCGCGACAATCACATGATCATCAACGGCAGCCGCCGCCGGCGCATCGCGCGGGGCAGCGGCACCACGCGTGCAGGAAGTCAACCAGTTGTTGAAGCAGTACGCGCAGGCCCGCAAGATGATGAAGGGTCTTTCCGGCGGCTTCGTGGGGCGGAAGTTCGGCAAGATGAAGATGCCCGCCGGATTCCCGTTTGGCAACATGCCCGGCATGTAGGAGTATTTTGAGAACGACCATGGAGTATCAATGCTGATGATTCGTCTGGCGCGGTTTGGCGCCAAAAAGAAGCCGTTTTACCGCGTAGTGGTAATCGAGAAGGAGCGCGCCGCCAATGGCCGCAACCTGGAGGTGGTGGGCCACTACAACCCGCTGTCCTCGCCGGCCCAGGTGACCCTCAAGCACGACCGGATCGAACACTGGACGCAGCACGGCGCGCAGTTGTCGGATACGGTGAAGCGGTTGCTCGAAAAGCATCCGGCGCCGGTTGCCCAGCCGGGAGCCTGAAGCGGTCAGCGTGTGGGCAGGCTTTCGCCTGCCGGCCGCGCAGCCTCCTGGGCAACTCGCCGCTGTTGTGTATGTCTCCGAACGCCGCCAGGCCCGACTCGGATAAATGCCGCATCACGCCCAGCCTCCTTCGGTTACCATGGGGTTAGGAGCGGGATGCATGAAACAGTTGATTGAGGACATCGCGAAGGCTTTGGTCGACATCCCGGAAGAGGTTTCCGTCCGCGAGGTGCTGGGCGAGCAGGTGACCGTGCTGGAATTGAAGGTGGCCGCCAGCGATCTGGGGAAGGTGATCGGCAAGCAAGGCCGCACCGCGCGCTCGATCCGCACCATTTTGGGCGCGGCGGGGATGAAACTGAACCGGCGCTTCACGCTGGAAATTCTGGAGTGAGTTTGCCGGAAGAAGCCTGGGTGACCGTAGCCAGGCTGGGCAAAACGCGCGGCAATCGCGGCGAAATCACCGCGCTGGCGCTGAGCGACCGGCCGGAACGCTACCAGGCATTAGGCCAGGTGTACCTGTTCGGCACCGGTGCGCCGTTGCCGCGGCAGGTGGAGAATACCTGGTTTCACAATGGCACGCTGATCTTCAAGTTCCAGGGTGTCGACACGATCTCCGATGCCGAATTGCTGGTGGGCTTGGAAGTGCGGATTCCCATCGCCGAGCGGGCACGGATCGCTCCCGGTGAGTTTTTCCAATCCGACCTGGTGGGCTGCGAAGTGGTGGACCGGAAGTCCGGCGCGCGCCTGGGCCGCGTCGAGGCGTGGCAGGATGGCGGCGGCTCCGGGCTGCTGGCGGTGGAAGGCGGACTGCTGATTCCGTTTGCGCGGTCGATCTGCGTCGAGATCGACGTCCAGGCCCGGCGCATCGCGGTGGAATTGCCCGAGGGTCTGCGAGAGTTGAACCAATCGTGATCTTTCATGTGCTGACGATTTTCCCCGAGTTCTTCGAGGGGCCGTTCGCGCATGGCGTTGTCAAGCGGGCGCAAGACGCGGGCCTGCTCGAGATCCGCATCCACAACCTGCGTGATTACACCTTCGACCGGCACAGAACGGTGGACGACCGGCCCTTCGGCGGCGGCGAGGGGATGGTCCTTAAGCCCGAGCCGATTTTTTTCGCGGTGGAATCCATCTGGCCCGCGCGCGGCGCCGGGCAGAAGGTGATTCTGCTTTCCGCCCACGGGCGCCTGTTCGACCAGGGCGCGGCCAACCGTTTGAGTCGGGAAGCCGAGTTGCTGCTGATCTGCGGCCGCTACGAAGGCGTGGACGAACGCGTGGCCGAGCGCCTGGCGGACGAAGAACTCTCGATCGGCAACTACGTGCTGAGCGGCGGCGAACTGGCCGCGGCCGTGGTGATCGATGCGACCGCGCGCCTGCTGCCCGGAGTTCTGGGCAACGAAACCTCCGCGGCGTTCGAGAGCTTTCAGGAAACCGGCCATGGCGAAGGCCTGCTGGACTGCCCACACTGGACCCGCCCAGCCGACTTTCGCGGCTGGAAAGCCCCCGAGGTCCTGCTCAATGGCAATCACGAGGAGATAAGGCGCTTCCGGAAGGAATCAGCCATCGAGAAGACAGCCAGGCTGCGGCGGGACTTGCTGAAACAGGAGACGGAGAGCGGGAAGTAAGTCGGGGGCAAAGACGTTGCCTACGGCGACCCTTTCAGTAGCCGCATGTATTCGGCCCTGTAGGATATGCTGTTGTGGCCTGTGCCGCCTATTACCTGAAGGGTTGCAACTCCGCCTTTGAACCGCGATTGGAGTAGTGCCGTGCTGGCGCGGGGAACGATTTCGTCGTGCTCCGCAGCGATGATCAAAGTAGGCGCGGTCACGCTAGGCGCGTATCTCCATGATTCATACTTGTCCAGCATCAGCCACCGCACAGGGACATAGGGGAATTGGGCGGCCGCAAGTTCCTCGAGGCTGTCGAATGGAGTGACAAGGACAAGCCGGGTGACTGGCCGCAGGCTGGCGACATAAACGGCAACTCCGCTGCCCAAGCTGCGACCCACCACGTCGACATCCGGATGCTCGGCATGCGCTTCGTCGAAAAGGGTTAGGGCATCCGCGAAGAGTGCTTTTTCGGAGGGCTTTCCCGAACTGCCTCCGTAACCCCGATAGTGCAGCAGGTATATCGCGCTCTCAGGAAATCCAACCGAAAAGCTGGGCATGCTGAGAGACATCCTCAGCGTTCCCTCCGAAATAGATAAGGGCGCGCGGGCCGTTTTTCGGCCGCGTGGACACCAGCACCCGCGCCGCCGCCGTCGGCAAGATGATCGTGGTCGCGTCATTGCCGCCCGAGCCAGGCTGCGGAAGATAGATCAGAGAGCGCTGAATGAGAAACAATACCGCGCAAAAGCCGAGGTATACGAGAGCTGCATCCCTCAGTACAATTCGAAGCCAGTGCGACATGGGACGCACCGTCTCGACGAATTCTAGCACTCCGCAGCGCAGGAGCCGTAGGCGCGGGGCTGACGACGCTGACGACCCGGCTAGGCTGCCGTATATGGTCGATGCCTTCCCGTCGGGCGCTATCGATCCCGACTATTAGATGCAGCTGCAGATACACGCCGGCACTATGCCCTAGGCGCGCAAGCCCTGGGCGAGAGAGCCTACCCGAGGGTTCAATATCTCTATCCGGCGCTCTTCGCAGCCGATTCGATGAGTGACAATGCAGAACCGTCCCAGGTCTACTTGAGCGTGAGCTCGCCTTCGTAATGCTCCTTCCAGGAATTGGACTGCTGGTTGGCAAAGCTGGCGTCAATATTGAACTTGACCAGCTTCCCGGTGCTCTTTTCGAGCCAGACCGTACCCTTGGTGGATTGAAGGTTTGTGATCATGCCTCTCGCGATGTCCATCCCGGCTTTGGTAGAGCCGGTGGCCGTAGAAGTATCGAACTCGAACTGGTCGGCGTCGACGCCGCCGGCAGTGCCGGAACCCGCCGGCTGCGCCACCATTTGCCCGAAAGCGAGCATCATGGCCGCGCCGGTCACCGGGCCGATCAGCTCCAGATCTGCCATTCCCCAGGCAAGCTCATCCGCCTTCATGGCCTTGTGCTCTGTTTTCTGCTTGCCGCGGAGGGATGTGAGACTGAGTTGGTCGGGAGAGATATCCGCCTCCACTTCGACGGGACCCACCTCCGGCTTCGCGGTCTTGTCCATCGGAAACTTGGGATTTATGTTTTCCTGAGCCTTATAAGAAAAGTGGTAAGACGCCGTGGGTTTTTGAAGCGATTCCAGGAGCAACGTCGTGCTGTGCTGGAGTCTTTGTTTGACGTCACCTTGCGCCGGGTGCGCCACGCCGGCAGAGGCGGACGCGCCAGGTGACGCTGTGACGCCTTTGCCCTCGGCGCCAGTGCCGGCATTCCTGCACCCTGCCAGCAGGACAATCATCGCGCAGCAGGCAATCGCCGCGAACGCTTTCGTATAAGTCCTTTCGCTCCGATCCATGGGCTCTCCTTCCGCAACTCCGCGTAACAGCGGGTCATCGCTTTCCGCAAACCAACTTAGCGGCTCTCGATTCTGGACTACTGGGCAAAACTCAGTATACAGCCGACCTCCTTCGCCGTGGCCGGTCTCCTGGAGGCACTCAAACGCCGCGGAACCTTCTTTGCCCGACACCCCAGGCAACAGGGGCGCCGTCGCCCAACAGCGCGCGGTGCTGCCTGCGGCTGATCTGCTGCCGTTACGAAGGCGTGGGGAAAGAGTCCGCGATCGAAAAGACAGCGAGGCTGCGGCGTGACTTGTTGAAAGAGGTGACGGAGGGCGGGCGGTAACTCGGGCGGGATTCGTTTACGCGTCGTGACGGAGGCCTCAACGGCAACCGCGCGAGCAACCGGATTGCCTCTACCGGCGCGTGGCCGACGATCCCTGCGCTGGCGGCCGCAACTCTTTCAAGTGGCGCGCGGCTTCGCGATCAACCGGCCAGCGAGGTAGCCGATGGGCATGACGAAGAGGATCGCAAAGGGCAGCAAGAGGAAGCCGATCCCGGCTGTGGACGATCGCGAGGTGAGGATGCTGATGTGTATCCATAGAGACATCGCAATGCCCGCGCCAAGCGCGCCCGCGATACCGGCCCATCTTCCGCGAGGCGCCTGCTCGGCGGAAAGATGAAATAGGCTGAAGACCGCGGCCCCGGAGAAGGGCAGACCGCCGATCAGCGCGATCAGGAACTCGTTGAAGCCCAACCGAAACAGATTCCCGAACCACTCGCTGGCGGCTGACGTGAATGGTGTACCCTTTGCGGCCGTCACTCCAATGATGGCAACGGGCGACACCACAAAACCCAAGACAATGGTGAACCAGAATAGGATAACTACCCGTTTCATCGTGCGGCCTCAATCGCGCGGATGGCATCGGCCGCGCCGTCGCGCGCCAGACTGTTCGGATCGTTCTGTGCGGCGCGAAGCTCTGGGAGCACGGATCGTGCGGAGGATCCCATGTGCATCAGCGTCCACGCCGCCGTAAAACGGATCAGCAGGGACTTCGAGTGAAGCTCGGTGAGGATGTCGGGAATCGCGTCGGCGGCACGCGCGCCCTGCTTGCTGAGCTGGTCCAGAGCATATTCCTGATAACCCCGATCGGAGTGCGGAAATCCTTCCAGGCCACCCGATGCGTACCCGGATTGATTCCCGACCTTGCCGGGGATCGTTTTCCCCATGGCCGAGATGACCGGCGTTGAGTCGGAGGTCAGGCGCTCGAGCAATGAGGGCTGGATGCGGTTCGCTACGTCGCCCAGCCGGTCTAAGGCCAGCCTCGCGCCCCATGAGTCGACGCCGCCCCGCGCATCTTTGATGATGGCGGCGATCAGTTCATCGTCGTAATCGCCCATGTCGATCAGCGCGGCAAATGCGTGGACACGCGCGGGGCGGCTGAGCGCGCCACGCACCAGCGGGATCGCGCGCCAGGCGATCGGGCCGAAGTTCCCGAATACGGAAGTTGTGGCGGGAGTCAGAGGAGCGCTGTTTCCGATCAGCCGGGTGACATATTCGTAAGCAGCCTGCGGATCGATCTCGCGCAGAGCACGGGCGCATAGGGGTGCGGCAGGATCCTCCGGATTCCGCAAGATTTCAAGCAGCGCCGGAACCGCGGGAGCGCCGCTCGAATCGAAGGATTCGAGCGCCTCAGCGGCTTTGCAACGTTCTCCCGCGGAACCTTCGCGCAACGTTTTGGCATAGATCCGCGCGCCGATAGAACCCGTCATGCCCACCCAGGCGGCGATTGCGGCAGCAAACAAGAGCCCCAGGAGGCCGAGGTTGAGCCAAATTACTCTGCGGCGCGAGGTCACATTTCGAGTATAAACGCCGGCGCGAAACCTGGCCGCTCTGCGCTTGGAAAGTGCGGCAAAACCGAAACGTTTCCCGCTCCAAACGTTCTTGAGGTAGCGCCCGCGGCCCTACTCCCTCCCGGCGTATAGCGCGTCGATATCCTGCTTGAAGTTTTCGATGGCCTTGGTGCGGCGCACTTTCATGGTGGCGGTCAGCTCGCCCTGCTCGATGGAGAAGTCGCGCGGCAGGATGCGGAACCGGCGCACCTGCTCGAATGGCGCAAGCAGGCGGTTCACTTGGTTGACGATCCGGCGCATCTCCTTTTCCACCGGCGGCGCGCCGCAGATTTCGGCGGGCGAGCGGCCCTCGGCAGCCTTCCATGCCCTTCAGCGTCTCGGCGACACCGGTGTTGATGGTGAACAGCGCGGTGAGAAACGGCAGCCGGTCGCCAATCAGGAGCACCTGGCTGATCGAGCGGTTCCATCTTAAACAGGCTCTCGACGCGGCTGGGGTGAATCTTCTTGCCGGTGGAGGAAACGATCAGCTCTTTCTTGCGGCCGGTGATGTAGATGTAGCCGTCGGCGTCGATATAGCCGAGGTCGCCGGTGTGCAGCCAGCCATCGCGCAGCACTTCGGCGGTGGTGGCGGGGTCGTCCCAGTAACCGGAAAACAGGCAGGGGCCTTTGATCAGCAGCTCGTGATCTTCGCGAGATTCTGATTTCGACTCCGGGCATCATCTTGCCGATGCTGCCGGGCATGGGGGCGTCGAGCGGATTGAGCGCCGCCACGCCGCCTTCGGTGAGGCCGTAGCCTTCGATCAGCGGCATGCCGATGGCCTCATAGAACTCGGCCAGGTCTTTGCTGAGCGGCGCTGCGCCGGAAGCCGGCACGCGAAGGCGTCCGCCGAAGCGCGCGCGCACCTTGCGAAACAGCAGGCGGTCGGCCAGGGCCAGCGGAGCGCGGATGCGGATCGGCACCGGTTTGCCTTCGCGCCGGTAACGCGCGGCTGCCAGCGCCAGCGCGAGTCCGGTGTAAAACGCCTTGCGGGAGGCGGCGGAGCGCTTGCGCAGCTCGGTGCAGATGGTGAAGTAGATGCGCTCCCACATGCGCGGCGGCGCCAGCAGGATGGTGGGCCGCACCTTGCGGATATCCTGCGGCAGCTTCATCAGGCTTTCGGAGAAGTGGACCGGCATACCGCAGCGGATCGGCAGAAACTCGATGACCACGCGCTGCGCGATGTGCGCGGAAGGCAGAAAGGCGACCGTCGCATCTTCCGGCCCCATGGGAAACACGAGCGGCCCCATGTCGATGTTGGAGACGATGGCCTGGTGCGTGACCAGCGCCATTTTGGGTTCGCCGGTGGCGCCGGACGTGAGGTACAGCACGGCCGGATCGGACGGCCCCGTCTCGGCGCGCAGCCGGCCTGCCAGTTCCGGGTCGCGCGCCAGCGTTTCGCGTCCCAGGGCGCGCAGATCGTCCAGCGCCAGGGCGCCCTCGGCTTGGCCGGTAAGCAGAATCCAGCGGCTGGCGCGGGCGTGCCGCAGCGCGCGGAAGGTCTGCGGGTCCTCCACGAAGACCGCCGCGGCGCTGGTAGCCTCGATGGTGCGAATCAGGTCGGGCACAGGGTAGCTGGGGTACAGCGCGGCGGCGATGGCGCCGCAGGCCAGAATTCCCAGGTCCGCCAGGTAAAACTCCAGCCGCGTCTCCGAATCCAGGGCTACGACTTGGCCCTTCTCAACCCCCAGCGCGCGCAACCCGGCGGCAATCTCCTCCGCCGCGCGGCGGTATTCATTCCACGAATACGTGAGGTAAGCGCCGGAGGGTTGGGGCTGATGCAGGGCCGGCGCGTCGCCATAGCGCGTCGCGGCCTCTTCCAGAACCTGAAACAGAGTGCGGGGAGTCACTTCAAGCACTTTATCACGGAGGCGGGGCTGACGCCTTCCTCGGAGGTACTGGGAGCGGGCCAGCCCAGCTTAGGGGGCAGTTACTTTGATGGGAACGTCCACGTTGACTTCCGGCTGCTGTCCGACCTTGACCTTCATGGGGACCGTGATCTGAGTCACCTGACCCGGCTTCGACTGTGAGGCGAAAAGCCACCAGAGGTCGAACGATGTAAACGCCGCTACGAACAGAATGGCGATGGGCAGACCGGTTCCCCATTTCCACAAGGCGAGCTTTTCGGTGACTTCCATATTTCCCGTCTTAAGTTGTTCCCGGTAGGAATCGACGATGGCGCGCTGCTTGTTCATCTCATCGAAAGTAAACCAACTAAAAACCATAAAGAGAAGCACGCCAATGCCTAACACGACGCCCGCGGCCACCGCGACGGCAATTTGAGGCCTGTCCCAGCGGAGCGTGATCATACCGGTCGCGGCGGTGACGAAAAAGGTTCCGAGCGTCATTCTCACGGCGCTGTAGTGACGCGCCCAGTTTCCGTGGTCTGCATACTCCTGAAGGAGGACGGTTCGAGTGTCCGCTTCCTTTGTGTTGGCTTTTGTCGAGTCCGGTTGGGGAGCGGGCCAGGCAAGGAACATTTTGCGTCCTCCAAAGTGAAGTTCTGCGCGCAATTCGACGGCTGCCGCCGGCGGGCGTTTCCCGATTATATCGCCGCGAACAGGGGCCAGTGGTTCTCGGCGCCGGACCCTACCGCGCGGAGCAGTTGCCGTTTTACACGCTCACTACCGGGCAGGGCGATTCACGGATGATGGCGTAGGCGTTGGTGCGCAGGCGGCCGAAGCCTCCGGCGGCGGAACCGCGCGCGATCACGAGCACGCCGGCGTGGAGGCGTTCGGCGGCGGCGCAGATGGCGTGAGCGGGATCGCCGGCCTGGAGCATCACTTCCGCCTGCGATCCAACCTTAGCCTGCAGGTGGGCGAGCGTCTCCTCCGCCGACCAGCGCAGCTTGGCGCGCCACGCGTCGTCGGTATGGTCCGGAGTTTCCGGAACGGCGGCCGTGACGTGCAGCAGGGTGAGCGGGACTTCCAGGGCGCGGCTCAGCCAATCGGCCCATTGGAGAGCGCGCTCGCTTTGCGGGCCAAGATCCACCGCGCAGAGGATGTGCCGGATCTCCGCCGGTCGCGCGGCCGTCTCCGCGATGTGCACGCCGGTCCACACGGGACACTCCGCGTCATGCAGCACCTTGGCGGTGTTGGAGCCGAGAATGAACCGGCGGAACAGCCCGCAACCGTGGGTGGGAATCAGAATGAGGTCCACGTTTTCGTCGTGCGCAAACTCGACGATGCGGGAGGCGGGTTCGCCGTCCAATACCACGCGGCGCACGTTGCAACCGGCGAGTTCCGCCTGTTGAAACTGATCCAATTCGAGGGTCAGGCTCTCCATCTGGGCGCGGTACAACTCGCCCAGCATGACGCCGCCCATTTCCGTGTCGCCAAGACGGTACTGCATGGGAGCCAACACGTGCAGCAGGATGATTTCCGGGGAAAAGCGTTGCGCCAGGCGTTGGGCGCAGTGGACGGCTCCGATAGAGCGTTCCGAAAAGTCCACCGGCAACAAGATCTTCGCAAGCGGCATCATGGAGTACCCCCTTGGCCGCCGGACGGCTGCGGTGCCGCACCGGCTTCCATATATTAGGGTAATCCGATGCGAAAATCTGGTCTAGCCTCCGTTTCGAGCGCCGGGAAGGTCAACCAAGGTCCCAGGCGTAGGCGGAGAACTGGCGGATGGTGCGGAAGCCGACTCGCTCATAAAGAGCCACCGCATTTTCATTGGCTGAGGTGACGGTGAGACCGACCGAGCGGCATTCCATTTTGCGCAACGCCAGCATCGACTGGCGCAGCAGGGCATGACCGATGCCGGTTCCGCGCACGGCGGGCGACACGCAGATCTGCGTGATGTGGCCGGATTCGGGAGAGACCAGGCTGGTCAGGGAGAGGCCGCAAAGGTGGCCGCTGACGCCCTCGAAAGCCAGGTAAGACGCGGGTTGCGAAAACGTGCCGCAGCCGGGATACGCCACGATGTTGTGCAGGAAACGGTGCGCGCCGGCGGGGCTCCGATACTGGTCGTTGATCCAGCCATCCACGTGTCCCGCATACGATTCGGCAATCAGCGCGGCGGCGGCGTCGCTGTAACGGTCCGACCAGTTCTCCATATAGAACGGCCGGCGCACGGGGCCCTCCCCGAAGTCCGCCTTCTTCAGATCCGCCCGCATGAAGTTGCGGCAGTACTGGTGCGTCTCGGCCGCGCGCGGCAGCACGCGGTCGGGGGCGTAGTCGAGCATCAGCAGTTGCGCCTCGATGCGGCTGATGTGCGGAGTCGGGAAGATCTCGTCCAGCGCCGAGCGCAGCAGCAGATCTTCCCGCTCCTGGGTGCGCAGGCGCGCGCAGGATGTACAGATCGCCGAGGAGGGCCTTGTGGTCCTCGAACACGAAATAGAGGTAGCCGGCGACCCGGCCGTCGACCACCAGCACGCGCCCGCTCAAGGCGTGCACGCCGACGAAGCGGCGCGCCAGTTGGGCCGATTTGGCGAAGTCCCACTCGAGGTCGTCGTGCCAGGCGGCGACTTCTTCCTCCAGCACCGGGTCCAGATCCGCGGCCGCGACGAGCCGCAGATCGACGATCTCATCCGGGGCCACCGGGTTGAGGCGCGCTGCCATGGGGCGTCTGCTTATTGTACTCCGTACAGCGCGGCGTAACTAAGTTGCAGTTTCACGTAGTCGCGCGGGTAAGACAGCTTCACGGCAGTCAGCTTGCCAGCGGCGTCGAAGCTGGGCGTGAGCAGCGAGTTGATGCCGCACCAGTAACGCGGCAGGTCCAGTTTCTCGTAGCGCGCCATCACCTGGTCGCGCAGCTTGGGGTCGAAGTGCACCGCGTACCGGTCCACCAGCGCTTTGATGGCGGCGTAATCGCCTTCGGCCTTGATGCGCATCAGCTCGGCCTCCAGCATGCCAACGCCCTGGTGCATCTTGTCGAAATCCTTCAGCACGAGGTAAGTCTTGCCGCCGCGCTCCACTTTTTCGATGGCGCCCGTCTTATCCATCACGTAGTTGACGATGAGCTGCCGGTTCCTCTGGTGGTCTTCCTCGATGGTGTCGCCCTTGGGAATGCGGTTGAGCTGCGTCAAAGCCACCCGCACGGCGTTATAGTACATTGCCTTGCCGACCTCGGGGCTGGAGACCAGGTGCAACTCCTGGAGCTTGGGATCGAAAATATTCCAGAGCGCCATCAGGTCGGCGCGGGCTTCCTCGAGGGTGGAGAAATACTCCTTGAGGTACGCTTCGCTGCCGCCGCTGAGGCGCGGGCTGAGCTTGCCGGAGCCGTGGCCGATCACTTCGTGCAGGCCGGTCATCAGGTCGCCCGCCTCTTCCCCATATTTCTTGCAGAGGGCAATTTCTTCGGGCGAAGCCGCGAATTCCTCCAGGGCGCCGTAGCCGGCGGCTCGCGTCAGAGTGCGCGAACTGCCCGTGAACAGGAAGCTCTTGCTGCCGTATTTTTCGCGGATCTCGTTTTCGTTGGGCAGATTGTCGCCGATGGTGCTGGCATGGAAATCGCCGGTTTCGGTGACCGTTTCCACCGCCTTCGCCAGCGGCGGTTTCACTCCCTGCTTCTTATACTGCGGCAGCCACGGAGCGTGGTCTTCAAAGTACTGCGCATTCTCGGCGAGCCTGGTCATCAGCCCGTTCAGCTTGGCATCGGTGATGCTCACGAAGGCCTGCGAAGTCCCCTTGGCCGCGCGCGCGTCGCGGTAAACCTCGATGAAGCCGTTGGCGAAGTCCACCGGCCGGTCGTTGCCCACCCAGGCGATACCGAAGCGGATCCAGTCGGCCGGGTCGCCGGTCTGGTAATAGCGAATCAGAGCGGCAATCACCGCATCCTGGCCGGGTTCGGCATAAGCCCGGGCCTTTTCGAGATACTGGTTGGCCTTCATGAGGAATAGCGCGTAGCGGCCGGGCGGAATCTTGCCATCGGGAGTTCCGGCGCGATAAACCTCTTCCACCAGCGCCCCCGAATCGCTTTTGACGAGGCGGGAATTCAGCGGGTGGGCATCGTGAAAGTTCACCAGATCCGCCATGCTGACGTGGTAGTAAAAATTGTTGGCGCTGGCCTGCAAAATGTCCTTGCCTCCGCGCGGGCTCTTGGCGGTGATGGTGGGCTCGAAATCGGGGTCGAACAGAGAAGCGCGCAGCGCCGCCAACTCGCGATCCAGATCGGCCTGGCTGGAGATGGCCTGGTCCTCATAAGGATGGCTTTTGAAGCCGCCGGCGCGGAGAGTGGCCCTGGCGGCCGCCTGCAACTCCTCGAAGGTGAACTCAGGCAGAAACTTCTGCGCCGTCATCTCATTGTGGTTGCCGCGATTGGCCCAGAAAAGCTTGGTGAACGCGGTGATTCCGGCGAGCGCGTGCGGGTCGACGCCATCCGGATACTGCAGAATCGTCTCCAGCAGCCGCTTCTGGCGCAGGCCGTAGATCGAGTTCTGGTCGTAATTGATAGGATCGATGGCGATGGCCGCCTGGCTCAGCCAATAGGCGAGCGCCTGCTGGCGCGCGCTCAGCGACCGGAAGCTTTCCGCCTCAAGTTGGATAAAGCCGGTGGAACCGACGCGGTCCACCAGGGCGCTATCGGCCGCCAACGCGGGCGCCGCCAGCGCGAGAATCAACCATAAACGCTTCCTCATGCTCTCTCCAGTGTAGGTCCACGTCGAGCTGTGGCGCAGCCTGTCAAAGGCTAGGCCGAGAGTCATCTCGGCTTTTCTTGGCCGCTATTCTCTGCTTGCCCCTATGTTCTCCACGATGCGATGCGCACGTGCGGGCCGCGCGGCCCCCAAACCGCGGGGTCGGTCGGTCCGAAAATCGCCAGTACGGGTGTTCCCACCGCCGCCGCCAGGTGAGTGATGCCGGAATCGTTGCCGACGTAGAGAGAGGCTTGCGCCAGCCAGCAGGCCAACTCGTACAGATCGCCGAAGCGGTGCGCATCCGGAAGCAGCGGATCTTCCTGCCCGGCGCACCAGCGAACCGGCATCCTGCGCTCCAGCCCTCGCGCCAGCAGACGGAATTTTTCCAGCGGCCAGTTCTTGCGCGGGCTTCCCGAAAAGGGATGAATGACGGCGAAGTTTTCTCGTGCAACGCTGCACGGAATGCGCGGGATCGGGTCGGCGTGGCAGTCCGTCAACGCGCTCACCTGCTCCAGGTAAAAGTCGGTGGCGTGCATCCCCGCACCCTGTGGCGGCAACGCGGGGAGGAAAGTGAATGGCAGATTGAGTGAACGCACCAACTCGCGAAACTCCGGCCGGTTGGCTCCATACCAGGAGATGATCGAATCGAAGCTGCGCAATCGATCGATGAGGCGCGCCGGAGGCTGGTTCGCTATGCCCAACAGGTTGAGGCCGGTCGAGATGATCGAGCGCACCGTGCCGGCGAAGCGAATCAGCGGCACGTTTGGCGTCGCGGTCCAGACTTCCAGGTAGTCGGCCCGCAAGCATTCTAGAGCCGGCAGGGAGACGATGAAATCGCCGATCGCCCCCGGGCGGATCACGAGCCTGCGCATGGTGGCTTCAGTATCGCAAAAACAAGCTGGCCGGCGCATGATTTATCCACAGGGGTTGCACGGTCATAGCCTTGTAACCATATAAAAACAAACCGAATAAAACTTGAGGAAACAAGGGGTTAAAGGGCAAATAAGCATTGACCAGAATCTCCGGCGGGCGCATATTGATGAAGGTTCCAAGAGGTTTGAGGAACAGCAAGCCTCCGGAAACGTAGCGGACCGGGAACGGTGATCCGCAGCCAGAAAGTCTAGTTTACTAGTTTGAAGGCTGCGGGGAGCGAACGGAGATCGGGCGGATTCGGAAGGCGCGACCGCCGGGTGACCGGGCCAGTCGAACGCTTTGATCCTTAGGGAGGTAAAAGTCCCGAAGGGGAGTGGAAGCTGGGCGGGCCATTCGGGGAGCCGGTTGTGGAAGCGGCAACGGGCACGAGGCAAGGAAGCGGCCGTGGCGGGTAAGAGCTCGCGGGCGGTAGCGGAGCCGAAGAGCCGAACGGGCTGTGGAAGCGGCAGGCAAGCAGGCGAAGGAGCAGGCCGGGAACTTTGACCCCGGAATGGAGGCCTTGAAAGGGGCAGCCGTTGCGGGCGAGCGAAAGGCCGTTACGAGCCAGCGGTGCAGTTTGAGAGAGAAAAAAGGCTGCGGCGAGCCGGGAAGCGTTAATCCCGAGGCTGGAGGAAACAGCTTTGGGGGAGCGGAACGGCGAATCGTCCGGTGCTCTCAAACGCGGTGTTCAGTGCCGTGCATGACGGCGGTGGGCAGTGCTGGGAATCGGGTCACTTGGAACCATTTCTTTGTTTGGTGGGGCATGCTTTTTAGCTTGCCCTGTGTCCCGAACATGTCCCTCCACGCTCTCGAAAACGCTCGGCGGAGTTTTTCGGTAGAATAATAAGACCCCGAGAAAGCGAATCGAACCGTTGCCGCCTCAGCCGACGCGCGTTACCGCCATCTACCCCGGATCGTTCGACCCGATTACCAACGGCCATCTCGATCTCATCCAGCGCGGTTCGCGAATGTTCGACCGGCTGATCGTTTCGATTCTCTGGAACGACGCCAAGGAGCCGCTCTTCTCGGTCGACGAGCGTATCGAAATGCTCCGCGAAGTGGTCAACGTCTACCCCAACGTGGAGGTGGATTCATTCCACGGCCTCCTGGTGGACCACGCGTCCGCGCACTCGGCTACCGTCCTGCTGCGCGGGATACGGGCGATTTCGGATTACGAGTACGAGTTGCAGATGGCGCTGATGAACCGGCGGTTGCGTCCCGAAATCGAAACCGTCTTCATGATGGCCAACGAAACGTATTCGTTCATCAGTTCCCGCCTGGTGAAGGAAGTATTCAGCCTGGGCGGGGACATTTCCGGCCTGGTGCCGCCCACCGTCGAGGCACGGTTGCACCGCCGGCTGGCCAAGGTCGTTTAAAAACAAGGAGGGCCCATGCAGGCCGTAGCCAACGCAATCGCGGAGCGCATCGCTTCGATCAGCGAATCCTCCACCATGAGGGTGGCCGCCGAGGCCACCAAATTACGCTCGCAGGGCGTTGACGTCGTCGATTTCGGCGCCGGCGAGCCCGATTTCCCGACGCCCGACAACATCAAGCAGGCGGCGAAGCGCGCCATCGACCAGAACTTTACCAAGTACACGCCCGTCGGCGGCACCGCCGAGCTCAAGAAGGCCGTGTGCGAGTCCCACAAGAAGGACTTCGGCACCAATTACCAGCCCAGCGAGTGCCTGATCACGGTGGGCGGCAAGCACATCATATTTAATCTCATGCAGGCGCTGATCAACCCCGGCGACGAAGTCATTATTCCGGTTCCTTATTGGGTGACTTACAAAGACGTGGTGAATTTCGCCGGCGGCAAGTGCGTCTTCGTCGACACCGACGAGGCGCAGGGCTTCACGTTCACCGCCGCCATGTTGGAGCCGCACCTGACGGCGCGCACCAAGCTGATTATCATCAATTCGCCGTCGAACCCCAGCGGCGCGCTGTTGGACCGCGTGGAGTTCGAAAAGATCTTCGCCCTGGCGGCCGAGCGCGGCATCTACCTGATGACCGACGAATGCTACTGCAAGTTTCTCTACGATAGCGAGCCGTTCTCGATCGCGTCGCTCCCGGGCGCGAAAGAGACCGTGCTGATTGCGGGCTCGGTTTCGAAGACCTATTCGATGACCGGCTGGCGCATCGGTTTCGGCCTGATGCCGGCGCCGATCATCAACGCCATGGGGAAACTGCAGAGCCATTCCACCTCGAACCCGACTTCGATTTCGCAGAAGGCGGCGGTGGAAGCCTTGCTCGGGCCGCAGGAATCGGTCGGCGTGATGCTGGCCGAGTACCGCAAGCGCCGCGATTTCGTGGTGGCGAAGTTGCGCGCCATCCCCGGCGTGACCTGCGCCGAGCCGCGCGGAGCGTTCTACGTGTACCCGAATATCGGCGTCGCTCTGGGCAAGAACGGCATGGCGGATACGCTGGCCTTTTCCGAGCGCCTGCTCCAGGAGGCGCATGTAGCCGTGGTGCCGGGCGAAGCTTTCGGCACGGACCGCACATGTTCGCATTTCCTACGCCGCTTCCATGGAACAGTTGGAGCGCGGCATGGACCGCCTGCACCAGTTCATGGGGAAGTACTCGTAGCTCATAAAGAACCGGCGGCAAGACCGCCGGCGTTACGAAGAAACTCGATTGCGGTAACGCCGGCGGTCTTTGCCGCCGGTGTTCTTTATCGCACCTGGTACGCCACGCTCACGTCCGCCGTTTTCGGCGGGAAGCACGTGTTCGAATTGCACGCCTGATAGCGCAGCTTGCCACTCGCCACGCCAGGGCCGGGCGGTGCGTTAGCAGCCACCTTGAAACTAGCCGTCAAAGAAAACGCGCCGGAGAAAACGGAAAGCGGCTTCTCGGTGAATTCGTATTTCTCCATCGTGGGCGGCGGGTAAGTCACCTCGCCCCCTTCCAGCGCGCCCAACGACGTCCATGTCAGCTTCAACGGGATCAGATATTCGTCACTGGGGTGATTGCTGTTGACGTGAAAGCCCGCGTCCACCGTGACGGGGATCTTGGCCTCGATGGCGGCGCCGCGCGCGGCCGCCACTTTGGCGGGTTCGCCCACTTTCAAATGAACGCTACTTTGCGCCGAGAGAGACCATAGGCCCGCCAGCGCCAGAGGAAGCCACCGCCGCCGGAGCCTGCAAAAGCTGTTCGACACCATCCTCAATATCCTTCCTGCTGGTCAGTCCCACGTGAACCGCGGCGACCTTGCCGGTCTTATCGATCAGGAACGTGGTGGGCAGCGCGTCCACGCCGCCGTACATTTGGGCGGTGAGGTCGTCTCCCACCATCACGCGGTAATTGACGCCCAGCTCGGCCAGAAACGGCTTCACCACTTCCCAGCCCTCGTCGTCCATGGCCACGCCCAGCACTTCAAATCCGCGGTCTTTGTTCTTCCGCTGGAGATCCATGAACCAGGGAATCTCGATGCGGCAGGGACCGCACCAGGTGGCCCAGAAATCGAGAATCACCACTTTGCCGCGGTAGTCGGAGAGATGGACCACCTTGCCGTCGGCGTCCTTGAGCGTGAAATCGGGCGCGGTCTTGCGCTCCTTCTCGGGTCTTGAGCGTGGCGGCCTTCACTTCGACGGGGCCGCTGCAGCCGGCGGTGAACAGTCCCAGCGCCAGGGCGGTGCTCAAGATGGCGGAAGAACGGAAGGCGGACACGCGTGGGTCTCCTGTTTCAATTATATCGACAATCGTTTGCCGGCAATGCTTTGCGCGAACCAGGCTTGCCGGCGGTCGGCGGAAACGCGGCGCCAGCGTGAACTCGGCGTGTTCTGCGACGCCGGCGTACAGCCACGCGGCGGTATCGCAGAAACTCTCGCAACAGTATTCGCGCCAGCGCCGGGCGCGGCTGCGCACCTCTTGCGCCGTCAGCGCCCGCTTGCGCCATTCGGCGGACCAGCCCAATTCGCCGCGTGCGCCGGCCAGGCGCTCCGCCGCCAGCAGCGCTTCGAAATCGCGCCGCAGCGGATTGCCGGCCCGCCGCCAGACGAAGTGAAACCACTCGTGAACGAATACGCGCGGGAACTCGGCGGGCGTGCACGCAATCGCTATCCGCCGCTCCCGCAGAAACGATCCGGCGTGCGCCGCCCCGTGCCGATCGTGCAAACCGGCCACGCGTTCAATCCAAACGGGCGAGCCCGATGCAAGCGGCAATCGGCCGAGCAGAGCTGCCACTCGGCGCGCCAGCCAGCGGTCGCCGGGCGGCGCGATCACGCGTGCCGCGGTTGGAACCGATTGTTTCATGGTTGTAACACTATTTCGATTGAAGCGTGCCCGGCGCCATAGTACACTGCCCACCATGGAAGAACTACAGATCGAAGTCGGTGCCGGCGTCAGGCCGGACGTGCGAATACTCCGCCTGGCAGGCCCCTTCACTCTCGGCACGATGTTCGATTTTCAGAACATTGTACGCGAACGGGCGGCCGCCGTCACTATCATCGATTTGAGTGGCGTGCCGTACATGGATTCGGCGGCTCTCGGCGCGCTGCTGGGCTTTCATGTGTCCTGCCAGCGCGAAGGCCACCGGTACGCGCTGACGGGCGTTTCCAGCCGCATCCGGACGTTGTTCCAGGTAGCGGGCGTGGATGGCTTTCTGGTGCGCTACGATACCGCGGAGCAAGCCGAGGCCCAACTGGCCGCCGGAGCGGCCGGGGCGTAGGGAGCGGGTAGGACAGACCATCGGCTTTCGTGGTCTGTCATCGCTCGCCAAAGCGAAACCTCGACACAAAAACCGATCGTCTGTCCCACCACCCTACTTGCCAACCTCGGCTTCGATAGCTTCCAGTTCCTTGCCGGCTTCTGCCCATTTGCCGCTGCCGGCCAGCTCGCGATAGCGCCGGAGATGCTCGCGGACGCGCGCCAGGCGCGGATCGGGGACGGCAACCGGCGTTGCGGATTGCGCCGCTGCCGCGGGTTGCGCGGCGGCCTGCGCGGCGAGCTGTTGGGCGCCTTGCGAAAGCTGCGCCAGCGCCTCGTCATAGGTATCCGCGTAAATCAGGCGGTCGCCGACGGCCAGCACGATCTTCTTCAACTGCGGCATGCGGGCTTCGGTGGCCTGAATGTAGATCGGGTCCACGTAGAGAAACGTGTTGCCGACCGGGAGCACCAGCGTCTGGCTGCGGATCACCTGCGAGCCCTGCTGATTCCACAGCGTGAGGTCCTTCGAGATGGTCCCATCCGAGTTGATGCGCGAGTCGATCTGCATCGGCCCGTAGATCAGCTTCTGCTTGGAGAGCAGCAGCACCACCATGTTGCCCAGGTTGGGGCCGTCGCAGCGCGCCACCATCAGGCCGATCATGTTGTCCTTGTTGCGCGGCGTGAACGGCGTCAGCAGCAGAAACTCCGCCTTGGTTTCGCCCGGCAGCGAGGCCACCACGTAGGTGGGCGAAACCGCTGCCGCGCCCTCGGCCTGGCCGGTGACGCGCCGCGCCAGGTCCCACAGATCTTCCTTGTTATAGAACGACTGCGGATCGAGCATGTGGTAAGTGCGGTAAATTTCCGCCTGCACCTTGAAGAGCGTTTCCGGATAGCGGGCGTGGGCGCGCAGATCGGCCGGCATGGCGGAGGCGGGCAGGAAGAGGTTCGGGAAAAGGTGCTGGTAGGAGCCGATGATGGGGTCGCCGGGAGCGAAGATGTACAGGTGCGTTTCGCCGTCGTAGGCGTCCACCGTGGCTTTGACGGCGTTGCGGATGTAGTTGACGTCGCCGATGTCGCCGGCTTCCACGGCGCGCGAATACGGGTGCGCGTCGGAGGTGGTGTAGCCGTCCACGATCCACACCAGGCGCCCGGCATCGGTGATCACCAGGTACGGATCGGAGTCCCATTCGAGGAAACCAGCCAGCTCGTGAAGCCGGTCGCGCACTTTGCGCCGGATCATCATGCGGCTGTTGGCGGTGAGATAGTCGGTCAGCAGAATGTTGGGCTCGCCTTCCACCAGCGCCGCGGCGAGCCGCATCGGGAACGAGGAAATGGGGAAAGCCGCCCTTGCCTTCGTAGTGGCTGCGCACGTTGTCGGCGCCGGAAGGGTAGTTGAACTCCTCCTGCGCGGTGTTGACGAACACCGGCTCGTGAGTGACTTCGCCGTAGTAGATTTCCGGCCGCGTTATCTTCAGGCCGGGAGTCGCGGTACGCGGCGGCGCATCCTGAATCAGCAGCACCGGCATGCCGTCGGGCGTGATCTGGCTGACGGGGGCCATCACCAGGCCGTAGCCGTGGGTGTAAATGATTTCCGGATTGATCCAGCTCTGGTGTACGTTGGGCAACTGGTTGACGTCGAGCTCGCGCGGCGACACAAACACCTGGCGGTAATGGCCGTCGATGGTGTAGCGGTCGACGTCGGTATCTTTGAAAACGTAATAGGGGCGCAGCGCCTGGATCTGCGTGACGGTGTCGTGAAACGCGTGCACGTCCCACAGCCGCACATTGTCGAGCGTGGCCTGGTTGTGCGCGATGTCGATGGGGCGCCTCGGGCTGCGCATGAAACTCCACTTCGCGCACGTTCGTATCCAGGTCGTAGGCGCTCCGCGTGGCGTGGATGTGGGTCTGGATGTAGGGCCGCTCCAGCGAAATCTCGTTGGGCGCCACATAGACGGCGCTCACGATCCGCGGCACGGCGAAAGCCAGAATCAGCGCGATGGCCATGAATGCCGCCTTCATCCAGCGTCCCATCCACACCAGCACCGCGGCGGCGAGCGCGGCCAGGATGAGCAGCCATTGCATGGGGAGACCGACATGCAGGTCTACCCAATCGATGCCCACCATGAACGAGCCGTGCTGGTTGTACACCATTTCGTAGCGGTCGAGGTAAAACTTCACGACCATGGCCAGCAACAGCGCCACACCGGCGCCGCGCAGGAAGCGCGACTCCAGGCCGCCTTCCAGCCGGAAAAAGCTGGCGTCCATCTCACGGGCGTTGACCATGTCCGGAAACCGGTGGCGCAACTGCCAGCCGCGCGCGGCGGCCCAGTAAATCAGGATCGAAAGAATCACCAGCGCCAGGACATAACCACGCAGCAGATCGTAGAACGGCAGGTCGAACAGATAGAAGGAGAGCGGCCGCGCGAAAACGGCATCGTGCCAGGCGCCAGCCGGCGAAGCCAGACCGCGCGAGCCGGCGAAACGGATGACGGTCCACGTGTCGATGGAAGAAGCGGCGATGAAATAGCCCAGCGCCAGCGCGGCGAGGGTGGACAGGCGGGCATAGAGCGGGTGTTCGCCAAGACGGGTGCCGGCGAATTTCAAGGCGCGGGCGTGGGCGATCCAGAGGGCGAAGAAGGCCACCAGGGTGGCCCCCGCCACCGGCGCCACGCTGTAAGTGAGCAGGCTCAGCCAGGTGTGGAACTGGCCGAGTTCCTTCCACCATGCGGCCTCGAGAGCGTAAGACGCGATGGTGCGCGCGCCCAGCAGGAGCACCACCAGGACGACACCGGCGGCGATGAGGGCGGCAGGCGAGCTGAGACGCCGCCCGGGTCCGATTTGACGGGGCATGGCTCAAGGGTAGCACCGGCGGCGCGCCGCGGCTTGGAACGGTACATGCCGTAAGAACGGCAGATCTTGGATTCTGAGGGGATTCGCCCGTATCCGAGGGTGCGCCTTCAGCCCGGAGGGCGAAAGAGAGTAGCCCACGGCGCAAGCCGTTGGGAAAACCGGATCCCCTTCCAGCCCCGGAACGGGGCGGAACAGCGCTGGCGGAAACCTCTTACGCCCCGTGCCGGGGCTGTCCCCCTTCGAACGTGCTTTCCCGACGGCTCACGCCGTGGGCTATTCTCTCGCTCCTCCGGAGCTTGACTCCTAC
The DNA here is from genome assembly GCA_963843095.1 of Bryobacterales bacterium. Taxonomy (GTDB): domain Bacteria; phylum Acidobacteriota; class Terriglobia; order Bryobacterales; family Bryobacteraceae; genus Bog-375. Next base: position 64,173 of record CAWJLI010000063.1, read on the forward strand.
CCAACGTCAAAACGTGAGGTTCGATTCTTGTGTTCGCGGCGGCGCTGAAGTGATAGCTTATAAGGAACTGCCATGAACATCCAAAAGGCTACCCAACGCTACGAAACCTGGCTCGAGCGCCATCTGCGTATCATCCCGGAGGATCTCGATCTCAAGCACCGCGCCATGCGCTCCCTGCCATTCCCGTTTCTGCGCGCCACTTACTACCGCTGGGCGCAGACCTTCCCGGAGGTTTGCAGCGACCTGGCGCGGGCGCCCAAGGCGCTGGCGGTGGGCGATCTGCACGTGGAGAATTTCGGAACCTGGCGCGACGTGGAAGGCCGCCTGATCTGGGGCATCAACGATTTCGACGAAGCCTGGACGCTGCCCTACACGCACGACCTCGTCCGCCTGGCCACCAGTGCGCTTCTCGCGAAAATGGACTGCGATCCCAAAGCCGGCATCGGCGCTATCGTCAAGGGATATGCGGAGGCGGTGGCGGCGGGCGGGCAGCCCTTCGCCCTGGCCGAGCACCATACCGCGCTGCGCCACATGGCCACCAGCCGGCTGCACGACGTTCAGGGCTACTGGAAAAAGCTGTTCGGCCTCGGCCAGTTGAAAACGAAGCCGCCCGCCGGCGCCATCAAGGCGATTGAGCGGATGATGCCGGGGCGGCGCCTGGAATGGCGCATCTCGCATCGGGTCGCCGGGCTGGGCAGCCTGGGCCGCGAGCGCTACGTCGCGGTTGCGCAGTGGCGCGGCGGATCGGTGGCGCGCGAGGCTAAGGCGCTGGCGCCCTCGGCTTGCGTAGCAATACGTGGTTTTGCCTTGCCAGGCCAGGGC
>CAWJLI010000064.1:0-25588 GCA_963843095.1 Bryobacterales bacterium
TCAGCGCAGCATAGTAAGCCAGCGAGTCGTTTACATTGTCCACGTGGTCATCCTCCGCCTGCAGCAAAAACGTAGGCGGCGTCTGGCTGGTGACATGGAGATCGGGGTTCAACGCAAAGCTCTTATCGGCAATCGAAAGATGATCCGGATGAGGAACCACAAACTTCTTGGTGCCTTGCTGAGCATCCCATTCCGCCGCGGACAAGCGACAGATGCCCCGGATAAAGAACTACCGCAAAATCCGGGCGGCAGCTTTCTTTGTCGGCGGCATCGACGGCCGGATACAAACGCTTCTCAAAATGCGTGCTCATCGCTGCCGACAAATGACCGCCGGCGGAAAACCCGAGCACTCCAATCTTGTGCGGATCGATGTGCCACTCCGCCGCGTGAAAGCGCACCAGCCCCACCGTCCTCTGCGCATCTTCCAACGCCATCGGTGATTCCGGATAGGGCCCCGATTTCGGATACGGTCCCGCATCCGTCACGCGGTATTTCGACAGCACACACGTGATCCCTTTTGGCGTCAGCCAATCACAGACCTCCGTGCCTTCCAGATCGATGGCCAGAATCTGATAGCCCCCGCCAGGGAAGACAACGACCGCAGCGCCCGTATTCTTCCCCTGTGGCGAATAGACCGTCATGGTAGGCCGCGACACGTTGGTCACGGAGCCTTCCGTAGAGGCCTCCGGCCCCGCGACAGGCTGCGCATCGGGCACCCTCCCCGGCCATATCGGCACTTGCGTATGTCCCGGCGATGGCTGCCACACAGGCTTCTGCGCGCTCAGACCGCCAAACGCAAAAACAACAGAGAGAGCAAAGATCAAAGGCTCCATCACAATCCCCACAGCTTAATCTAAAATGAAAGCGTGCGCATCCTTCTGTTCAGTGGCAAAGGAGGCGTGGGAAAAACCAGCCTGGCGGCGGCCACTGGCCTCGAGCTTTCGCGTCTGGGCTATCGCACGCTGGTGATGAGCGTGGACCCGGCGCACAGCCTGGCCGACGCTTTCGATCTCGGAACCAGCCTGTTTCACGGCCAGACCGGCGACCCGTACGCCATCAACGGCAGCCTGGCGATTCACGAGGTGAATATCCAGAAGGAGATCAAGCGCCACTGGGCGGAGATTTCCTCGTACGTGGTTTCGGTGTTGCGCACCACCGGCATCAGCGACGTGGAGGCGGAAGAGCTGGCTATCCTGCCGGGCATGGAAGAGCTGAGCGCGATGATGTGGGTGAACCAGTTTCGCCGCGAGCAGCTCTATGACGTGATCGTGCTCGATTGCGCACCCACCGCCGAATCGATGCGCTTCGTCAGCATGCCCACCACGCTCGAATGGTACATGAAGCACATCTTCCCGTTCCAGCGCGGCATCATCCGCGCGGTGCGGCCCATCGCCAACCGCGTCTCGCCGGTCGAGCTGCCCACGGAAGGTTACTTCTCCAACATCCAGCAATTGTTCGCCAAGCTGGACGGCATCGCCGAGCTGCTGGAGGATCCGGCCCAGACCAGCGTGCGCCTGGTGACGAATCCCGAGCGCATGGTGCTGCGCGAGACCCAGCGCGCTTTCGTTTACTTTTCGCTGCACGGCTTAACGGTGGATAGCATTATCGTCAACCGCGTGCTGCCGCAGGCCGTGACCGACGCGTGGTTTGAGGAATGGCGCGCCTCGCAGGCGCGCGTGCTGGAGGAAATCGACGCCTATTTCGCGCCCGTCGCAGTGAAGCGCGTCCCGCTGTTCACCCACGAAGTTTTGGGGCGCGAGCGGCTGGAAGAGCTGGCGCGCGCGCTCTATGCGGCTGGCGAGGACCCGGCGCGCGTCGAACGCACCGAGGCGCCCTACACATTTACCAAACAGGACGGCCACTACGAAGTGAAGCTGCGCCTGCCTTTCGCGGCCAAGGGCGAAGTGGGATTATTTAAGAAGGGCGATGAGCTGGTGGTGGAGATCGGCACGCTGCGGCGGCACATCGGGCTGCCGACGTCCATGGCCGGCCTGGCGCCCACTCGGGCCAGGCTGGAAAACCGTATTCTTACCGTGGAAATGAAGGAGAGCTGAAGATGGCTGAAAGCGACAAACAAGCCGCCGGCGAGGGCGCACAGACCGCCGCTCACGGCTGCTTCGTGTGCAACGTGGCGATCCCGTTTCTGGAACATTTGTGGCCGGCCGACGCGAGCGAGCACTTCCGCGCCTCGCGCGTCGAGTTCCTGAAGGGCATCCGCACGCTGATCGACGACCGCATCGCGCACCTGTCCAAGGAAGAGGAACCCAAAGGCACGCACGTCACCGTGGAGTGAGCCGGCAGCGGGAAACGGCGATTGGAGCCGCGACCGAAGGGAGCAGTCGGAGCAGCGATTTACAATGACGCTGCGCGGCAGGTGCGTACTTAGCTTGAATCCGAAGTCGACTTCGGAATCCAGGCTAAAGAGCGGTGGGTTTCTGCGCGTGCCCTGGACACCCGGGAATTTGGCATCGAATCGCGTAGCCCGGGAACGGGGCGGAAGAGAACGCTGTTTCGCCCTGCGGGCTCACACGGCGTCAGGAGAGCGCGCAGAGTCGGACCGGGCTACAACGATAGCCGCAGAATCTGCGAAAGAAGGATCTCAAACGCTGGCGTAACGTCATCCACGGAATTAATCTGCAAGTACATTCCCGATGGAATATTGGGATTGTACACCGTATTACTTGAGTTTGACCCGCCCGGCCCACACGGCTGATTGGGGACGCAGTTCGCCAAGCGCTGTAGAAGCGTGGCGTCCAAACCTCCAGCCGGTGCGTACCCCATGGTGTAAATGATCGGCGTGAGAGTGGTGTCCTGATGAATCTTATACCCCGCCATATCCGCGGCATTCCAGGAGGCCAGCCCGAACTGGCAGGTATTGGTTTGTGGCGTGTTGGACGACGAACTGTTCCCGTGGAGAGTCCCGGTGATCTGGAGCGGGCCGGCGGCTGGGCCGGTGCCGCCTGAGCCCCAAGCGCCTGAGGAGTAGCCGCACTCGCCAGCGGTAGCCCAGATCTGGGCCTGAGTGAAGTCGCTTTGACTGTAAGCACCAGCACCCGTCCCGGGGATCACTAAAGACTGTCCTTGGGTCGCATCTCCATAATAGTCCACCTTAGGTATACCAGTGATCACCGTCGATCCCCAACCGTTGGGTTGGGGGACCTTGGAGCCGACGGTTGCGGAGCCTTGGACCGTGTAACCGCAATGAATTGCTGCGCCAGCCTGGTTGTTGATGATGCTCTCGTTGCTGTTCGAGCCATTGTTATTGTCGTTATTGATTAAAGTCGATGCCACGTAGCCGGCCACGCTGGTCTGGTTTACGAAGGCATTGCTCAAAGCCGAAGTGGTCGGCCCGTTGGTGGTCATCGCGCGGACGAAGGGGCCAAGGACTGCGTTGCTGGTAGCGGAATAGCCGCCCCACTGCGCCATCCAGCCCAATATCGAATTGGCCCCAACATTCGGGTAGACACCTGTGCCGCCGGATCCGTTCCCGTAGGTGCATCCGCTCGAGGTCGAGATCACAGCACTGCCGGAGCCGCTGTTATTGTTAAAGTCGGCGGTAATGCCGTTGGGCTCGCCGTCCGTCCACAGCACGATGATATTCAGGGCTCCCGGCTCGTCGGCCGCCTGCAGCTCATAATAGGCCATCATCATCGCTTCGGCCATGCCGGTGTTGCCGCCCGACGACACCATGTTCTGAAGCGAAGTGACCATGTTGGGGGTTTCGGTCGAGCCCTTGAAGTTGACATCGGGGCCAACCGCGCCGGTCGGCGGATACTTTCCCCAATCCGCCGGCGGATAGGCGACGATGGAGCTTCCGGCCATCAGCACCAGGCCGAGCTTGTCGCGGCCCGCCGAGAACTGGTTGACGAAGTACTCCGCGCCAGCCTGCACGGCCGGCAACTCGGTCCCCATGGAGCCGGACCGGTCGATCACGATAACCATCACCACGTCTCTGCGGGAAGCCGTGCCTCTCGAGGCTACCGTGCCGTTGGCAAAACCGAGGATCCGCATGAACAGCAGCGGAACCTTCACCGCGGCAACCACCGCCACGGTTCGCAGTTTGTTGGTGTTGTCCTGGGTGACGGTGATGCAGTTGCCGGAGTTGGTGTATGAAATCGCGGTTCCCGTGCCTGTCGGCACCAGGTCCCCGTTGGAATCCGTCGTGCAACTGCTGTCGTTGAAACCGTAAGCTCCCCAGTAACCGCCGCTCCCGGCCGTTGCGCCAGTAACGATATTGGCTCTGATGAACTGGTCCGCCGCCAAGGCTGCCGCCGACGCCTGCGCGCTGATGGTCAGCCCTGCGTTCAGGGATTGGGCCGAGGCGAGAGCGGCTCCATCCACGGCCGCTTGCATCTTCAGCTTCACGCTATACAACATGGTGGCATCGATGCCGAGCCCCACCACCGGGACCAGAAGGAACGGCAGCATAAAGGTGAACATCATCAACACGCCGCCGGCCTGCCGCCGCCTGCGCGGATGGGTAGCCGTTCGCCGTCCGGTATCGGGCGGACTAGAATACCGCAAACGCATAATCGCCTCCCTTGGTGTATCCGGTTTGTCCCGTGCTTGAGAAATACACTTCCACCACATATACCGGTTGGCCGGCCTGGTAACCGTCCGCGCCCGCTTCGGCCGGCAACGGGGAAATCAGGTTGAACTTGGACACGTTTCCCGCGACCGTCACGGAATCGACCGGTGAAATGTTGAAATTGGCGTCGAAGCCCCCGGTGGCCGTGCCGAATGCGCTGCTCCGCAAGCCCGTGTTGCCTTGCGAGTATTGTTGCGTGAACACAAAGCTCCCGTAATTGGTGCAGGCCGAAGTGTGGGAGTACGTAGTGCCGGATATAGTGCCGTAGGTGGGGTTGCCAGCCGAGGTGCAGAAGCTGTTTCCCGAGTAGGTAATGGTCGAGAAGTAGATAACGCCATTTCCCGATGCGGTGAGTGTGCCGAGCTGCTGGGTTATCTTGGTGAGAGTTTCGTTCGAGGCCGAGCCGCCAGCGGTCGAGAAATTGACGCCGCGGCTATACATGCTGGCCAGATCCCGTGCCATTTGGCTGGTTTGTTGTCCCCGGATCATGGCGGATCCGATCCACATGGTGCCAATCAGCAGCGGAAGCCAGACCGGAACCAGCAGGGTGAATTCGATCATGGAGCCGCCCCGGTTCCCTGGTTGTCGATGGCGCATCGTGTTCCTCCCTACTGCGATGGACATACATAGCCCCCATTGTTTACCGCCGGCGCCTCCATGCGGTCCCAGGAATACGCGCCCGTGGTGATTGCCTTGAGCGAGCCCATTGACCCCCATGTGACAAAAGGCACCAACAGCTTCCCGGGAAGGGATTGCACGGAGACCTCGACCAGCGGGAGGGTTCCGTCCGTCGTCATGCAGTTGCCGCCAGTCACGCCGTCTGTGCTTGTATACGAGCCATCCGCGTTGGAGACACCCCAGTCCACATAGATACCGCACCAGGGGTTGGTGGTCGCGGTGGGAGGTGAGCCGCAGCCACTCAGCACTCCGGAAGAGTTCTCCACAACCACTTGCTGTATGGAACTTCTCGCGCCCAGGCCGGTCATGGTCTGGCTGGTAACGGCATAGCGCGTACCCTGCGCGACGGCATACTGGATGGTCGACCGCTGGTACACCGCGTACGCGATATTCAGGATCAGGAACATAAACCCTAAGAAGGGGAGAAACACCAGCGTGAACTCGAGGATTTCCGTGCCCCGCTGCCTCAACTTGGGTAAACCAGACTGTTTCTTTTTAGTGCTCTGCATGGTTGGCTCCAGACCGCCGATCACCCTCCCGGCAATTTCTCTGCGGGTCACACTCCAACCCCTTGCCGGCAACCTGCGATTTGCCCGTACACAAGAAAGACGATTGGCCGCCAAGTATTCTTTACGAAATGGCCGGATTTTGTAACAAAGCAGCCGGTTTTCGTATCTCTATGAGGCGGCATATAGTTAACTAAAGATGGCGGGCGGAATGCTACTCAATGGCCATCTATATGGAAGGGCTGCGCCGGGAGTAAGATCGTTGGCGATGGAGCGAAGTCCCGTCGGCCCGCTCATAGCCGGAATCGAGCAGGAAATCGTCGACCTTTACGAGAGGGAAGCCGGCGGCCTGCTCCGTTACGCCAGAGCGCTGGCGGCCAATCCGGAGATGGCCCACGATGCGCTGCAAGAGGCGTTTTTCCGTCTTTTCCTCTGCCGCTCGGCGGGGCAGCGGATCCGGTCGCCGAAGGGCTGGCTGTTCCGGGTGGCGCGCAATTATTTGCTGGATCAGAAGAAAGCGGGCTCGCGCAACGAAGTCGGCATGGAGTCGCTGCGCAACGTGGCAGGTCCGGCCGAAGGAACGGATGCCGGGGGCCGCGCCTCCGAGTTATTGCAAGGGCTGCGGCAAATGGGTCTCTCACCGCGGGAAATGGAATGCGTCCGGCTGCGGATAGAAGATTTGCGCTACGATGAAATTGCCGGCGTGCTGGGGCTGAGTGCGGGAACGGTCGGCGCATTGCTCGCCAGAGCGCACGGCAAGATCCGAAAAGCGGTGGGCAAGGGCCTCCACAAGGACGGAGACATGCGCGAGAGGGTAGCAGGAGAAGAACGCTATGCATCCTAGGAGCGCCACCCTGATTGCCTTCTGCGATGCGGAAGCCGGAGCGGGCCGAAGCCTCCGGATCGCCAGACATCTTTCGAAATGCGAAAAGTGCCGCGACCAACTGGCCCGCATACGGCGAGAGAAAGACGAGCTATCGGCGCGCGCGGCGGCACCGGCAGTGGAGAACGGGCAAGGCTTGGCAGCGGTGCAGTCGGCGATAGCCGCCTGGCAGGAAGGCCGGAATGGCGAGGCGGCGTCCGAATTGAGAGCCCGGCTGCGGTGGCAAATTGAGGCGTATTTTGGCTCGCCGGCTGCCTTGGCGGTGGATCGCCCCAGCCGGGCAGAGGAGATGCTCGGCAAGGCGAGTGAAATGCTCGAAGTCTTTTTGGGGCCCGAGGCCGCGGAGGCAGTGCGAGACGATGTCTTCCGCGGAGTGGATTGGGCAGCGCCGGCCGGGGAGGCATGCCGATGACGCGAAAGAGCAGCTTAGAAGGGATTGAATCGGCGCCCCGATGGATCTTCCTGTTCCTGGGCGCATATCTGATCGTCCATCTGTTCGCGCTCTACTTCTGGAACGCGGCGGGACATGTTTTCTCGATTGAAGGAACTTCGGGCGGCACCTCCGCGCTGTCGGTGACGGCCATGGCCGCGGTGGGTTTTTGGCTCTGCCTGCTGGTATTGCGAAGCTTTCCAGCCGGCGCGCCGCTTCGACCCGCGTGGATGCTGATTACCTTTGCGGCGGGGGCGCAAGCCGCGTCGGGCGCACTGGCGCAACTGCTGGGATCCAATTGGCTGCTGAACCCGCTGGCGTGGGGCGGCCCTGCGAGATCCGGGTTGATCGAGCAAATCCGGCGCGGCGCTCTGATCGCCGGCGGCCCGTTCCAGTTAGCCTTGCTGGCGTTGGGCATGCTGGTGGCGCTCAAGGTTCTGCGGAAATTTGGCTTTTGGGTGCGGCCCAGTGCAGCCGATTGGGCGATCTGCGCCATCGTCTACCTGTTCGCTCTCTGCCGGTTCGGCGAGGCCGGCGCGGCATCGTTGGCAGGCAGGCAGTTCGGCTTTGAGGACTGGACCTCGCTGGCCGGGCTCCCCATCCTCTGCGTGCTGTTTCTGGAAGCCATGCTGCTGCGGCAATCGGTTGTCCACATGGGCAACGGGTTGATTTCCAGATGCTGGGCGGCGTTTATGTGCGGGATCTTTCTGACCGGAGCCGGCCAACTGGCGCTGTGGGTGATACCGCACTATTCTCACGCGTGGCCGATCGAGATGATCGCGTCGCTGATCCAGTTCGCAACAGTCGCTGTTTTCGCGCTGGCACCCGCTTGCCAGGTGGCGGCGCAGCGCCGCGCGATCAAACCCGCCAGCGACCAACCCGAGGACCTGGCGACCAACGTTCCCGCGCTGGCACGGTAGCAGACAAGGGAATCCGCAGCCCGCGTTCCCGAGCCGGTGCATTTCGGGGAACTGAAACGATCGGCCAAGCGTACATCCGGATGATGCAGGGAGCGGCGCTTCGGACGTTCTTCGCCATGTGACAGCAAGGTTACAACAGCTTTGGCCCATGGCGTCATGCGAAGACGCTTGCAATGAAGCGCTTCCGGGTTCTCCGTGGCGGAGGAACCCGAGTTGGGCCGCCCCGCGCACTGGCCGCAGCCCAGGCGCGAAAAAATGAGACAAACTGCTCCAAATTGAGGCGGTTGGACGTATAATCGCTAGTGACCGGGAGGCCAAAATGGGAATCCTGGCTTGCTTAAGGGAGGATTATGCCCACTAATAAACACGGTTTGCTTGACAGTCTGAAGCACATGGCCTTTGAGGACGAGCCGGAAAAGGCGGAGACGCCGGAGAAGCCGGCGACAATGACTACGCCGGCCGCCGCACAAACGTTTGGGACCGCTGCTCACACGTTCGCGGCCTCTGCCGAGACGTTTGAACCAGTGGAGGCCAGCGCAGCTCCGCCGGTTGCGTATTCCTTGCCGATCGATACGGGAGTGGTGCCGGATAGTGACGAAGCCTACCGGAGGCTTTTGTCCAAGACGGATTTCGAAGGCACCGATGTGGCCGCGACCATACACAAGTTCCTGGAACCTCTCAAGGCCATCCCGGACACGGTGATGCCGCCCAATATCAAATTCAAGACAGCCGTTTTGCAAGCCAAGGCACAGGCCGGATTGACGGAAGACAGCATTCTGGCGGTCTTCGACACACTGAAAGCCAAGCTGCAGCAGGAAGAAGACGCGTTCAACGCGAAAGCGCAGCAGTTTACGGCTCGCGAGATCACCGGCCGGCAGGACCATATCGGCCAGATCACCGCGCAAATCACTCAGCTTCAGCAGCAGCTTGCCCAGTTATCGGGCGAACTGGTGGAGGCGCAGGGCAAGAGCGCGCATGTGCAAAGCCAGTTTGCCGCGGCTGCGCAACGCCGCGGCACCGAAATCGAACAGCAGAAGACCCAGTACGCCGCTTTGCTAAAAGGATAAGACACAAGTCATGAGCCTGGTACCGGTTACTCCCAACTTCACACAGAACCTGCAGAACTATACGCCGAAATCGTTCTGGAAGCGTCCCGAGGGCCCGTTCGGGATGGTTGTGCTGGCGGCCATAATCGTTGGCGCAGGCGTTGGCCTGTACGTCATCCTGCCGTTCCTGATTACGCTGTTGACGAACACGCTGTATGCTGGCGCGCTGGCGGCGGTGCTGATTGCGGTGCTCTGGCTGGCGTTCAATCCGACCTTTCGCGCGGCGGTCAGGAACTTGTTTCAGTACATGGTGCGCTGGTTCGCCTCGTGGGTGGTGGAGACCGATCCGATCGGCATCCTGCGCAACAACCTGGACGACATGAAGAAGGCGAAGTCCGACCTCGACCAGACGCTGCAACGGTTCGCCGGCAGCGACGAAAGGCTGCAACGCAGCATCGCCGCCAAGAACGACGAAATCAACGGCCTCGGTCACAAGGCCGCCAAGGCGGAGCAAATGGCGGGCGCCGCCACCGACCCGATGGAGAAGGAACGCCTGATGCTGGAACGCCAGACCTTCCTCGAGAAGGCCGGGATGCTGATGCAAGGCGTGAAGCAGTTGCAGGCTCTGGAAGATCAGACTTCGAAGATGCTGCACACGTTCCAGCACTGGTCGCAAATCGCCGACAGCAAGATCCAGCGGACGGAGAACAAGGTCGGCTTCCTGGCCGAGCAGCGCAAGATGATTCTGGACGCCAAGGCGACGCTGGGCGTCGGCCAGCGGTTGCTGCGCGGCAATCCGGAGCAATTGAAGATGGTCGATATGGCGCTGGACTACCTCGAGGACGACACGTCCCGCACGCTGGGCGAGATCCGCGAGTTCTCCCGCTACACCGACAAACTGCTGACCGACGATCAGATCGAATCCGGCGCGGCGGCCGACGAAGCGGCCAGCAAATTCGCCGAGTTCAGCCAGAAGCTGCTGACGGACGGCAACAAGCCCGTCGGCGCCGACATGATCGAGATTCCCGGCATCGCCGCGCCGGAGCCGCTCAAAATGCCCCGGCCCGCGGCCGGCCCGCAGGCCGCGGGCAGCGATTACGACAACATGTTTAAGTAGGCAATTTCATATCAGTTCGTTGAGAGGAAGAAGCAAATGGCGCGAATGAAGCCGCAAGCGAAAGTTTTCCTGATTGTGATCGTGGCCGTGGGGGTGGTTTACGGACTGCGCTCGGCCATGCAGCACGGTCTGATTCCGACCCCGGGCATCATAAAGTCGATCGTTGCCACCCGCGTGGACCTGCCGCCGCAGACGGAGGCACAGGTGGCCAACGTGCAGGCTATGCCGTACCCGACCACCGTCCCGGCCAACGTGTCGGCGACGCGCGTACCGATCGACATCTGGGAATGGAACGCCATGTTCGCCCTGCTCTATGCCAACGGCGGCAAGGAGACTGCCAAGGGCTCGCTCATGGAGAAGTACGGCGTGAACCTGGCTTTGCACCGCGAGGACTCGAACTCGCAGATGAAGGCCGACCTGCTGGCCTGCGCCAAACAACTCCACGACGGCGAGAAGACCTGCTCCTCGGGCGCGGCGGCCCTGGTGGTGATGGGCGACGGAGGCGGCCAGTGGCTGGCCGATCTGAATCCGCAACTGAAGAAACTGGGGCCGGAATATCAGGCCGTCATCATCGGCGCGGTGGGCCGGTCGAACGGAGAAGATGCGCTACTCGGCCCGGCCGAATGGAAATCGAATCCGCAGAGCATGAAAGGCAAGACCGTGGTTGGCGTGATTCGCGATGGCGACTGGAACATCGCCCTGAACTATATGGGCTCCAACGCTCTCAAGAACAATCCGGACCTGAACACCTACGATCCGGATGCGGTCAATTGGATTTCGGCGCCGGACGAGGACTACATCAAGGCCGTAACCGAGGTGTACGTTCCGAATCGTTGCGAAGATCGCAAGGTAGTGAAAGACGGGCGCCCGACAGGAGAGACCACCAAGGTTTGTCCGGATGGCGTGGTGACCTGGACTCCCGGCGACGAACAGGCCGTGCACGGCCGTCCGGGCACGACGAAGATCGTTTCCTCGCATGAATACGCTTCGCAGATGCCGGCCGTTATCGTGGGCATCAAGAAGTTCTTCAATGACAATCGCGACGAAGTGCATGGCCTGTTGGCGGCGAGTTTCCAGGCTGCCGACCAGGTGAAGGCTTTCGACGCCGTTCGCCGCAAGGCCGGCGAAATCTCCGCCAAGATCTACAACGACCAAACCGGTGACTACTGGTACACCTACTACATGGGCCTGCGCGATCCGAAGTCAGGCCAACTCCTGGGCGGCTCGGCGGTCTTCAATCTCGAGGACGATGTCAACTATTTCGGACTGGACGGCAAGCACAATAACAACATGCGCGCCAGCTACGAGACGTTCGGCAAGATTGCCACGCAGAATTACCCGCAATTGTTCAAAGAGAATCCCATTCCGCCGTACAAGGAAGCGGTGGACACTTCGTTCATCTTTGGCGCACAGGCTCTGCTGAACACGAGCGGCGTGCAGGGAGCGAGCGCCGAGACGGTGGATTACGCCAAGGAAGCCGCCGGCGGCACTGTGGTCGGCCATAAGGCTGTATACATCAACTTTGCGACTGGTTCCGACCAGCCCTTGCCGAACAGTCTGCCTACCCTGAACGAACTCAAGGATGCCTTGGCCATCAACTCGCAATTGGCGCTCCAGATTGACGGCTACACCGACGACGCCGGCAGCGACGCGGTCAACGTCCCGTTGAGCGAAAAACGCGCTCAGGCCGTGAAACGCTACTTCCAGCAGGTGGCTCCGCTGAGCTTCCCGGATTCGCGCTTCACGGCCGTGGCGGGCCATGGCTCGCAGAACCCGCTGGCATCGAACGCAACCGCGGGAGGCAAGGCGCTGAATCGTCGTGTGGAGATTAGCCAGATCGGCCAGTAGTTCCGCGGGGAACGGGGAGGGCCAACCTCCCCGGACTCTCTAGTCCGCCGTGTAAACCATGAATCATGCCGTAGCGGTATTTTCCCCTAACGCGGTTCTGAGCAGGAACACCGTCCGGATCCTGGTCGCCGTGCAGGTTGCGGTGGTGCTCCTGTTGTGGATCGTCACTCCCCTCGTGCTGTTCCCCAAACCAGGCGAAGTATTGCGCGCGCTTGGCGACATGTGGGAGCAGGGTCTGGGCGGGGAACTGATCACCAGCTTCTATCTGAACCTGGAAGCGATCAGTCTGGCCACCGTAGTTTCGCTGCTGCTGGCTTATGCGACGGTGATGCCCTTCTTCCGTCCCGTCGTCGCACTTGCTCAGCAAGCTTCGGTTTCTGTCGCTGGTCGGATTGACTTTCTTCTTTACGCTGATGGCCAAGAGCGGCCATGAACTGAAACTGTCGCTGCTGGTGTTCTCGGTTTCGGTGTTCTTCGTTACCGGAATGGCCGACGTGATCAATAGCATCCCGAAAGAGAAGTTCGACCTGGCGCGCACGCTGCGCATGGGCGAGTGGCGCGTGGTTTGGGAAGTGATCGTGCTGGGCCAGGTGGACAAGGTTTTCGACGTGCTCCGCCAGAATGCGGCGATCGGTTGGATGATGCTGACCATGGTGGAAGGCATTGTCCGGTCCGAGGGCGGCGTCGGAACCATCCTGCTCGACCAGAACCACCACTTCCGGCTGGCCGCGGTCTTCGCCATCCAGTTGACGATTCTCATGCTCGGCTTGCTTCAGGATTACGGCATCGGCTTGTTAAAGAACCTGTTTTGTCCGTATGCGGCCCTGACGCTGGAGCGGAAATAATGGCAAACACTTCGTACAGCCTCGGCCAAACCCTGTTGAAGATCGACAACGTATGTCTTGAGTATGATGGCCGTCCCGTGCTCAAGAACGTCAACGGAGAGGTGCGCGACATTATCGTGCCGGGCAGGGTTCAAGGCCAGGTGGTGGGGTTCCTGGGTCCTTCCGGTTGCGGCAAGACCAGCCTGTTCCGGATTATCGCGGGGCTGAACCAGCCTACATCGGGCCGCGTATCCGTCAACGGCTTCGATCGCCCGGTCAGGGCGGGTGAAGTTGGCGTGGTCTCCCAAAGTTACCCGCTTTTCGAACATCGCACGGTGCTTGGAAACCTGATGTTGGGGGCCAAGCAGAAGGAAAAGGACTCCCAGGTTGCCCATGACAAGGTCATGGCGTTGCTGAATGAGTTCGGGCTGGAAGACAAGTTCAACTCTGTATCCCGCTCAGTTGTCGGGCGGCCAGCGCCAAAGATGCGCCATTATCCAGCAGATCCTGTGCAGCGAGCACTTCCTGCTGATGGACGAGCCGTTTTCCGGCCTCGACCTGCTGATGCTGGAGAAGACCTGCGAGCTGATCACCAAGGTCGCCGATATGGACGACCTGAACACGATCATTGTGGTCACCCATGACGTCACCGCCGCCTGCTCGGTCGCCGACCATCTCTGGCTGATGGGCCGCGATTCGGACAGTAATGGAAACAAGCTTCCCGGCTCCCGCATCGTGAAGGAGTACAACCTGATCGAACGCGATCTGTGCTGGCAGCCTGGTATTATAACCACAGCGCCATTCATGGACTTCGTTCGCGAAGTCAAAGAGGAATTCAGGAGACTCTAAATGAGCAAGAAAAACGAGATCGACCTTTTGGTTTGCAAATGCAAAGACTGCACCCATTGGGAAATCGGCCGCGACGTCATCATTTGCAAGACTTGCGGTTTGACCTTGCCCGCCAAGATCGCCGTCGACGACCATCACATGCTTCATTGGCAGAAGCACGAGCGCTAGTCTCCCGCGCGGTTCGTGAGATAAGTCCGGCGGGGTGGAGATCCGCGTTTGCATCACTAGAGCAGCGTCTGTTCCCAAGCCGTGCTCCATAGTTAACGTCCCGGTGGTGGTTGCGCACTAACTGTCGGGAACCAAGCTCCATAACAAAAGTACCGATTAAGGGACTGACAGTACCGTTTTGGGGCTACTTTGGGCTACCAGGACTTGCCAGCTCTTCCGCAGACGTGAGAGCATGTCTCCATTCGCTGAATAAGGGGGGAAACCACGCGATGCATATTTCTTATGCGGATGGTTTGATTCAAGAGGGCCTGATCCTGACGCTTGCCGGTCCGGAAATGAGAGTCGCCATTCAGGGCGCTGACGATCCGGCGCAGTTCAACCTGGTGGGGAATTCCTGGCTCGCGGAAGACGGCCGCAAAGTCACCTTCGAGTTTCCCCTTGGCATGGTTCGCAGCCAGGAATTCCTGACGGCGATTCAGGAAGTGACGGTCGAGGGACTTAGTGCGCCGAGGATTTGCGAGTCCGGCGGGGAATGTCTGCTCAAGAGCATGGTGGCCAATCCCGGCGGTCTGAACTGACAGCCTATCTGGGCCGGGTACCGCGTAGAGTCTTTTCCGATGTACAATAGGCGTGACATAGGCTGTCAATCGAGTTATCCATGCCGACAAAACTTACAAGTGAGATTCTGACTGCTGCAATTGACGGGTTAGAGATCCAAAAGTCACGGATCGATGCCCAAATAGCCGAGATCCGGCAAATGCTTGACGGTGGCCCGAAGCCAGCCGCCGCCCCTTCCGAACCGCCGTCGCGTAAGCGGCGAAAGATCAGCAAGGCCGGCAGGGCGGCGATCGCCGCCGCACAGCGGAAGAGATGGGCTGAAGCCAAGAAACAGGAAGCTGCGCCAGTAGCGCCGAAGCCGAAGCGGAAGCTCTCAGCGGCCGGCAGGCGGGCAATCATCGCCGCCACCAAGAAGCGCTGGGCTGCGAAGCGGGCGGAAGCTGCCAAACAAGCGGGCGCGTAAGCGAAAGTTGAGAGTTGTACACCGCTGGCGCTAGCGAAAGTTTTCGGCGACAATAACAGATCGCCTGTCCTACCGCCGAAGTGCCGGCGCGAGATTCGCGTAGCCAAAGTGTATACTTGAGTTTGAAAGCTTTGTCTCGCGGGTCTCGCAGTCTACAACCCGCACGCAACCGCTCGATTGTTCGGAGTTGGTTGACCCTGCCCAGGCTGCGCCGGCTGTCGCAGACCCTCTTTCTCGGACTGTTCCTGGTCCTTCTCTGCAAAACCGGATTGCGCGGCTCTTTCCCGCCCGGCGGGGTCGAGTTCCGCCTGCCGTCCGCCGTGCGCGCTTTTCTGGAGACCGACCCATTAGTCGCCATCGCGAATGCGCTGGCCACGCGCGCGCTCTATCGCGGATTGCTCTGGAGCCTGGCGATCCTCATCCCGACGCTATTCCTGGGACGATTCTTCTGCGGCTGGATCTGCCCGCTCGGGACACTGAACCATCTGGTTAGCAACATCCGATCGGAGAAGAAATCCGGCCTTCGACGCATCGCTTCCAACCGTTACAAACCGTGGCAAGGCTTCAAATACTATCTGCTTTTCGCTTTGCTGGTGGCGGCTTTGCTGGGCGGTGCGCTGGTGGGGATTCTCGACCCAATCGCGCTGACCGTGCGATCTCTCGCGCTTTCGATTCTGCCGGCGTGTAACTACGCGCTGAACGCACTGCCCGGACCGGGCCACGGTCATTCCGCTTCTGCCGGCCGTCCTGCTCGGCTTCAAGCAGGCGTATTTCCGCCAGGGTTTCCTGCTGGGAGCGATCTTCATCGTCATCCTGGCGCTCAATCTGCGCATCACCCGCTTCTGGTGCCGCGCGGTGTGCCCGCTCGGTGCGCTGTTGGGTCTGGCTTCGCGCTGGTCCATTCTGGGACTGGAAAAGCACCCGGCCCATTGCGAGGATTGCAACCGTTGCCTGCTCCATTGCCAGGGCGGGGACGATCCCATTCCCGGCGCGCCGTGGCGCAAAGCCGAATGCCATCTGTGCATGAACTGCGTGGCCGATTGCCCGGAAAGCGGGATTCGATTCCGCTTTTTTCCGCCGGCTCCCAGCCTGGAACCATGGAGGGCGCGGATCTCAAGCGGCGGAAGGTGCTGACCGGCCTCGTAGCCGGCGCGGTCGCGATTCCCCTGTTGCGCGCCAATACCGGCCTCGAGCGCCGAACCGCACGAACGGCTGATCCGGCCTCCGGCGGCGCTCGACGAGAATGCGAGTTCCTGCCCGCTGTATCCGCTGCGGCGAGTGCATGAAGGTGTGCCCGAACAACGCCTTGCATCCCGCATTCAGCGAAGCGGGCTGGGAGGGCATCTGGACTCCCGTGCTGGTGCCGCGCGTCGGATATTGCGAGCCCAGTTGCACGCTCTGCGGCCAGGTATGCCCCACCGGCGCGATTTGGGAGTTCACGTCGCAGGAGAAAGGCTGGGCGGTGCCCTCGCGCCCGACAGCGGAGACGCGGCCGATCCGTCTCGGCACGGCTTTCTACGACCGCGGCCGATGTCTGCCCTGGGCCATGGCCACCGACTGCATCGTGTGCGAGGAGTGGTGCCCGACCTCGCCCAAGGCCGTCTACCTGCAGACCGGCCGAGGTGACCGATTCGACCGGGAACACGAAGCAGGTCCGGCAGCCCTACATCGATCCCGCGCGCTGCGTCGGCTGCGGCGCGTGTGAGTATGTCTGCCCGGTAAGAGATCGCCCGGCCGTTTACGTGACCAGCGCCGGCGAGAGCCGCTCGAAGACCAACCAGATCCTGCTGGGACGCGCGCCCGAAGCCCGTGTCCTGGTTCCCGGAGAGTGGCGACGCGCCGGGCTGGACGAAGGTCGGCGAAACGCGCATCTTCGAAGCCGCCGATCTCTGGAAGTATGTGGATGGCGACGCCGAGCGGTATCTGCGGGCCGGGCGTCCGCCGCACGCTCACGGCGAATTACCGCTATGGGGACGCCGTGGAGGCCGTCGCTGACATCCACCTGATGGACGCGCCGCGGGGCGCCGCGATCGATCTTCGATTCCGAGCCGTCCGCCGGAAGCCGGCCGGTGGCGCTCGGCGACGCGGGCAGGAGCTATGGGCAGAGCCTGACGTTTCGCCGCGGCCCTTTCTTCATTCGCCTGGTGGCTTACCAGGACACGCCGCAGACGGAAGCTGCGCTGGTGAGCTTGGGGCAGGCCATAGAGGGAAGGCTGGGGCGGTAAGGACCACTCGCCCGCTTCCGCGCCCAGTGCTATAAAGGAATCGGAATACCTGAAACAGCCGGGCCCCTGGGGCAACAGCCAATGCGCGTCGGGCCACAACACGGCATCACTCGCAGGGGGCTTCTGCGAGGCAGCCTGGCGGGGGCGTTTGCAGGCCAGAGCTGCCGCGGCTGAAAAGTCCAAAGTCGTCATCGCGCGCGATCCGGCTCTGCGCGGCGCCGGAGGCTCTGCCAGATTCCAGCCGCGTCTTGAAGATGCTCGATCGGGCCATGCAGTCGTTCTACGGCGGCGATTCCCCGATCGACGCCTGGAAGAAAGTGGCGCGGCCGGGCGAGGTGGTCGGACTGAAGGTGAACTGCCTCTCCGGCAAGGGCGCTGCCACCAGCCCCGTGCTGGTGGAAGCCATCTGCGAGCGCTTGCAGCAAGCCGGAATCCCGCAGAAGGACATCGTGATCTGGGACCGGCTGAACTCCGACCTGGAGAGCGCCGGCTACCGCGTGGCCTCGCGCAAGGATCGAATCCGCTGCATCGGCAACGATACCGCCGGCTACGACGACGAACTGACGATCCATGGAAGCGCGGGCAGCCTGCTCTCGAATACGCTGGTGCACACCTGCGATGCGGTAATCAACCTGCCCGTGCTCAAGGACCACGGCATCGTCGGCGTGACGCTCGCGCTCAAGAACTTATTCGGCGCGATTCACAATCCGAATAAGTACCACACGAATGCGGGCGACCCCTACGTCGCGGACGTCAATATGTTCCCGGCGATCCGGCAAAAAGTGCGGCTGACTATTTGCGACGCACTGACGGCCCAGTACGAAGGCGGACCTTCCTATATGCCGCAATGGTCGTGGCCGTATAACGGCCTGATTGTAGGCGCGCGACCCGGTGGCGCTGGACTACACCGGCTGGCAGATCCTCGAACGCAAGCGGGCTGAAAAGGGGATGAAGCCGCTGCGAGAGTTGCACCGCGAGCCGCTCTACATCGCGACCGCGGCGGATGCCCGCCACAGGCTCGGGACTAACGATCCGAACCTGATCGGCGTGGTGGAGGTGTAACTCGATGGATCGCAGGGCCTTCGTTCAGTTACTGGCGCTGCCGGCCGTGGCGGCGGGCGCGGCGGAGTCCGACGCCCGGTTCACCATCGAGGCGCGATTCTACGAGAAGCTGCCCTACAAGAAGATCAAGTGCAAGCTCTGCCCGCGCGAGTGCGTGATCGACGACCGCGAACGCGGCTATTGCGGCGTGCGCGAAAACCGCGGCGGCACTTACTACTCGCTGGTGTATGCGCGCGTCTGCGCGGCTCACGTCGATCCCATCGAGAAGAAGCCGCTGTTTCATTTCCTGCCGGGCAGCATGGCATTTTCGGTAGCCACGGCGGGCTGCAACGTCAATTGCAAAATGTGCCAGAACTGGGACATCTCGCAGAGTCCGTCCGGAACAGGTGAACAGCACCTTCATTCCGCCTAAGGACCTGGCCGCCCTGTCCCGCCAGAACCAGTGCCCTTCCATCGCCTACACCTACAGCGAGCCGGTGGTCTTTTCCGAATACGTCCTGGATTCGGCGGCGGCCGGCCGCGCCGCGGGCGTGAAAAGCGTAGTCATCAGCGGCGGCTATATCCAGGAAGAGCCGCTGAAACAGTTGTGCGCCCGCGTGGATGCCATCAAGATCGATCTCAAAGCCTTCTCCGAGAAGTTCTACAAAGAGGTCGTCAACGGCGAACTGAAGCCGGTGCTGAACACCCTGGTCGACCATCCGCAAGCAAGGCACCTGGAACGAAGTGGTCTACCTGGTGGTGCCGACCTTGAACGATACCGACGAGGAGTTCCGCGGGCTGGCCCGCTGGATCAAAGCGGAACTCGGCCCGGATGTCCCGCTGCACTTCTCGCGCTTCCATCCCGAGTACCTGTTGAAGAACCTTCCGCCGACGCCCTTGCCGACGCTCGAACGCGCCAAGGCGATCTGCGACGCCGAGGGCCTGCATTACGTGTATATCGGCAATGTTCCCGGCCATCCGGCCGAGAGTACCTGGTGCCCGAAATGCCGCCGCGTCGTGGTAGAGCGCGCCGGCTTCACCGTCCGAGCGATGCACCTGGACGGGGGTAAGTGCCGGTTCTGCCAGCAAGCCATTCCCGGGATTTGGGACGGAGCACACCGCATATGAAGATCTGTCTTTCGGCATCATCGCGTTGTCCCTGATCTTGAGCGCTTGTCCTGCTGGTCGAGGAAGCTTCCTGCCGCGGCGGACAAGCGCCGCAAGGTCAGGCCACCGGCGGTTGCGGGGACATTCTATCCAGCCGATCCGAAGGAACTCGGGAAGATGATCGACGGCTTCCTCGCGAAAGCCGCACCGCCGCCGCTCGAGAACGTGGTGGCGCTGGTGGCGCCGCACGCGGGCTATCAGTATTCGGGTCCGGTTGCCGCGTACTCGTATGCATTGTTGAAGGGCCGCAAATTCGACCGCGTGGTGGTGATTGCACCCTCGCATTACGAAGGCTTCGATTACTCATCCGTGTATGACGGCGCCGCCTACACGACCCCGTTCGGCCAGGTTCCCGTGGACCAGGCTTTCGCCGCAAAGCTCGCCAAGATGAGTCCCGACGATCCAGCTTTCGGGGGCGGGCCATACGCCGACTCCGCGAACGCCCGGAGCATTCCATCGAGGTCCAACTGCCCTTCCTGCAACGCGTGCTCGGGCAGTTCGAGCTTGTGCCGGTGATCATGGGAGATCAGAGCTACGATGCCTGCCGCGCCCTCGGCGTGGCGCTGGCAAAGCTGGTCGCAGGGAACCAACACGCTCATCGTGGCCAGCTCCGACCTCTCGCACTATCACACTTACGACGAGGCGGTAAGAGACGACCATAAGACACTGAAAGCCATCGGAGAGTACGATTACTTCGACTTGTCGCGCAATCTCGATCTGCGCATCTGGGAGGCATGTGGCGGAGGGCCGATCGTGGCCATCATGATCGCCGCCGAGCGGTTGGGAGCCAACCAGGCCACTGTCCTCCATTACGCCAATACCGGCGACGTCACCGGCGACCACAGCCGCGTGGTCGGCTACGGCGCGGTTGCGCTGGTGAAGGCCGCGGGCGCGGCCAAGACCGATGAGGCGCCGTTTTCGCTCACCAAGCCGGAGAAGGATGCGCGCTGCTCAAGATCGCTCGCAAGTCGGTCGAAACCGCGGTCCGCGAGGGCAAGGCTTACGAGTGTTCCACCGGCGGACTGGAGGCGCTCGCGCAGGAGCGCGGGGCGTTCGTAACTTTGACGAAGAACGGAGAGCTTCGCGGCTGCATCGGATCCGTGGCGCCGGTCAAACCCCTGTATCCTCACCGTGCGCGAAGTGGCGATGATGGCAGCGCTCAGAGACAACCGCTTCCTCCCGGTCACGCGCGAGCGAACTGGCGGACCTGCATTACGAGATCTCGGTGTTATCCCCGCTGCGCCGCGTGATGGACATCCAGGAGATCCGCGTTGGGCAGCACGGCTTGCTGATCCACGAGCACGGCCGCGAGGGCTTGTTGCTGCCGCAGGTTGCGAGCGAAGAGAAATGGGACCGGGCCACGTTTCTGCAGGAGGTTTGTCACAAGGCCGGCCTCCCTGGGCGTGCGTGGCAGGATGCCGACGCGGAACTCTTCCGTTTCACCGCGCTGGTGTTCGGCGAGAGCGGACCGGTTGCGGCGCTCGCTCCGCTGGATCTGTTTGCGGAATTCACTAAGCCAGTCTCGCTGTTTTGATAAGTGGCGGGAGGTTCGCTGTCTTCGACCTAGGAGATGTAACGCATGCGGCAGATAGGAGATAAGCTCCTCACAAGGGGACCCATCCTAGTCCTTCTTTGTATGCTTTTTGCATTCAATGACCCACTGATTCGCTACTGGTTTATATCCCTTCCAGCCACCCTGTTGTTCTACGCGGGTTTGGTCGCTTTAATCGTGAAGATAGGTCGAAAACGCAAGAAGACAGGAAGAGAACTCATTGACATCGAGCACCAAAGCGGGTGGATCACATTTGTCGAGATGGTGGCGACACTCGCAGGGGGAACCGCTCTTGCGTGGCTTTGGCTAGCCCACAGTCTGGCGCGCTATTGGTACTTAGCCGTCCCAGCCGCTGTGGTGTCCATAGTCGGCGTGATCCTCCTGCCGGAGCCGGCTGGCGATTATAATGGCCCGGGTATTGGCGGGTAATCAGGCCCTGGTTGAGGACCTGACGGGAGCTTACTGCGAAACCAGAGAGGAGGCCGGCTTACGAAGATGGCCATCGCCGCCGCCAGGCTCACCAGCGCCAACAACTGCGCCGTTTTAAGAAAGCCAAACATGGGAATCAACCAGGCGCTAAACAGAACCGCGCCCAGGCACGAGCCGGCAAGGTCGAGCGCATAGAGCGTGCCGGGACGATGGGGCACGGGATTATTTGTGGCTGTTCCGCCAAAGAAGATCCGGCTGGCAACCGCAAACTCGTATCCGCCCAAGCATGCCGGAAACCAGCGCCAGGGCGGGAAATGCAATCTGGCTGGCGAGCAGGGTCAGCGTGCTGTTGGCTCGCCCGATTGCCTCGAACAGCCCCAGCAGAAGCAGCGGCGCCGCCGCGGCCAGCACCTGCGTGATCGCGAGAACGCGCATCCCGCCATGCGCCGCTCGCCGCAACTCGAGCCAACTTCCCAACGCCATTCCCGCCATGAAGGCCGCAATCAACACCGCGAGTTGCTGGTACACGTAGCCGTACACCGCCTGGAACGCCAATAGCAGCAGCATCTCCAGCCCGATCATGGTGAATCCCGTGGCAGCCGTGCAGAAGCCAGCCGCGAATGCGAACCCGATGTGGCCTATCAGTCAAAAAGCGCCCTCCCACAACCAGCAGCGCCAGTACGAATCCGACCGCAGCCAAGATGGTTCCGAAACTGACTTCGGCCATTGCACGGAAAAGGCGGCGATAGCCCTGGTTGAATTGGCTGCTCCACAACGCCACGTCGAAATAATAAGCCACCGGCGCAAAATCGCGGTTGACGGGCGTCCCTGCCAGCGGGCGGATCTGCGTGTCCATGTCCAGCACACGGTCCGGCATCATGCGAAAGGGGATGAAGTATTCGCTGACATAGCTGGTTTCCAGATGGCGCGCGTGCAGGCGCGCCAGCAACTCGTCCGCGCCCCCGGCCAGCACGCCCGCCTGCCGCGCCGCGAAGAAGTGAATCGTCTCGCCTGGAATGGCGGTGACTTCCGGGAACACCGCCAGCAGGCTCTTGTGAATGGAGCGCAGGAATTGCCCAAGCTCCGGGCCGATGTAGTTTTCCGATGATCTCAACTGGAACGAGAGGAGACCGGTTCGCGTGAGCCTTTCGCGAGACCTCGCGGAAAAACTCGGCCGTGTAGAAGCGGTTCAGTTGGGCGTTCTGCGGCTCCGGCAGATTGACGATCACGACATCGAAGGTGGACTGCGTGGTCTTCAGAAACAGCCGGCCATCGGTTACGTGCACGTGCACGCGAGGATCTGCCCGCAGGGCGAGCCACTGGCTCGGAAAGTACTCTCGCGCCAGGCCCAGGATGGCGGGATCGAGTTCCACATAATCCACCCGTTCCAGCGTGGGGTGGCGCAGGGCCTGGGCGATGCTCCCGTTGAGCCCTCCGCCAATGAGCAGGAGACTGCGCGGTGACGGATGCTCCAGCAACGCGTAGTGAACGGCCTCCTCGGCGGCGGGCGGATCGGGCACGTTGAACAGAACCACGCCATTCTCGTAGACGCTCCGGCTTCCTTCCGTCCCGATTACGGCCAGGCTTCCGTAAACCGAGTTGCGCGTGGCGACCAGGTGCTGGCCGCGCCAGAAGCGCGCCTGGGAGATGGCTTCCCATCTCTGTGGCCAGCCGGAAAACGCGAGCACGGCGGCAATGCCAACCAAGCCAGCTATGGCCGCGCGACGCAGCGGCCGGCTCGACGATGGCAAGGCCGCAGGCTGCCATCAGATTCAGCAGGGCCAGCAACCAGGCGATGTCGAGCGAACTCAAATACTCGGATCAGCAGCAATCCCGCCACCACGCCGCCGCCCGACGATCCCACGGCTTCCCATAAATAAACCGAACCTGTGGCCTCGCCAGCGGACGCCGTGGCAGCCGTCTGGTAAACCTTGCTGCCAACCGTGAAAAGGGCGCCGGAAAGGATGCAGAGCGGGCCAAGAACGGAAACCGAAGTGAGCAGCATGGTGCCGGGCCCCAGCACCTCGCCGGGCACCGTTTGCAGCAGGCCCTTTGCGGCGCGCACGGCCAGGATCGTACACGGCAGGATGACGGCGATCAGCACCTGGATGGCGGCCATCAGGCGGCGCGGTTGTCGCGCGCGCGCGGCAAAGCGCCCGGCCAGAGCGCTGCCCGCGGCCGTCCAGAAGAACCAGCTTGCCAGCATCAGCCCGAGGGAGCTCTCGTTGCCGTAGAAAACCACCATCAGCTCGCGCAGCAGCACGATCTGGGCGATGGCGGCGGTGAAGCCAATCAGGATAAGAACCGCCCGAGCTCCGAATCCGGCCTTCACACCTCCAGGATTAGACGTAAACTGGTCTTGAAGTCAAAGGCGCACCAGCCATGGATCTCGACGCGACACCGGCGGGACGGCGCGAAGCGATGATCCGGCTGCTTCGTCTGGGTGGCGTGGCCGCCGCTGCCGCCGGGCTTGGCGTGTGGCTGAACGGGCGCGGCCGGCGCACCGCGGCGCCGGCCGCATCCACCGTGCGCACGAACTTTCAGGTTCCCGCGGATGCGGCGCTGCCCGAAATGGTGGTCATCCAGGGCGACGACCCCGCGCGCATGGCGCGGCGGGCGATCCAGGAACTGGGAGGCATCCGCCGCTTCATCTCGCGCGGCGACGTAGTGGTCATCAAGCCCAACGCCGCCTGGGATCGCACGGCCGAACAAGCCGCCAACACCAATCCGCTGGTGGTCGCCGAAGTGTGCCGGCTTTGCCTGGAGGCCGGCGCCCGGCGCGCCATCGTGACGGATGTCAGCATCAACGACCCGCGATCCTGCTTCGCGCGCAGCGGCATTGCCGCGGCCGCCCGCGCGGCGGGCGCCGATGTGGTCCTCGCCGAGGATCGCCTGTTCCGCGAGGTCGATCTGCGCGGGCGAGGTGCTGACCTCCTGGCCGGTGCTGGAGCCCTTTCTGAGCGCCGATAAGATGATCAACCTGCCCGTTGCCAAGCACCACAGCCTGACCGGCGCCTCGCTGGGAATGAAGAACTGGTACGGCATCCTGGGCGGCGCGCGCCAGCGGCTGCATCAGCACATTCACGAAAGCCTGGTGGACCTGGCCGATTTCATGCGTCCTACGTTGACTCTTATCGATGCCTATCGGGTGCTTTTGCGGAACGGGCCCAGTGGAGGGAATCTTGCCGACGTGGCCTTGAAAAAGACCGTGATTGCCGGAACCGATCCAGTCATGCTGGACGCATACGCCGCCAAAGCGTACTGGGACCTGGACTGGAATACGCTCCGTTACCTGAAGTTGGCCAGCGAGCGTCACTTGGGAAGGGTGGGTTTTGAAACAGCCCGCACCCGCTTTGTGACGCTGTGAACGCGTCCCATTGGGGCGCCCGCGCCCTCCTGGCGAAACACGCGATGAAATTTCGCCGCTGTTTCAACGTCCAACCTAGAGGATGTATCATCGAGGGACCCGAGCGAGGCTCGGTCGCGCTTGCACCGCGCCGGAGTTGGCAGAGAAGAGTGCGATAAAACACCAAGAATCGGAGGACAGTTCCTCGCTCATGCGCACAATTGCCACGCTGCAGGATTCCGACACCGGCTCGATCGATCTTGACGGGCTGAACGTGCTCACCCAAAAGGACGAGGTGCGCATGATCCTCGGTTATCTGCCGCAGGAGTTCGGTGTGTGCCCGAAGCTGTCCGCCTATGACATGCTGCAACACCTGGCGGTCATGAAAGGTGTCACCAACAAGACGGAACGTAAGCAAATGGTCGAAGCGATCCTGAACCAGATCAATCTGTGGAGTGAGCGCAAGAAGGCCCTCAGCACCTACTCCGGTGGCATGAAAACAGCGCTTCGGCATTGCCCAGGCCCTGCTCGCCAACCCGAAGCTGATTATCGTCGGCGAGCCCACCGCCGGTCTCGATCCCGCGGAGCGCAACCGTTTTCTCAACCTGCTCAGCGCTATCGGATCCAACATGACCGGCATCCTTTCCACCCACATCGTTGACGATGTGCGCGAGCTCTGCCCGCGCATGGCCATCATTTCCAATGGCGAACTTCTCGTCGAAGGCGCTTCGGCCGAGGTGCTCGAATCCCTGCGCGGAAAGATATGGTCCAGGATGGTGGCCACGGACGACGAGCCCCGCGCCCTGGAAACCGCCTTCAACGTCATCTCCACTCACCTGATCGGCGGCCTGCACGAGGTCCGCGTCTACGCCGAATCCAGCCCCGGCGAGGGCTTCCGCCGGGTCAACTCCTCGCTCGAAGATGTCTACTTGCTGAGCCTCGCCCGCCAG
>CAWJLI010000065.1:0-70981 GCA_963843095.1 Bryobacterales bacterium
TCGGCTAGGAAGGCATAGAAAGCCCGCTGCCAGCCGATGGCCGTGTCACTGAAGTTAATGATTGTATTTTCAGTCATCTCATTCCTCCAGCATGTCCCGGAGGAATCGTAGCGCACCAGGATTGTCCTTGTGCTTCTTCAGAAGCCTCTTGACCTTGGCTTGGCTGTAGTAGCCTGGTTTGATGTCTCCTGGATAAGGTTTGGGATTATATGGGTCGTAGTCGGGGATAATCAGTTCTGTTTCGTCATGCATTGCAGTAACTCCTTTTTATAGTGTTACCATATACATCACTCTGTTTTACTCAGAAGTCAAGGATAATGAGATATAGGTAGTGTATCATTTTGAAATGAAACTGAATAAAATTGCTTATTTCGGGTCGGGAGAGAGGGATTGATGCATTTGGAGTTTTGTTACTTGATTGTTCGATAGATTGCTACAACAAAGACTATTTTAAAGACGATTAAAGCTAGTCCGTAGAACAAATCAATCATGTTTCTAGAATTGACCTGTCCCAAAATTTCCCCCTCTCCCGACTTAACCAAATCCTATCAATACAAAACCAACAATGTCAATTAGCATGTATATGAATAACACTGTGAAAGATGTATAATCCTCTTAACTTATTTGTTAGGAGGATGAAATGGCCAAGAAGTTATTGTTTGCAGTTTTATTCATAGTGTTAGTTGCATCGCTAATAACATCTTGCACTGCTGTAAAGATCTTCAATTGAAATAAAGGCAACCTTCTTCACTCGGTTCGTGTTTCTTGCTGCAATAAGTAACTATTATCCTTATTGGTTCCGAGCGACGTTTCCGTTGTTACACTTACTATTACACTCTTCTTACTATTACACTCTTCTTTCCATTATTTAACATATTCCAGTTTGTGCGGTTTTCCTATTTTAGTGCCTACATTGCTATAAAAAATCAATCTAAAAATCAATCTTCAGATTGATTACAACCAGTCCGCAGACGATTAAAATTTAGAAGACAAAAGTTATAGGTCGAAAAAACATGGAACAGGTTGAAATTCGTATCAAAGGACAAATTGACAAAAACTGGTCGGATTGGTTAGAAGGACTTTCCATCAATTACCAACAAACCGAAACAGTTTTAACCGGTTCGGTACGGGACCAGTCGGCACTCTATGGGTTGTTGCTCAGGTTGTCCGACATGGGGATTCAACTAATTTCCTTGACTTCAACCGTTGTATGTCAGGGCAAAAACAATGACACACAATAAGGATTAATTAAGAAGACATTGATCCCGATTTCTAAAAAGTTTTCTAGTTTATAAATGCTGTATTTTTAGGGGGTTTAAGAAATGGATCCCTTTGAATTAGAAAAAATTAGTGACCTTTTTGCCGACACAGCTGAACATGTTCGTGATTGTGAAGACCTCGTAAATACAGAACCCAAATGTACTACTTGCGGTTCAACCAATCTGATTAAGATCTCGGATTATAGTAAGGCTATGTTATTTTTGAGAAACAATGGAGATACTTTGGAACCAAATAAAATAGATTCCCATGTTTCTGGCAAAAGGAATAAATTTACGACATTGTGGTGGTGTTTAAACTGTAAGCGATTGTGTTGATGCGATCTTTATATTATCACCTGAAAATAAAGCAAAGAGTAGTATTCAACACAGCTGAGCTAAATATGATACCCGTATCAGGGAGATAATAATTATTCAAAAATAAATGAGGCATTTAAGATGGCCCAATTGGACAAACCTTTGGCAATAAATCAGAAAATGGGGAATCACATGAAAAAAATACGTATAGTTGTTTTTTGTTGCATCCTGGTCGTTGTATTTGCAGTCGGAATGGGGACAGGCATATTTGTACAAAGGCAGTATTTAACTGTTTCCAAAGCCAGTGTTTCGGAATTCCAACTGGTAGAAAAGGCGTGGAATATCGTCAGTAAGAATTATGTGGATCAAACGGCAACCAAGCCACAAACATTGGCTTATGCAACTATTGACGGTATGGTTAATTCTCTCGGTGATACTGGCAACAGCGTTTTTCTTACTCCTGAGGAAGTAAAGCAACAGAACGAAACACAACTACAAGGCATCGGGTTGTATGTATCTGAGACAAACGGTGTTGTGTTTATTGTGGCTCCAGTGGATGGGTCTCCTGCACAGAAAGCCGGACTGCAGCCTGGAGATATCATTCTCGATGTTAATGGGCAGCCGGTTACTAGTATGGAAGAAGCAGCCAGCAACATCATGGGTCCAGCCGGAACATCCGTCACCCTCACTATTCAAAGCCCCGCCGGAACAACGAGTGACATTACGATCGTCAGAGCCACTATAGAGATAAATAGTGTTACTTGGGAGATGTTGCCTGGTACTTCAATCGCGGATTTGCGACTGGATAATTTTTATCAGGGTACTTCGACCGAATTAGATACGGCATTATCGGCAATAAAAACCCAGGGGGCTACAGCCATCATTCTTGATCTTCGAAATAATCCGGGAGGACTTGTGAATGAGGCGATCGGTGTAGCAAGCCGTTTTCTTAATAGCGGTTATGTTGTCGAGGAAAAAGACGCCAGTGGGAAAATTACAAAAAACGCCGTATTAACAAATGTAACGAAAACGGATCTACCCCTTGTTGTATTGGTCAACCAAAGAACAATTTCCGCAGCTGAAATCGTAGCGGGAGCACTTCAGTCCCAAGGAAGAGCTAAACTCATTGGCAATACCACATTTGGATCAGGGACTATCGTTAATTATTTTTCCCTCTCCGATGGTTCAGAAATCCAACTTAGCGTAATGGAATGGCTGACTCCTTCCGGTAAAGGTATTTGGCACGTTGGTTTAACCCCCGATGTTACCGTGTCTCTTGCTTCTGGAGTTGATCCACTTACCCCCGACACCGAAAAAAACTTGACGATGGAGCAAATAGAAGCTTCTGGAGACCAGCAGCTTTTAACAGCACTCATTTTGACAGCACACAATTTGTTGCAATAATCAGAGGAGGCAGCACCATTATGTAACTATTATAACTTGGTGACAATGCTCCAGCGAGTCGGGATAATGCCAGGTCAGCGCGAAGTAATCGGTAGGCCTACATTTGCAAAATAATAACTGTTATAAAAATTAAAGGAGGCATTAATATGGCAATAAACGTAAAAAAATATGAACGATTGTATGGCAGCATGGGATTCACATGACGCAAACAAAATTCTTTCCTTCTATACAGACGATTGTATGTTCGAAGATGCAGCCATTGGACTTGTAAATCATGGCAAAAAGGAATTTACTGACTTTCTCAACACCAGTTTTACTAACAATCCCGACATCAAGTGGGAGTTAAAAACTGTTTTTGGAACTGATGATTGGATAGGTGTTGAGTATGTCATGTCAGGTACTCATACTCATACTACTCGCAGCATGCCTGGAGTGCCAGCTACCGGAAAGACCTTTTCTGTACGTGGGGCTTTAATCCTTCAGTTACGCAAAGGCAAAGTTAGCCGAGAATCAGCCTATTATAATATCGCGACAATGCTGCAGCAACTTGGGTTAATGCCAGTGCAGCCGAAATAGACGGCAAATACGCTTTTTACGAGTGAAATCAAGATATTGAAACAAATGATTTTAAGCCTTGATTATCGAACATTTTAAGGGGGTAAAGAATGATACGAGCGCTAAAGGTAGCATTGATTGTCTTCGGTGTGGTAGGAATTTTATTCGGTTTGCTGCTTATTTTTTCTCCCGGCACATTAGCGAGCAAGAGTGGTGTTAGTGAGGTGGCCGGTTATCTAAAATATACTATGGCAACGTTAGGTTACTGCCTTATCGCCCCCAGTGTCTTTCTCATCATTGCTGCGCGGGACCCACTGCGGCACATTAACTGGGTGAGGTTCGCTATAGTTTGGTGTATTCTTGGCGTAGCAGTCGAGTTGTATTCAGTCGGCAGGAGTGACATTACATTCGGGCATGCGGCAGCGCTAATTATCATGCATGCCTTCTTCGCTGTTGTTTTTCTTGCTCTTTATCCTTGGCGCCATAAAATTTCCAATTAAAAATATTAGGAGGAAAAATAATGTCCACAAAAGAAAACAAACAACAAAGTTCACGGATTTCTAAAAGTTACGTTGAACGAAAACTGAACCTGAGTGGATCTTCATTGGCGCAGATGATAACTGCTCGAGCTTACGTCTCTTCTTCCGGCCGTAGTATTGCACCTTATGTTTTATATGCTTCTCAAGTAGAAAGTCGCGAGTTTTCAATTTACAAAAGATAAAATGATATTTGCATTTGCGTCGGTATTGTTATACATTCCCAATCTGTCCTTCAAATGCCGATTGTTGGACTACCCTATTTTTTGCCGTTTCTAATAGCGGCTAATGAGACCCCGATAGGTGGACGGATATGTTCCAGAATTATGAAATTGTCATTGTTGTCCAATCAAAAGGCCATGGCAGCAGCAAAAGCCACCACGGCAGCAAACAAACCATCGGCCAAAATGACTATCCCACCGCCAACGATTCCAGAATCAAGCTGGGGTTTGCCAATGTTGGCAAACCGGTTAACCAAGAAGAAGCGAAAGTCGCGCCCTTGCGCCGAGTCCAATATTCAATGATCAGATGACACTGGTTCTTTTGACAAGCTACGGGATTCATTCTCTCCGTGGAGCGATGGAAGAGCGAAATGTATCCGGCCATCCGCACTGAGGCTGCCGCCGTGGGGCGACCATCTACTTCGGTGATGAGGCGGGGGTGCGCACTGACTTCCATGCCGGCACCACCTGGGCACCAGTCGGGCAGACTCCGGTCGTACGCACCACCGGTACCCGCGATTCGATCAACCTTATCTCTGCACTGAGCGCGCAGGGAGCTTTGCGTTTCTCCACCTACGCAGGTAAGTTCGAATCCGCCACTTTCATCAACTTCTGCAAGCGACTGATGCACGACACCAGTGGCTCGGTATTTCTCATTGTCGACGGCCATCCTGTCCACCGGTCCAAAGCAGTCAAAGACTTCGTGGCTTCGACCCATGGACAACTGTGCCTGTTCCAGTTCCCGGCTTATTCGCCTGAACTCAACCCCGACGAGTGGGTATGGAAGAACGTCAAAGCCGACCGCATCGGTCGCGCCGGTATCGACCAGGCCAAAGGAAACCTCAGAAGTAAAGCCGTTGCTGCCATGCGTCGACTGCAGAAACTCCCCTGTCTGATTCGTGGCTTCTTCGCCGATCCAAATCTGCGTTACATCGTAGCCTGACGTGTCCATTTACTTACGCACCCTTTAGTATATGAAAAACAATGGGGATTTTGCCTCCATCCATAGTTGGTGTTAGAATTTGCGTAATTAAAAACTCATTTCCAGACACTGATGACTCTTTCGATGGTATAAATCGATGAACGTGGCGAGGAGGTCACATGGATATCATAGATCTTTTTTTCAACCCTAAAAGCATAGTCTTGTTTGGCGCGAGTGAGAGACTAGGTTCAGTCGGTCAATCTACTCTGGCGAATTTGCTGACATCGAAAGATAAGCGGAAGATACTGCATAGTCCACCCCAAGCATGAACAATTAATGGATACCAAATGCTATCCAGTACTTTCTGCCTTGCCGGAGGTGCCGGAACTTGCTATTATTGCGACCCCGGCAGAAACTGTTCCTAATATTGTGGAAGAATGCGGCAGGTCAGGCATTAAGGCCGTTATCGTTATTTCCTCCGGATTCAAAGAAACCGGGGAAAAAGGAAAAGAACGGGAAACGCAGAATAAAAGAACTTGCTCAGAAGTACGGCATGCGGATTATGGGGCCGAATTGTCTTGGTACTATACGTCCCAGTTCCGGGTTAAATGCGTCTTTTGCCCGCAAAGGGACAAAACCGGGTAAAATTGCCTTCCTTTCCCAGAGCGGCGCGCTCGGTACTTCTGTCCTTGATTGGGCCGCTGAGTAGAGATATTGGTTTTAGCGCCTTTGCCTCATTGGGCTCGATGCTAGATATTGACTTCGGCGATTTAATCGATTATTTCGGAGCAGACTCCCAGACAAGAAGCATCATTATTTATCTTGAGTCATTGGGTAATACCCTGCAGGATACCAGGAAATTTATGAGTGCGGTGAGAGGTTTTGCTCGCAATAAGCCGATTATCGTGATTAAAGCAGGAAAATTCCAGGAGAGCCGTCAGGCAGCTAAATCTCATACAGGTGCAATGGTCGGGGAAGATTCCTATTATGATGCCGTTTTTGATAGGGCCGGAGTAGTCAGGGTTGATGAAATTGAGGATTTATTTGGTTGTGCCTCTATCCTCGACACTGCCATCTTACCCAAAGGAGAGAACCTGGCGATTATCACTAATGCCGGAGGTTTGGCAGTACTTGCCACCGATGCCCTCATCGGCAGAGGCGGTAGACTAGCTTCGCTCAGTGATACTGCCATGAAAAGCCTGAACCAGATATTGCCCCCCTACTGGAGCAAATCCAATCCGATCGATATTCTGGGAGATGCCGGTGTCGAACTCTACACTGGCGCTATTGATATTGTGCTTAAGGACCCGGCAGTACATGGCATTGTCGTTATCTATACGCCTCAGGGAGTCGCAACTGCAGTCGATCTGGCCCAAGCCATTTCAAAAATTGCCAATAAGAGTACTAAGCCCATATTGACCGTACTAATGGGAGGAACAGAAGTAGAAAAGGCACGGCAGTTATTCTACGAAAACAAAGTACCGACTTATGAGTTCCCGGAAGAAGCTGTTAAAACTTACATGTATTCGTATCGGTACGCAATGAATTTGAAAAATCTTTATGAAACACCGGAGGATATGCCGCTTGATGTGGGCACACCGAAGAACCACCTCAAACTACTGGTTGGCAAAGCTGCTCGTTCAGGCAGGTTTGTATTAAGTGAAGATGATTCAAAGAAATTTCTCAATACCTATCGGATCAATGTCACCCTACCGTATTTTGCCAGCGATGTTAATGCGGCGGCAAGCATCGCATCAGGTGTCGGATACCCGGTAGTCATGAAAATACAATCTTCTGATATTTCCCATAAATCTGATGTCGGCGGCGTGCAATTATACCTTAAATCGGCTGATGAGGTGCGAAAAGCCTACAAGGAAATGCTGGAAAACGTTAACAAACATGTACCTGACGCACATCTTGATGGTGTGACAATACAGAAAATGATTACTGACTATGATTATGAATTAATAATCGGCAGTAAAAAAGATCCAACACTTGGACCCGTAATCATATTTGGACAGGGTGGAACAGAAACAGAGTTCTATAAAGATGTGGCCATCGGGTTACCCCCTTTGAATAGGAGATTGGCACGCATGCTTATTGAACGTACCAATGTTTGCGAAATGCTCTCGAAAGGGTTCGGCAAGAGGCCGGCGGCAAATCTCAAGTTGCTTGATGAAACCCTCATTAGACTTTCTAACATGATTATTGATTTCCCAGAAATAAAGGAGTTGGATGTTAATCCGCTGGTGGTGGCTGGTGAAAAGGTAATTGCGCTGGATGCTCGTATTATCCTCGATGAAGAAGTCGTAAAGAATCAGCCGAGTGAATTTTCTCACCTGATTATTTCGCCTTATCCCACCAGATACATACAACCCTGGTTATGCCGTGACGGGCGGTCCGTTTTACTAAGACCAATCAGACCGGAGGACGAGCCGCTGGAACATGAACTGCTGGCAGGATTGTCTCCTGAGTCGTCCCGGTTTCGTTTCTTCTACATAATTAAAGATATCTCTCACGAAATGCTCAGCCGCTTTTGCAATATTGACTACGGCCGTGAAATTGCTATTGTGGCCGAATATAATTCAAGTGGGAAAAGAAGGAATGTTGGCGTAGGAAGGTTAATTATTGAACCGGGTACCGACACCGGAGAATTTGCGACTCTCGTCGCTGATGATTTTCAGCGGGTTAGTTTAGGGCATAAACTCACCGATATGCTCATCGGTATAGCCCAGGAGAAGGGTCTTAAAAGCATGTACGGTGTTATTCTCAGGGATAACGTGAAGATGATTGGCCTGGCCCGAAACCTCGGGTTTACCATTGAATCACTGGACGTCGATGAATGTAAAGCCGTAATCGATTTATAATTGGTGGATTTAATCTCTAAATTTGCCACGTAGATTAAAAATCAACATAAGAGTTTCATCGTTACTAATAAGTTCATAAGTAACTAGACTTTTCTTCCATTTTGTGGTAGTATATTGGGTATGCGAGACAACGACGGGCGGAAGCTGGACCACAAGACACTCGAGCAGGTTCGAATACGGGTCGTTTTTGATTGAGAGCCTGATACTGTTATAGACGGGTATTATTTCGAATACAAATGCCTCATATCTCGATTTGTGAAGATCCTGATGCAATGCTCCAATGATCGATTCCTCATTGGCTTCAATTACCTGCTTGAGTTTGACTAGTTGTTTGATTCTGAAATCAATATTTTTTGTCTTTCCGGTCTCAAAATACTTTTTATGTTCGTCCAAAATTTTCAATGTTTCTTTATCACTTATCTGTGAATTCCCTGGTACATTAAGGTCGTTAGACATCTTATATGTGTTTGTTGCCATGTTAATGCCTCCCTATTCTTTTATTTCTTAACAATTTTATTTCGCTGTCGTGATTATTTCGGCTGCCATGGCATTAACCCGAGTTGTTGAAGTATTGTCACCAAGTTATAATAGTCTGTTTCTCGACTTATCTTGCCATCTTGTAAGTGATAGATCGTAGCACCGCGTACAGAAAACGTCTTGCCGGTAGCTGGCATTCCAGATATTGGGCTGTGAGCATTAGTACCGGACATGACCCACTCTTGGCCTGCCCAGCCACCAGCCACGAAAAAACTCTTTTCCTCAAACTTTACGTCGGGAACATCAACGAGGGTAGATTTGATGACGTTATCCAATTCCTTTTTGCCATTACTGACTTTCCCGAGTGCCAAATCATCTATAACACCGTCGTCCGTAAAAAAGGAAAGCATCTTATTTGCGTCATGTGAATTCCAGCTGCTATATAATCATCTATTATCTTTTTAGTATTCCTTGCCATCTGGATGCCTCCTTTATTTTTCTAACCATTTTTATTATTTCGCAGATGTAGTCGTACTACGTTAATAGCAGTGTTTCATAACATAACTCCCGATAAGCGGTCTCTTTGTTAAATCGGGCATCATCAATGCAGTACATCTGCTTAAACAGGTCATATTCAGGCAACGAACGCGCCTACACTAATACAATCTCTTCTTTGCAAAAATCATTGGGTAAGGAACGGACCTCACCACCCGAGCGCTGAGTTTGGGGTTGAGTTGCTTCACTATGGGCTACAGATTAATCCCTTCAACCCGGCAAAACATCTCAATGGTCTTGTCGTCCATACCAAGTTCATGACCTGCTGCATAATAAGTGCATTCAGTGCACTGGGTTAAGACCCTCTTAGGGCTGTTTTCCACCACTTTAATAGAGAGACAAATTGCTCCATGCCGCGGTGGACAAGTGCTCCCGCCTATTTGGGGATCAACTTTTTATCACCGACTTGTTTTTTAATCACCTTACCTTGCATTGTGCCCATTTTCTCCATCACTTTGGACTGCAAGGCAACTGCCCGTTCCATTCCCAACTGTTCGGCTACACCGAGAAGCAACGCATCGTACATCATGAGGCCAGCTTTTACACCATCGAAAGTATCCTTATTCGCCATTTTAATTACTCCTATTAAAAAATATATTGTTTATTATCTTATTCTAAAAAAATGAAACCAATAATGTTACCCGTGTTATTTCAGTCAAGCATCCCATCAAATCGAATTTGAGAGATACCTTGCCTCTGTGGCATCCTATTTTCTTGGTGGCGGGCTAATAACTGCTCCAATCTGGGTCATCAAACTCAACATATCATTAAACTCCCACCATTCCAGGATTTTATTCCCCTCGATTTTGTAAATATCACTCCCTTTTATTGAAACATGCTTTCCGGTGGCAGGGATTCCTGCAATGGTTGCCTTATGAGTGGCTTGAATGGTATGTCTGGTAACCACTTTGTCGCCTTCAGCTACCATATCATCAATGGATTTATTAAAATCTGGAATTGCAGACAAGACTGTAGCCAAATATTGCATATTTTGTTCCCAGTCTAAATCTTTTGGAGGGAGAAGATGGTGGACTAAACCCGGTGCACAATACTTCTCACACCAAGAACGTAGTTTGGCGGTATCTTCAACAATCTCATTCCTTTCCTTAATAACCTGACGGATCAACTCTTTGTTTTCTTTGGTGGACATTATTTTTCCTCCTTTATTTTTTCTAACAATCCTTATTTTGTGGATAAAGGTGAAATACTTATTTCGGCTGCCCTGGCATTAATCCGACTTGCTGAAGGAATGTAGCCATGTTGTAATACACTGATTCTCGGCTATACTTGCCATTACGCAACTGATAGATTCCAGCAACGCGTATTGAAAATGTTTTGCCGGTAGCTGGTATAGCATTTTTGGTCATTGTACTATGCGCATGGGTGCCCGACATGATCCATTCATTGCCCTGCCAATCATTGGTCCCGAAAGCCGACTTTACTTCCCATTTAATGTCGGGGAAATCAGCAAACATTGTATTTATGTAATCGGTGAATTCTTTTTTACCATGTTTGACAACACCGAGACCCAAATCTTCGTAAACACAATCTTCCGTATAAAATTCAAAGATCTTATTTACATCGTGGGAATTCCATGCTTTACTACAGTCGTTCGCCATCTTTATTGCATCGATTGCCATGTTAAAATCTCCTTTATTTTTTTCTAACAATTATTATTTTGCATATGTAGACTTTGGTGTCCGATTATATAGCTTAATTTAGCTGACCGGAGCGGAGTTTGGAGCTCCGCCCCGGCATATGATCACCTATCAAATTCGCTTTCTATCACGATTCTTGCAATATCACAGCCATGTGCTTCTTATCGGTCTTAGCAGTCGTAAATTTACACGGCATGAGCGATGCGTTATTCATTAGTGAATTTAGTCTACGCTTACCGAATTTGATACGTCTACTTCATCATGGATTTCCCAACGCTGTCGTATTCGTTTATCGATAATGCCTGGTGAGTTTTGAATTGAATATCTGGGTAGTCCGAGAGCGTCATCTTGGCAACATCGGTCCAACTTTTTTCACTTATCATGTAACCCCTGGATTCGCCCAGAAAAATTCCCCAATCGCTTATCAGACCTTCCTTCTGAAGTTGCTTTACCATCTCAATATGCTTCGTCTGATACGCCATCCTCTCCTTGGGGTCGGTAGGATACTTGCTCAGTTCTGCTTCCCACGTCATGAAATATTTTGGCATCTTATTCTCCTTTATAATTTATTTCTTCGATAGGGGAACATAAATAGAAAGTAAAACCGGTATTATCTCATTTACTGTACATCACCTCCTCGAAAAATTAAAACCGACCATTTTCAGTATGTAGCCACCATTGGGCAACAACTGCTCGTTCTTTATCTGCATCAAACTGGGCCAAATCTGCAGCAAGTTACTCAGCTTTATCACAAAATCGTAGATTTTTTCTACAGGCGCGTTAATAAAAATCTCTTTATCAACTCTTGTCATTGTATGCCCCTTTTCCCCTTTGTCGGGGGATAAATTATGCTGAAGTTATGCGAAAGAATTGATCAGGTAGCCTAGATCACGAGTGGTCTAACCTGAACATAAATTTGGAACATAACCAATCTTCTTTTTGGCATTGTCTCTTTTACTCTAAATTGTTGTTTAGATTTACTGAAACAAAGGCACTTAAACCTAAATCAATCATCGCTACAATCTCCTCTTCGCAGAAATCTTCCGGTGTGGACGGAAATTCACCAGCCGAAAGCTGAGTTCAGGATTGAGTTGTTTAACCATTGTATCTATGAAATTGATTCTGCCCGCTCTGCACCACCTCTCAATGACCGGGTGGTCTATCCCCAATTCGCGAGCCGCTTCGTAATTATGGCATCTGGAACACTGCACCAAAACGCAGTGGGGACTTTCTTCTACTATTTTTATGCTTGAGCCGAGACTATTATATACAGCTCTGACCAGTGGCTCTGCGGCCCGGGCGTTATATTTTTTAGTAGTTTTCCGCTTTATAATCAGTGGGTCCGGCATCGCTCCCATTTTCTCCATTGCTTTAGCAGATAAATCGATGGCTCGATCCATTCCAATCTCTTCAGCTACAGTTTGAGCAAAAACATGATGCATTTTGAACAGTGTTTTAGCGTTATTAAAAGTATCCTTATTTGCCATATAATCACCCCTATTTTGTAAATATTCGGGAATGATAAATTATTATCATTCACTTTTTCATAACACAACCCCCAATAATCCAGGCCCGTTGCTGGTCTATTTGATTAAAAACTTCGTTCTAACACAATCGTTTGCAATCTAAACACCACCACATTGTCATTAATTTATTACTTCTATTTTTGCCACGTCGCGAGCGTACTTTTACCGGTTCGAGATTTTCTTCCATACTCCCCAAAAATAACATCGCTTTACTTTGATCGGAGATCTTAATCAGATTGGTTGAACCGCAGGCAGCGCATTTGATTTCTTGATGCACATGATTTTCGCAATCATTGGGGTTACCGTCGAAAACCGCGTTCTTTGACCCATCACTAACCACATTCTTTGACCCACCCGGGGATTATTAAAGTTGTACTACTTCTACTTTACTGCTGTCAATCCCTCCTTTCGCCGGTGCGGCGATAGTTTTTCCCTGTAACTCGATCCCTCGATAACAATCTGATAGCTGGCATTTGCCAGCCTGTCCAGAGCGCTGTTACCGAGGATAGGGTCATCAAACAATCCCAGCCACTCTTCCACCGACCGGTTACTGGTAAAAGCAAAGCTGGACTGCCGGTGCCTGGCGATGATGAGTTCATAAAGGTCAGTTGACTGCTGACCCAAGACCTCCGTGAGTACTTCAAACTTTGACCCGCCTCCAAATAGACCGGATCGGATGTACAGGCACGACCGGCCTGTTGATCCCGAGTTCTTGCCTTCAGAACTCCTCTATTACCGGATCGCTGTTACTGGGCCTGTTGGGTCATGCCCCGATGGAGTCGATATTCGGCTTCCGGAGGATTCGGTTAACCGAGGTAAGTATAGCGAACCGACGGACGTTCTTTTTCCGGACTATTTTCACCTTGGCGTAGCAGAGTTTCCAGTCTCCAAGATTCCCGCTCCTCGCTCCTTCACGGATCAGCAAGGGAACTCCAGGGGTTACGAACTGAAGGTCGAGCACGACCCGAAGGAGGATAACTATGCCCATTCCGAGTTGCGGGCCTTCCGCGAACGTTCGAGGGTGACTCATACGGGCAAGATTCCGGTAACCGTGAAAAGCGAGTTCCGTCAGTTGGTTGCTGAAGCAATGGTCATCCGTGTTGCCGTGCCTGCAGGCCACCCCACGCAGTGAAGCAGTGAAGCGTACATTCAAACGAATTGACGGAATATCCACGGGTGGAATCTGGTGACGCTATGGTGACGAGTTAGAGACCAAACAATCCAAAGACTCGCCGAAGCACTGCGAGCGAAAATCGGTCCGATTCGGCTGCACGGTATGGGCTTATGCGATTTGTAGCGAAGCACTGCAAAGTGCGCTAAATGCCTTCGACCCCTCTTTCACGGCGGTAACGGGGGTTCGAATCCCCCTGGGGACGCCAACTATACAGAACATGCGGGCTCCTAATTCAGCGCGTGGTAAGAGCAACAAGAAATGTCGAGACGAATCTCGACACGGCAGGCAGGAATACCCGCGCCACGCCGCCAGACGGAACCGTGAGAAAATGCCGGCTAGTAGCGGTCGGCAACGGGAATCGTGCCAGTAGCTTCGATCACCGCTTCCTCGATCGAGCGCGCCACGTGCGCAAGCGGTTGGGCGCCATCCACGGTATGGACACGCGCCGGCCCATACCAGTCCAGAATCGGACCGGTGAGCTGGCTGTAGGCATATAGACGGTCGCGGATCACCGATTCCAGATCGTCCTCCCGGGTGAGCAGCCCCGAACCATCGTCGTCACAATAACCCGCGATGCGCGGCGGTTGCGACTGCAGGTTGTAAATCTTCAAGCACTTGGGGCATTGGCGGCGGGCGGTCAAACGCGCCACCAGGATGCTGTCCGGCACGTCGAGGTGAATCACTACCGGCTCAGGCAAGTCGCGCTCGGCCAACAGCGTCGCGAAGTTCTGCGCCTGCGGCACCGTGCGCGGGTATCCATCCAGCAGGAAGCCGTTCTTGCAGTCCGGCCGCGAAGTGCGGCTGGCTACGATGCCGTTGACGATGTCATCGCTCACCAAGCCGCCGGCCTGCATGATGACGCTGGCCTGCTTGCCCAATTCCGTTCCCGCTTTGCACTCGGCGCGGAACATTTCGCCAGTGGAGATGGCCGGTATGTGGAATTTTTCAGCAAGTGAAGTCGCTTGCGTACCTTTGCCACAGCCGGGCGGACCAAAAAGCAGCAAAATCACGACAGCCTCCAGAACCTAAGTTTAACATAATCAGGTCTGAAGCTGCCTAATCGGGTTGAATCCTTCCGTCGCGGCGGAGGCGGAGATTGAGGCCGCGCCATTCCACCGTCATGCCGAACAGGCCGGCGACCCAGATTGCGCTTCCGAGCAGATCGCGAATCGGGATGAGCGCCAAGCGGCGGCCAGTGGCGGCATCTTCCAGGACTTCCGCGGCGATCCAGGCGCCGGCGGCGATGCGCAGCGCGAGAGCCGGAATGGCGGCCCACCATGCTCCGGCCAACAGCGCCACCAGGCTCCACAACGTGGCGTGGGTGACAATCGAGCCGCAGTAGCCGGAAAACCGCGAGACGCGGATGGTGCGCGCCCAGCGCAACTGGTGCCGCCAGACCTGGCCCCACGAGCCGGCGCCCAGGTTGGTTTCCACCACCACGTCCGCGAACTCGATGTGCAGCCCGAGTTGATGGATGTGGCGGCCCAGTTGGTAATCGTCGGCCAGGTAATCGAAGATGGTTTCGAAGCCGCCGATGGCGCGCAACGTTTCGGCGCGGAAGGCCATCGTCGACCCAAGAGCGAATTCGGCCACGCCCAGCAGGCGCGCCACCATCACGCTGGGCGCGAAATCGGTAGCGATGCCGAGGGCCTCCATGCGGGTTGCCGGAGAGCCGCCGTGCGCGCGATAGAGGCACGTCACCAGCCCGGTTCCGGCTCCGGCGAGCGGCGCCACCACGGCGTCCAGATATCCGGGCGGAACGAAAATGTCGCCGTCGTTCACC
Source organism: Bryobacterales bacterium (assembly GCA_963843095.1). Classification (GTDB taxonomy): domain Bacteria; phylum Acidobacteriota; class Terriglobia; order Bryobacterales; family Bryobacteraceae; genus Bog-375. The sequence continues at coordinate 15,253 of CAWJLI010000065.1, forward strand.
AGCAGAACCTCGTGTCGGGCGTGGCGCGCCAGTTCGGCCAGCACGCCGGCTTTGGCATTGGGCGCGGTGGTGGATACGACGTGGAGGGAAATCGCCAGGTTGGGAAACTCGCTCTGCAAGCTCGCGATGTCCGCTATCGCCGGATCGCTGGGATCGCTGACGCCGAACAGGATTTCGAACTCCGGATAGTTCTGCGCGGCGTGAGAGCGGACGCAGGCGTAAAAGCTGGGGTCGCGGCCCTGAACGGGCTTGAGGACAGAGATGGGGGGCGCATACGGCGGCCACTGCGCCGCCAGCCTGCCCCACCGTGTAGCGGCGATGAGCGCCAGCAGATAGTACGCAGCCGCCGCCAGCGCCGGAAGTGCCAGCAGGATCACAGCGACACCAGCGCCACGCCGCAGAGGACGACCGCCGCGCCAGCCCAGCGCAGCCAGTTGACGCGCTCCTTCAGAACGTACTTGGCCAAAATCGTTTCGATGACGTAGGTGACCGCGGTGACCGGAACGGCGAAGCTGAGGTCGGTGAACGACAGCAGTCCGAGGTAGGCGAAGAACGAAACCGCCATCGCCACCACCGACAAGATGACGACGCCGTTGCGCGCCAGCGTGCCCGCCGCGCGGCCAAGCGCGCCGGGGCGGAAGTCGCGGATCTCGCCATGGCGGCGCATGCCGATCGCTTGCAGCACTTCACCCACGCTGGTGGCAGCCACGATGATGGCAATCAGCAGCCACTTCATGATGCCCCCTCCGGTTTCCCGCGAAAGGTCTGCGGCGCGCTGCCGCTGCCCACCAGCGCCACTCCGGCCATGATCAGCAGAATGCCGGCCCAGCGCTGGCGAGTGATCCGTTCATCGAGCAGCCAGCGGCCGAGGAACGCCACCAGCACGTAGCCAATCGACGTCACCGGCAGCACGTAGCTCAAATCCGCCCAGCTCAGCAGCGTCATCCGCGAAAGCAGCCACACAATCAGCAACGACACGCCCAGCGCCACCCACGGCCGGAACAGCACGGTGATGTAGGAGAGCGGCGAGGGAAGCTCATCCGGCATGCCGCGTTTGAGAAAGAAATTGCCGAAGACCTGGGCCAGCACCACGATAGCGGCGCAGGCCCAGGTCTTGCTGCGCAACCGCGCGGTTTCCGGCGTCATCAGAGGGGTTAATCGCCGGAAGAAACCGGCGCCGGGGTCGCGGCGGCCTTGTGGCCCGCCACAAATTTCTTGCGCTTGGAACGAAGCGCCATGTATTCGCGTGCTTCCTTGGTCAGGCGCCGCCGCTCGCTCGAATTGAAGATGGCTTTCCGGACGATGCGCCAGATCACGCGCGGGCGGAAGAAGTACTCGCCATAGAAGCGCTCTACCCAATCCACCAGCTCGCCGCGGTCCAGCCCCGGGTAGATCACGACCGGCAATTGGTGGCCGGTTTCATCGGTCAGCGCATCGATGGTGAGCAGATCGTTCTTCTTGGCGTAATTGTAGAACTCGGTGCCTGGATAGGGATGGGCGATCGAGACCTGGATGGTTTCCGTATCCATCCGCTTGGCGAAATCGATGGTCTTGCGGATCGTGTCCCGCGTTTCGCCGGGCAGGCCGATGATGTAATCGCCATGCACCGTGAGGTCCAGTTTCTTGCAGTTGGCCGTAAAGCGCTCGGCCATCTCGACGGTGGCGCCCTTCTTGATGTTCTTCAGGATCTGCTGGTCGCCCGATTCGTAGCCCACGATCAGCAGCCGGCAGCCGGCTTCCTTCATCGCCTTCAGCGTCTCGTAATCGGTGGTGACACGCGATGTGCAGGACCAGGTGAACTTCAGCGGCTTGAGCTTCTTGCACAGCTCGATGGTGCGGTCCTTGCGGTAGTTGAAGGTGTCGTCGTCGAAAAAGATTTCCTTGATATTGGGGAACTGCTCGATCGCGTAGCGGGCTTCCGCGGCTACATCGTCGGCCGAGCGCAGGCGCCAGCGGTGGCCGGAATGTGTCTGCGGCCACAGGCAGAAGGTACACAGCGCCGGGCAGCCGCGGCTGGTATAGAACGCGATATAAGGGTTGAGCAGAAACGGGACGTTGTAACGCGTGACATCGAGATCGCGCTTGTAGGTCTTGGTCACCCAGGGCAGCGCGTCCAGATCCTCGATGGCGGGGCCTTCGGGGTTGTGGATCACGTCGCCGTTGCGGCGGAAACTCACTCCCGGCAATTCGGCGAGCGGTTTACCCTTGGCGTAATCGGCGATCTGGTAATCGAACTCGCGGCGCACCACGAAATCGATCGCGGTCGTCGAGCGCAGGGTTTTTTCCGGCTCGATGGTGACCGGCGGCCCCACGAACGCCACCCGCAGCTTCGAATTCGCGTCCTTCATCATCTCCGCCATCTTGACGTCCACCTGGAAGCCCGGCGAGGAAGTGTAGAGCACCAGCAGCTCGAAATCCTTCGCCATCTCGACGGTTTGCGGGATGGAGATCTTGTGCGGCGGCGCATCCACCACCTTGCTGTCGGCCAGCATGCCGGCCGGATAGCAGAGCCACACGGGATACCAGTAGGATTCGATTTCGCGCGAGGCCGGCCAGCGCGAGCCGGCGCCTCCATCGAATCCTTCAAAGGACGGCGGATTCAGAAATAGTGTTCGCATGCATTCCCCCCACCCGGCGCTTGCCGCCGGCTACCGGGCTTCGTCCACCGCATCGGTTTCATCCAATGCGTAATTGCTATAGGCGACGGTCAGTTCCGCGCGCCCCACCAGGCGCGTATCCACCACGCTCTCCATCCGCAGCGGCACGGCCTGGCCGTCGCGGATCTCGTATTTTCGCGTGAAGGCCACCCGCCTCACGAATAGAGACGGACTCTTGACTAGGTACCCCGATTCCCGCACCTTCAAGTAGGTAGCGGTGTCGATCCACAGGTCGCCTTTGAACAGTCCCTCCGCCTTGTGCTTCGGCGTCACCTGAAACCAGTAAACGTCGCGACCGTCCAGTTCCGAGCGGCCCTTGAAGTGGAAGCGATAGTGATCCGGCGTCACCGCCATGGCGGCCTTACGATCCTGCTGCGCACCGATTTCGGCGGCCAGATAGCGGGCAATCAGTTCGCGCTTGACCGTTCCGTCCCCTTCAAATCCCAGCACCTGGTACGTGATGCGGCCCAGCCGGGAGATGCGGCGCAGCGCGCGCAGCTTGCCGGTCTTGCTGAGCTTCGGCAGCGCGCCATTGATTTCCACTTCCATCGTCGAGGCCCTCGAAGAATCCGCCTGGTTTTGCGCCGCCACACAATAATTGCGCACGATTGCTTCGGCGCCGTCGGAAGACTCCTCCGCCATCGCCAAAGCACCGAGAAAAAGAACAGGTATAAAAACGCAGACCTTCAAAGTTGATACCCCGAGCCGGAAAAGACTTGAATACTCGAGTCTAACAGGGGAGGGAGGATAAGGGCAATGGCGGCTTGGGTAGGTGCTGTTGGATACGATCACAAAAGCGAACCGTCGAAGCGCGCAGGCCAAAAAAATCCGAGCGCATCGTTGAGCACGTTTCCCCCAACGCCGCTTCGGACCAATTGCGAGCCCGCTGGAGGCTGCGGGATCAGAGCTTTGTATGAGCGGCTGATGATCCGTTCGGAACCAAGTAAACGCTGGAGCGTTTTTGGGCGACCCATCGGCCGGTTCCCGAGATTGGCTGCAATCCGTGGGAACATCGCTCAACTACGGTGCGTACAAAAAGCATGCTCAATCGGCTGGTTGCGGGAATTGCCGGTGCCGTCCTAATTGCTGGGGCCTTTGGCGCAGGGATTCTGATGCGGCCGCCTCGCCCAGAAAACCAGAAGCCAGGGAAGTTCCCCGAGCAGATCGTGTACGTCCGTTCATCTGATGACGTTGTCAGCGCTGGTGTCATGTTTTCGCCGCCTCAGACCCAGTCAAAACGACTGGCGGTGATCTGGGTCCACGGCTGGGGAGTGAACTTTTATTTGCCGAGTTACGTGGGGATTGGACGGGCGCTCGCCACGCTCGGGTATCCCACGATTTCGGTGAACACACGAATGCATGATCTAGGTAATGTTGAAAAGTACACCTCGACCGGGAAACGCGTGCGAGGCGGCGGCTATTGGGGTATTACGAGCGAGGACGCTCGCGATATCGCCGCCTGGATTGGATATGCCGAACAACTGGGATACAGCCGCGTAGTGCTTGTGGGGCACAGCGCTGGATGGGCAAGTGTCGGTCAATATCAAGTCGATTCTGGCGACAAGCGAGTAGCTGGCTTGGTCTTCGCCTCAGGAGAAGTAGTTGGGAATTTGCAGGGGTCTCACGACCCGAATTCTGGCGACCCGATTTGGATTCGGCAAGCCCAGAAACTCGTCGACGAAGGTGTTGGGGAGGACTTGTTGAGGATTCCTAACCGCCCGTTCCCTTCGTTCATTAGTGCGGCGACCGAGTTGGACATGATTCACAGGCCTCGGGAGTACGCTGACTTTTTTGGAACACAAACGTCGAATCCGCCGGTTCTTCGAGTCAGTTGTCCGCTGCTCGCCTTTTTCGGCACGAAAGGCGATGTTGGCGGCGAAAAGGAACTCCTTCTTCTTAAATCATCAGTACAGCGCCTTTCCAAGGGGCCCCGGAGCGTCAAGACGACGATGATTACCGCTGGGAACCACGAGTACGTCGGCGAAGAGGCACAAGTCGCTCAGACGATCGCCCAGTGGGTCGAGGCAGAGGCGCTCACTCGATAGACCCTGGGTATCGATATACCGTCGAATCGTTTACCAATCGCGCTCGGGAAAATGTTGCTTCCGGAACGCGGGTGAGAACCGAGGCGCCGCCTGGGCGAGTAACGCGCCACTCGGAGAAAGGGAGGATCTGGGCGTAGCGGTCCATAAGTCGGGTTCTGGGAGACGAGGTCCTGGGACCTGGCCGAAGATGGTCCTTGCCGGAAAAGCACGTCGCACCGCCAATTCGTCCCAGTTGTCCTCCCGCTGCGTGGGGCCGACGCGGCCAAGAAAAGCTGAGATGACTCTCAACTCCTCGCTGGACAGGCCGCGCCACGGCTCGCAGCCGCCCGCCTGCGCAGTGGTGCTACCATGTGGCTTCCTTGGCCGCCGTCATGGACCACATCCTTTCCATTGTCCTGTTCACGCCGCTCGCCGGACTGCTGGTGCTGCTCGCCATTCCGTCGTCGAATGCGCGCGCGGTGAAACTGGTGGGCGAACATCGCCGCTTTCCTGGGCTTCGCGGTTTCCCTTCCGCTGGTCTTCCTGTTCGACCGCACCAAGGACTTTCAGTTCGTCGAAAAGGCGCCCTGGATTCCCTCCATCGGCGCCACCTATCATTTGGGCATCGACGGCCTCGGCCTGCTGCTGGTGATGCTCACCACGCTGCTGGGCCTGATCTCCATTCTCTCGAGTTGGAGCGCCATTCAAGAGCGGCTCAAGGAATATTACGCCTTCTTCCTGCTGCTGCAGACCGCCATGCTGGGCGTCTTCATGTCGCTCGATTTCCTGCTGTTTTTCGTCTTCTGGGAAACGGTGCTGGTGCCTATGTACTTCATCATCGCCATCTGGGGCGGCCAGCGCAGGCAGTACGCGGCGATGAAGTTCATCATTTACACGCTGATCGGTAGCGTGCTCATGTTTCTCGGCATTTTGGTCCTCTACTTCCAGCACTTCATGCAGTTCCGCTCTTACAGCTTCGATATCGTGGAGCTGCTGCGCACGCAGGTACCGGTGACCACCCAGTGGTGGGTGTTCTGGCTCTTCTTCGTGGGCTTCGCCGTCAAAGTGCCCATGTTCCCGTTCCACACCTGGCTGCCGGACGCGCACACGGAAGCGCCCACCGCCGGCTCCGTGATCCTGGCCAGCGTGCTCTTGAAGATGGGCACGTACGGTTTCCTGCGCTTTTCCCTGCCGCTGCTGCCGGACGCGGCCAAGAACCACACCGTGATCACGGTGATGGCGGTGCTTTCCATCATCGGCATCGTGTACGGCGCGCTGGCTTCGCTGATGCAAAAGGACTGGAAAAAGCTGGTGGCCTATTCTTCGGTGAGCCACCTGGGATTCTGTACGCTGGGGATTTTCGCGCTGAACCCGGCGGGCATTGCCGGCTCGATCATCCAGCAGATCAACCACGGCATCTCCACCGGCATGCTCTTCCTGATCGTGGGCGTGGTCTATGAGCGGCGCCACACGCGCGAGATCGCCGAATACGGCGGCCTGCTGAAGGTGATGCCGATCTTCACCCTGGTCTTCGGCCTGGCCGCGCTGAGCTCCATGGGGATGCCGCCGCTCAACGGCTTCATCGGCGAAATCACCATCCTCAGCGGCGCGTATCAGATGTCCCACATGTGGGCCTTCTGGGGCGCGGTGGGAATCGCTCTCGGCGCGGCCTACCTGCTGTGGCTTTTCCAGCGCACCATGCTGGGCGAGGTTGGCGAGAAGAACCGGGCGATCCCGGATCTGAACTGGCGCGAGATCGCCGTCTTTGCGCCGCTGATCGCCTGGGCCTTCTGGATCGGCTTGAACCCGCAGCCGTACTTCCGCGTGCTCGACCGCAGCGTGGCGCAAATCGTCCAGCGCGTCCAGCCCGGCTACTACGAGGAGCGGCACCTGCCCAACCCGCTGGGGAATGCCCCCCGCCTGACCGCCGCCACCGCGCAGCAATGAACCCTCGCAGCCGTGAGGCGGGTTGGTAGCCCGCGCGCCGATCACAGGCTTGTCAAGTATTTTCAAGCCGCTGCCAACGCGCGGCTTACTGCCGTCTTCCGAAGCTCCCGCCGCCATCTCCAACAGCCTTCCGTGCCACAGTGAAAGCAGGAGATCGTAGGGGCCCGGCACGCCCGGCCAGCGGTTCGCGCGCGCACCTTATCTTATAGAGCCGACGGCAAAGTGGGGCAAGTTGCCTCACGAGAACTCGCCACGGTGTCTTGGTTTCAATGACTTAACGCTCCGCCGTGGGGCGAATCCGCCCCACGCGCCTTACCGAAGTTGCACCAAGTCCTGGGGTGAGGGTGCCCCAAGCGGCGACGGCGCCAGGTTCTGCCGGCCGCGCCAGAAATCGATATAGGAAATCTGGTGCACGCAGGCCACGGTGCAGCGCGGAGCGCAGGCTTTAGCGGTGCGGTATTCGCGGCGGATGTCTTCGAGCGTGTAGTCCATCAGCGGCTTGGCCGGGTAGCCACGCTGTTGCGAGCAGTAGTGAACCAGGCCGTCCTCGCAGATGTAGAGATAGCGCGCGCCGGCACGGCAGCGCCAGTCGTTCTCTTTGCCGTGCGCGATGTTGTCCTGGAAATAGTTGATCTGCGCGTAGCTGGATTTCTCCATCGCGCGCATGGCCATATAAACCTCGCGCTCCTCGCCGCCGAGGGGGCGAAGCTGCCCGGCGCCGTCATGAATGATGCCGATGGTGGAAGTGAAGCCCAGCGCGATCGCACGCCGGCCGATCACCGGGGCGTCCTGCGGATTCCGTATGCCGCCGCCGACCACCGAGTTGATATTGACATGAAACTCGGCATGCTCGGCCAGCAGGCACAGCTTGCGGTCCAGCACCTTCAGGCTCTTCTTCGAAACATCGTCCGGCATCACGTTGTCGATGGAAATCTGCAGGTGCTCCAGGCCGGCGCGGTTGAGGCGCTGGATGCGTTCGGCCGTGAGCAGGTATCCGTTGGTGATGAGACCGGCGATCATGCCGTGGTGGCGGATGCGCGCGATCAGCAGGTCCAGGTCCGGATGGAGCAGCGGTTCGCCGCCGCTGATGGTGACCACGCTGGTTCCCAGTCGGGCAAGCCGGTCGAGGCGCTGATACATGGTCGCGATCGAAACCGGTTTCGAGTGGTCGTCGTACTCGTTGCAGTACGCGCAGGAAAGATTGCAGCGCCGCATGGGTATCACGTGCGCCATCACGGGATGGCGGGTCGAGGCCAGCCCCTTGGCGATCATCCGGATTTCCCTGGCCCGCAGGTGTGCGCGTTTCCAGGACTTTCGGAAACGTCTTCTCAAGTCCCTCATAGAGTGCAAAGTTGCTTCTATTACAACACATGCCGGCCCGGTGGGGCATGCCTTAGCTTGCCAACGCCCGCTTTGCGGGCGCATTCTTCAAACCACCGGGTTGCGCAGCACGCCGATGCCTTCGATTTCCACTTCCACCACGTCGCCTGGCACCATCTTGCGTGTGCGGCCCGGTGTTCCGGTGTAGATTGCATCGCCGGGCTCGAGCGTCACCCAGCCGCTGATCCAGCTCACGATCGCCGGGCAATCGGAAATCAAATCTGCGGTAGTCTGTTTTTGAACGACTTCGCCGTTCAGCCGCGTTTGGAGCTGCAGATTGCCGTAATCCAGGCCGGTGACCACCGCCGGCCCCAACGGTGCGAACGTGTCGGAGCCTTTGGCGCGCCACCATTGCATGTCCTTGGCGGGTCCGTGCTGCCAGTTGCGATCGCTGACATCGTTGCCGCAGGTCACGCCGAGGATTCCCGCGCGCGCTTCCTCCAGCGAGGCATCGCGGAGCCGTTGGCCGACGATCACCACCAGCTCGCCTTCGTAGTGAACGTCGATCGCATCGCGCGGAATGCGGATCGGGTCCTCGGGGTTCTGCAAAGCGCTCGGCGGCATGAAGAAGATTTCCGGGATGCGCGGGTAGCGGCCGTCCGTCCATGTGGCTCCGGTAGTTTCAGCCCACCGCGAGAATCTTGCTCGGCTGGCACGGGCACAGCAGTTTCACTTCGGAAAGAGGGCGGACAGCGCTGGTCTCGCTGTAGTGGAACGGATCGCCGCGGATCTCGCGGACGGCGCCATCCTCCAGGATGCCGTAGGACACGGCTGAGCCGGCACGATAACGAACGAAGCGGATCATAGCTCGCTATTGGATGCGACGCGGGGCGTTCGGATGCGGCGCTCGGGCGTTTCATCGCGCAATCGCGGACGAAACGAAGCGCGTCGCGACCGTTCGGACGAGCGAGTCCGCCTCGGACGCGGGGTCTCGGTCAACGAGAATGCATTTTTCTCTTGACTTTCTTCGCGAACAACCTTATATATGAATCACATTGCGATTTTTTTCACGTCGCAAAATTTGATGTTAGGGAGAATCAATCGATGAAGAGCGCAACCAAGAAACCCGCGAAGAAAAAGGCTGCTCCGAAGAAAAAGAAGTAGTCCCGGGTTCGCCCTGAGCAAGGGCGTTCACACAAGTTCCACTCCAAGGCCCCGATTTTCGGGGCCTTTTTCATTGTTTCAGGCTTCTTCCTCCGGTTGGCCCGCTCCTTCTTTGCGTTGCACCAACACCCGAAAGGTCTCGCCCATTCCCACCAACAGCGTCTTCAGTTGCATGCGGCGCCGCATCGCCTCGGCCGGATCGTCCACCTGAAGCACGGACGCGAACCGATCTTCCTCACCGGCCTCGAGCAGCGTTTGCGCCAGGGTTCGGAAGCTGATGCGCCGCAACCCCAACTGCTCTCCGCGCTCTTCGAGCGCCGTGAAATTGACGTGCGCGGTGATGTCGCGCTCGCCCGGATCGGTGAGCACGTCTTCCCTCGCCAGGTGCGAGCGGTACCCCATCAGTGTTCCCCTGGGAAACCGCGCGGCTTCGGTGCGGGTGTATCCGTAGTCGACCGTAATCGCGCAGCCCGCATCCAGGGCCGCGGCGATGCGGCGCATCCATTCGAGCGCAGCCAGGCCGGCCTCATACCAGTTGCCCTCCTCCGGCGCCGGGCAATAGCGCGCCAGATAATCGGCGGTCTCGACGCCGGCGCGCTGGCCGGTCTGCCAAACGAATTTTCCGTCGGAAAATCCAACGCACTGCTCGCGGAACTCACCGCCGCGGAAGACAACCACTTCCACCGGCAGGGCGTCGAAGAATTCGTTGGAAAACAGGACACCGCTCCAATGTTCCGGCAGTTTTCCCTCGTCCGTGTCGATGGGGATGTAGCGGCACGGCGCGAAAGCACCGGCCATCTCGCCGCGTCCGGCCCCCAATTCCACCACTGTGCAGTACGCCGCAACGCCCGCGGCACGGTAAAGCCGGCGCGCGCACGCGGCCATGAGCAACCCGAAGACCGGCTGCAATTGCTCGGCGGTGTAGAAATCGCCGTGCTTGCCGAACGGATCGCGCCGGCGCCGGTAATAGCCGTACTGCGGGTGGTAGAGCGCGACTTCCATGAACCGGCGAAAGCTCATCGGGCCAGCGCGGGCGATCTCCGCAGCCAGAATCTCGCCGGCGGGGGTCATCGGCGCTTATTCTTGTTCTGCGGGGTGTGAAGGAACATCTCCACCAGGTAGTCGTGCATGCAATCGTAGAGGAAGCGCTGGAAGGTCCAGGCGAACTGAGAATGGTCGATATCGCGTTGGTGAATCGGCGCGTAGTAGGTGTGGGTTCCGGCTGGCGGCTGCTTGAGATCGATCACCAGCTCGATCGTGCCGTTGCGCTCGCGCGCGGAGAAGCGCAGCAGCGCGTGGTCATAGCGGGCGATTTCGGCCTCCACCTTTTCGAGAGCCGTCACGGACCTATGCTAGCGTGAAATCAAGTATGGCGCTACCCACCACCGTCCGCGTCAAACTGAGCACGGAAGCCGCCGGAGCGATCATGATCACTCCGGTGGTGGTACAGGAATTGCCCATCCGCGACCTGGTGGGGTACATGCTGGCCGTCGCCGGCAAGGATGAGGGGCGCCTGTACGAAATCCTGCTGCGCGGCTCGCTGGTGAGCGGCGCCTCGCGGCTGCGCTGGCCCGGATGGGAAGCCGACCGCGAGAGCCTGCGCGAGATGCTGGCGACTTTCCCCGATCCCGACCCGACGCTCGAGTTTGCGGCCGGCCGCTGCACGCGCGCTGTGTTGACCGGCGGCAGGCTGGCGATCGAGATCGGCCGTGAAGCGGCTTCGAGCGGCGGCCTGTTCCGGCGCAGCGGATTCTGGGAGGAGCTGATGGAGATGGTAAGCGCCTCCGCGCCAGTGTATGCCGGTTATTCCTACCGCGACGCGGCCGACCGCTACCGCTGCCTGCTGACCGCCGGAACGTGCGCGCGACTCCGCGCCGCCGCGCAGAGCCTGCGCCACTCCACCCTGCGCGCCCGCATCCAAACCGAAGCGTTCGCCGTGGTGGAAGTGTACACCGAGCGGCGACCCGTTCAGAGGTAGGACAGACGATCGGTTTCCGTCGTCTGTCTGCCTTCGCCAGGGGACGCGCCGCATGATAGACGACAAAAGGCGATCGTCTGTCCTATCTTGCCCGCCGGCTACTCCTCGACGGCTCCGGTGTCTTCGGCGCGGTTCTCGAACTTGGTCTGCGCGTGGAGGAAAACCAGGTTGACCGTTCCCACCGGACCGTTGCGCTGCTTGGCCACGATCAGCTCCGCCAGTCCGCGCAGGTCTTCGCGGTCTTTGTTGTAGACTTCCTCGCGAAAGATGAAGCCCACCAAGTCGGCGTCCTGCTCGATGGATCCGGATTCGCGCAGGTCGCTCAACTGGGGCCGGTGATCGCCCTGGCGGTTCTCCACGGCGCGGCTCAATTGCGACAGCACCAGCATAGGGACATTCAGCTCCTTGGCCAGCAGCTTCATGCCGCGGGAGAGTGCGCTCACCTCTTGCACGCGGTTCTCGAAGCGGCCGCGGCCGGTCATGAGCTGCAGGTAATCCACGATGACGAGTCCGACGTGATGTCGCTCCACCTGCAGGCGCCGCAACTTGGCGTGCATGTCCATCAGATGGACGCCCGGCGTGTCGTCGACGTAAAGCGGCGCTTCCACCAGCTCGGTCAGCGCGTGGTGCAGCTTGCGCCGCTCCTCCTGGTTGAGATAGCCGGCGCGAAAGCGCTGGCTGTCGACCCGCGCCGACGCGCACAACATGCGGGTCAGCAGCGACTCCTTGGACATTTCCAGCGAAAAGATGGCCACCGTCTGCTTCAGCTTGAGCGCCACGTGCTGCGCGATGTTCAGCGCCAGCGCGGTCTTTCCCATCGACGGACGTCCGGCCAGGATGAGCAGTTCCCCGCCGTGCATCCCGCCCGACAGGTCGTCGAACTTGGCGAAGCCGGTGCTGATTCCCTTGATACGCTTGCTGGGGTCGAGGAACGCGTTGACACCGCCTTCATAGCCGGTGACGATATCGTGGGAATTCTCCAAGCCGTTCTTGAGCCGCGTGTCGCCCAGCTTGAGCAGGGTTTCCTCGGCGCCGGCGAGAATTTCGTCCGGCTCCTCTTCGCCCATCAGGCAGCGGCTCATCATGTTCTGCGAGGCGAAAATGATGCGCCGCAGAATCGACTTGTCCTTGACGATGCGGATATAGCTGTCCAGGTTCGGAAGCTGCGGCAGGCCGTCATCGAGAGAAACCAAGTAGCTCAGCCCGTCGCAGGCTTCGAGCTCGTTGAACTTCATCAGCTCGTTGGCCACCGTGACGCGGTCGATCTTTTCGCCCCGTTCCTGCAACTCGCCCATGCGCCGGAAGATGCGCCGATGCTTCTCCAGGCTGAAGTCGTCGGGCTCCAGCGTCCCGGCCGCCTGCACGTACATGGCCTCATCGAGGAGAATCGAGCCGAGCACGAATCGCTCGGCGTCAAGATTGACGGGGAGTCCCTTCTCAATGGCACTGGGAACGATCATGGCAACCGACCTAGCTTAGCCTCTTGCGGTGCACTGTTACAGAAAATATACGGTCCGCGTTTTGACGAAGATAGGCTCAGGATAAAACATGCCCCCTCGGCCTCGCGGGCGCCACGCCGCAACTCCCGCGCAATCAGCGCATCCCATTTAGATTTCCGCAACAGTGCACCCACTTTCCACAGCCTTTCCACCTTGGGCGGAAATATCTTCTTCTTTTGTACCGGATTCCACTACAAGATGCCAGCTTTATGTTTTAGAGGGACGGCTCAAAATCGCGCTCAAAATCGCTGACGCCGCCCAAATCCGGCATAATCGCTGGAGGAGGATCTACTTGCATGCCCACTTGGGCGATCTCGCATGGCATGTGGTCGGACATTTTCGCGGTGGGCGTTCCGGTACTGGAAAAGGTCATCCGCCCGATCATCGTCTACTTCTTTCTGGTGCTCCTGCTGCGGGCATTCGGCAAACGCGAACTGGCGCAATTGAATCCCTTCGATCTGGTGGTGCTGCTGTCGCTGTCGAACACGGTGCAGAACGCTATCATCGGCAACGATAACTCGCTCTCGGGCGGTTTGATCGGCGCCTTTACCCTGCTGGGAGTGAACTACATGGTGGTGCGTTTCCTGTTTCGCCACCGCCGGCTGGATCAGCTTTTCGAGGGCGAGCCCACCTCGCTGGTGGACCACGGCAAAATCGTCGACCGGGCGCTCGCCAAGGAACTGCTCACCCGCGCCGAGCTGGTGACGGTTCTGCACCGCCAGGGCTTCGACAGCGTCAACGACGTGGAGCGCTGCGTGCTCGAACCGGGAGGCGACCTTCTATGTCCAGCGGAAGTCGCCGCCGGCTGACGAGTTGCAACATGCCGAGCTGATCGGGCGGTTGAATGAACTGAGCGGCAAGCTCGACCGGTTGCTGGCCGCGAAGAGCGGCGCCTGACCGGGAGTTGGACCGGCCATGCCGAGCCTGCGGCCGAGGCGAAGTTATCGAGCGGCTGGCGGCAGTGTAGAATCGAGGGTGGAGGAATGGCCGAGCGGTTGAAGGCGGCGGTCTTGAAAACCGTTAGTGGGGTGACTCACTCGGGGGTTCGAATCCCTCTTCCTCCGCCACCCAAATCCGACAGCGACACGCTTCGAACTGGGTGTGCCGGTGAGTGCTTGGACGCACTATTCCGGACAAGATGGAGCGATCTCTAGGCCGACGAGACCGCCGCAGGAATCAACTCTGGTGCGGTCTTCCCGCGCGTTTTGAATTCGTAGCGTTCAATGCGAACCGCAGCTTGTCCCGGCTCGGAACGAATCACGCGGCCGACCGCAACGAACTTCAAAGGGCAGTTTCCATTGAGTTGCGCGGGCCAATCCACGGACAGTTCCACCGAGCGGCCCACCGGCAGCGGCTCTTCGGTGGTGAAGAGGATTCCGCCGCTGCCCATGTTCAGGGTGCTGCCGGAACCGCTGACGCAATCACCCTTGTAATTCAGCAGCCGATAGCGCACGCCTTCGCGCAGAGGAAACCGGCTGGTTCCGCGTCGATCCATTTTTCCTCCGAACTCGCTCATTGTCCGTTGTTCCCTATTGAAAAGTGTTTGCACTTCAGCGTGCGATAATGCGCGGCCTCTGGCAATAGACAAAAAGGCCCAAAACAACAGTTTAGACCGGTACGTTAGGAGTAGGGTATTCGTTGATCCAAGCGCAATGTTACGGACACCCGAACCCGGCAAGTCCTGATTTTCTCGTCTGGTATGCTGAGGCATGGACCAAACCCTATTCCGCTCTCTCCTGGAGCAAGTGCGAAGCGGAGAAGTTGCGGTCGACCAGGCCCTGGAACGGATGCGCCACCTGCCGTTTGAGGACCTGGGATTCGCCAAGGTGGATCATCACCGCGCGTTGCGCCATGGCATGCCGGAGGTGATCCTGGCCAAGGGGAAAACGCCGGATCAAGTGGTTGCCATTGCCCGCGCGCTATTGGAAAACGCTCCCAACGTGCTGATCACGCGCGCCGACCGCGAGTGCGCCGATGCGGTGAGCGCGCAGATTCCCGACGCAGACTACTCGGCGGTGGCCGGCACCATTCGTTTCTGGCGCGACCGCTCGATCCGGGGCAAAGGCAAAATCGCGGTGGTGTGCGCCGGCACCAGCGACTTGCCGGTGGCGGAGGAAGCGCGCATCACCGCCGAGGTGATGGGCAACGAAGTGGAGTGCACGCACGATATCGGCGTGGCCGGCATCCACCGGCTGATGCACCACCGCGAGCGTCTCACTTCCGCGCGGGTAGTGGTGGTATGTGCCGGCATGGAGGGCGCGCTGCCAAGCGCGATCGGCGGAATGGTCTCCTGCCCGGTGATCGCGGTGCCCACCAGCATCGGCTACGGTGCCAGTTTCCACGGTTTGGCCGCGCTTCTGGGTATGTTGAACAGTTGCGCCAGCAATGTAGCGGTGGTCAACATCGACAACGGGTTCGGCGCCGGTTACGTGGCGAGTCTGATCAACCGCGAGTAGGTTCGGCGGACGCGAATGAACTTCCTCCGATCAAACGCGTTATTGTAGATAAGCTGCGATGGACTCGCCTCCCCGGTCTCAAACAGAAACGGAAGTCATTGGAGCGGCTACCCAGCCACCATCTCCGCCGAGCCGACTGTCCACTTCCGTGCCCGAGGAAGGCCGATTCGTGGCCGGCACGCTGGTGGCCGGGCGATACCGCATCATCTCGCTGCTCGGCTGCGGCGGCATGGGCGAAGTCTACCGTGCCACGGACCTGACGCTGGCGCAACCGGTGGCTCTCAAGTTTCTCGCCCGTTCGGGACCAGAATCCCACGGAATGCTGGAGCGGTTCCACAACGAGGTCCGCGTCGCCCGGCAGGTCTCCCATCCCAACGTGTGCCGGGTTTACGACGTCGGCGAGGCGGATGGCGTGCCCTACATCTCCATGGAGTATGTGGATGGCGAGGACCTGGCATCGCTGCTGCAACGCATCGGGAGGCTGCCGGCCGACAAGGCGCTCGAAATCGCGCGCAAGGTCTGTGCCGGCGTTGCCGCCGCCCACGACAAGGGTGTGATCCACCGCGATTTGAAGCCCGCCAACATCATGCTCGACAAGCGCGGCAACGTGGTGATCATGGATTTCGGTCTGGCGGCCATCGCGGCCCAAATGTTCGGCGCCGAGGCGCGGAGTGGAACCCCTGCCTACATGGCGCCCGAGCAATTGCGCGGCGAGGAGGTCACCGCCAAGAGCGACATCTATGCCCTGGGCCTGGTGCTTTACGAAGTCTTCACCGGCAAGCGGGCTTATGAAGGCGGCAGCGCGGCTGAACTGATCCGGCTGCAGGAGAACGCGCAGATTACGAGCATGTCGTCGATCGCCGCCGAGATCGATCCGACGGTCGAGAAGGTAGTCCGCCGCTGTCTCGATCCCGCTCCGGCGCGGCGCCCCGCCACGGCACTGTCGGTGGCCGCTGCGCTTCCTGGCGGCGATCCGCTGGCGGCTGCGCTGGCGGCCGGTGAGACGCCTTCGCCCGAACTGGTTGCCGCGTCCGGCAAGACCGAAGGGCTGGCGCTGAAGATCTCCGTGCCGCTGGCGCTGGGCCTGGCCGCGCTGATAATCGCCGTACCCTTCGCGCGAACCGATGTCGAGCTGCACAGCTTCGTTCCGATGGACCTCTCGGCGGATACGCTGGCCGAAAAGATCCGCGAACAAGCCGTTCAGTTCGGCTATCGAGCGGCGCCAGCCGATCGCAAGTACGACCCGCACTGGGACTGGGACGGCATTTGGGCCAACCGCCAGAAGACCCAGACCAATCAGGACAAGCGCCGTTGGTTCGAGGCCGAGCCGCCATTACAGCTCGGCTACCGCGAGAGCCCGCTGCCGCTGATCGCCCCACCCGACGGCGAAGTCACCGAAGAGCAGCCCGCGCCGGTGGTTTCCGGCATGATCGAGGCGTGGGTCAACAGCAAAGGCGAGCTGCGAACGTTTCGCGCGGTCCCTCCGCAGGTGGATGCCTCCACCACCCCCCAGGCAATCGACCCGCAGGTGATTTCGCGTGCCATCGGCTTCGATCTTTCGAAATGGCAGGAAACCGCGCCCAGATACACACCTCTGTATGCGTTCGACTGGCTGAAGACGTGGAAAGGCCGGCATCCCACGCTGCCGCTGGATGTCACCGTTCAGGCCTCGGCCTGGCACGGCCGTATCACCGAGGTGCAGGTGATCTGGCCGTGGACTAAGGCCGGCCGGGTGCCGGAATCGCGTCAGACCTCATTCGACAACTCGAGACTAACCCTGATCGAAAAAGCGACGTCCGGGCTGGTGATCCTGTTCTCGGTGTTTCTGGCCGTGCGCAATCTCAGGGCGGGGCGCGGCGACCGCCGCGGCGCGGTCCGTTTGGCATCGGCAGTCTTCGTTCTGCAAGCGTTGACGTGGATATTCTGGGCACATTGGGTTGCAGACGTCGGAATGCTTGGGGTATTCGCCGCCAATGCCGCGAGCTGGATCAGCTCGGCAGTGCTGATATGGTTCCTCTATATCGGTCTCGAGCCGGAGGTCCGCGCCCGATGGCCGAAGGCGATCGTAACCTGGAGCCGCGTCCTGGCCGGCCGATGGCAGGATCCGCTGGTCGGCGCGGATGTACTCTGGGGAGCGCTGGTCGGCGTGGCCATCGTGGCGCTCTTCCTCGGGACGAACTGGTGGGGCGTCGCGCACGGGCACGTCAGCCCGTCGACGAACGCGGACGTCGGCGCCAGCACACGTTACTGGATTGCGAGCATCCTCTCCAGGGCGAATAACGCCGCGGAGTTTGGGCTGTTCGTCGTGTTCGCGATCTTCTGCTTGCGGGCTGTCTTGCGCAAGGACTGGCTGGCTGCCATCGCCGTCGCGTTCCTGTTCACGGCTCAGGAAAGCGAAGCATGGCAGGGCCATTCCATCGTGTCCTTCGCGTTCTATCTCCTCATCTTCACCGTGCTGACCTTCGTCATCCTGCGACTTGGCCTGGTGTCCACCATGGTGGCGATTTTCTTCGCTAACGTTCTGCTGCAGACGCCGGGCGCGCAAACGCTGTCCAAGCCCTACGAGTGGACCGTGGTGGCGTATCCCGTGCTGGCGCTGGCGATCGTGGCCTGGGCGTTCTGGCGCACCTCAGGCCATCAGCTTCTGGCGGTCAAGCCTGAGACATCGCTGTCGCAGGCAGCGACGAACTGAGCCGTAGGGGGGAACGGCGGGGCATCGCCAGGCTGCGCCGATTGACAAGCGGCGCGCAGGTTACTAACCTGCCCCACAGCTTAGCAACCGAGTTCCGGCACCTTCACCGACGCCCGCTTGCGCCAGGATTCCAGGCCAAGCTCGGCTAGCTGGATGCCCTTGGCGCCTTCGAGCAAGCCCCAGCGAAACGGCTCATCCTTCACCACGTGGCGCAGGAACAGTTCCCATTGGCGCTTGAAGGCGTTGTCGAAAGTATCCTGCTCCGGCACTTTCTGCCAGCCCTCGAAATAATCGAGCGGGCTGTCGATGTCGGGATTCCAGACCGGCCGCGGCGTGGCTCCGTACGATTGAATCCAGCAGTGGCGCAAGCCGGCCACCGCGCTGCCGAGCGTGCCATCCACTTGCAACGTCAGCAGGTCGTCGCGCCGCACGCGCACGCACCAGGAGGAATTGAAATGGGCGACAATGCCGCCGGCCAGTTCGAACGTTGCGTAGGCGGCATCGTCGGCGGTGGTGTCATAGGCCTGGCCGGCTTCGTTCCAGCGCCGCGGGATGTGCGTTGCGCCCAGGCACGAAACCGCTTCGACGGCGCCGAAGAGATTGTCGAGCACATAGCGCCAGTGGCACAGCATATCCATGATGATGCCGCCGCCCTCTTCTTTGCGGTAGTTCCAGGAAGGCCGCTGCGCCGGCACGCTGTCGCCCTCGAACACCCAGTAGCCGAATTCGCCGCGCACGGAAAGAATGCGGCCGAAGAAGCCTTGCCGCTTCAAGTTCGCAAGCTTCAGCAGGCCGGGCAGCCACAGCTTGTCCTGCACCACGCCGTTTTTGACTTGTGCCCGATCGGCGAGCCGGTAAAGATCGAGCGCCGCCTCCAGCGACTCCGCCACCGGCTTCTCGCAGTAGACGTGCTTGCCCGCCGCGATTGCCTGGCGCACCGCGGCGGCCCGCCGGTCGGTGGTCTGCGCGTCGAAATAGATCGAGTAGGCGGGATCGGCCAGCGCAATGGCGAGATTCGTCGACCACGGCATGCCGCCGCACTCCGCGGAGATGGCTTCCAGCTTGGCTGGATTGCGGCCCACCAGCAGCGGGCGCGGCATGATGCTCTCGCGCTCGTTGAGGATCACCCCGCCCTGCTGCATGATGGCGTAGATGGAGCGGCGCAGGTGCTGGTTCAGCCCCATGCGCCCGGTGACGCCGTTCATGATGATGCCCACCGTGTGCTGCGTGCGGTTGCTCATGCGTTTGGCCCCTTGGCGGCGGATTGGGGCCACGCGCCGGCAGGCAGCGGCGGCGCTTCCACGCCGGCTCGCGGCAGAGTGCCATCCAGTTCCTGCCGCCAGTGCGCCACGTCGCCGGCGGGCCCGTAGCAATAGATCATGCGCATGGGGAGGGCGCTGGTGTTGGTGAGCTGATGGAACACGCCCGGCGGAATGTAGACCGCCTGGCCGGTGTGAATCGCCATCCGTTCTTCGCCCAGGCACATTTCGCCGGCGCCCTTCACGATGAAGTAAATTTCCTCCTGCTCCTGGTTGTGCCAGGGCACCTGGCCGCCATCGGGCTCGAGCGTGACGTACCCCATGGAAAAGTTGGCGGCTTGAATCGGGCTGGCTCCGCCCACCAGGTTTTGCGTGTAGCGCTGCGCCGGGTACGAGCGTCCGGCGATGGCGGCAAGATCGGCGATGATCATGGCTTTCGGAAAAGGCCTCCCACGAAATAGGCTACAACGCCCAGCGCCATCAGAATGCCGCCGAATTGGAGCGCATTGATGGGACCCACCGGCTCGGCGTGATTGCGCACCGCCGTGAGCAGCATCAAGGCGGCCGGCGGAATCGACACGGCGATGGCGCCGGCCATCCCGCCGGGCACACGGTAAGGCCGCGCGAGATGAGGTTCGCGAATGCGCAGCGCCACCAGCGCGGCGAATTCGAGCAGAATGCTGGAACCGGTGAGCAGCATGTCGAGCATTAGAAGCTTGCTGAACGGCAGCATCAGGCCGAGCGCCCAGGCCGCGGCGCAGGCGACGATGGCCCAGCGCGGCGCGCCGGTCTTCGGATCGCGGCGCGCGAAGATGCGCGGCAGAAACCCGTCCTCGGCCAGCGCCGCCGGCACACGCGACAGCGCCATGGTGAGCGCGTTAAGCGAGCCTGCAGCACCCAGCATACCGCCCGCCGTGATCCCCAGCACCACCAGCACGCCCACTGCGCCGGTGCCGAGTACGGCGCGCGCCACGTCGGCCCAGCCGCCGGTTTCCCAACGGTTAGAATCGAGGCCGGTGAGCGCCACCGCGCCGATGGGCAGCACATAGCCGAGCGCTACGAGCGCCACCGCGCCGGCCATCGCCCGCGGATACGTGCGCTGCGGATTCTCGACTTCGCCCGCCACCGTGGACGTGTTGTCCCAGCCCATGTAATTCCACATCGCTACCAATACGCCACCCAGGATGTCGGCGTGGCGCGGAACGCTCGGCTGGGCAGGCGGCTGGGCGGCGAACATGCCGCCATGAAACATCGACGCCACGGCGAGCACCGCAAACGGGCTCAGCAGCAGGACACCCATCAGCACGGCGCTGCCGCCCACGGTTTTGGCGCCTAGCATGTTCCACGCCGCCGCCGCCGCGATCAAGCCGACGCCGATCCAAATGGCGCGCTGGCCAGTCGTCATCGCAGGGAGGAAGTGGCCCAGGTAGCTGACGAACAGCGTCGGGTAGAGCGCCATATCGAAGACGCTGCCCACCAACGACAGCCAGGCTTCCTGGAATCCCCAAAAGCGCCCCATGCCGCGCTTGACCCAGATGTAATAGCCGCCATCCTCGGGCAGTGCGCTCGAGAGCTCGCTCACCATCAGCGCGGTGGGAAAGGCCCACAGCGCCGGCGTGAGCAGCAGGATGAGAATGGCGCCGCCGTAGCCCGCCTTGGCAACGGTATCCTCCAACCCGAACGGGCCGCCGGAAACGATGAAATAAGTCGCCGCAATCAGCGGCAGTAGCGTGAGCTTGCCGGCAGAGGATGGCGCAGGAGGCCGGGACATCTTATCAGGGTAGGGGAAGCGGAGAGGATGTCAAGAGGTGACGAGCCGAATTGTCGGTTCGGGCGACTGGCCGGTCTTTCGCCAGGATTCTTCGCCAGTCGCCGCCGGCGAGACGGATCTCAATCCTTGATCGGGACCACGGAGATATCGGGTGCTCCGGCGCGCTTTGCCCGCTGCACGAAGGATCTATCGAAGGAGACGAATTGGCCGCCGGGCGGTCTGCTGCCGAGGTGCATCGCGTCGGCGAATTCGACGCCATGCGCGACGAGCGCCAGCGCGGCGGCGACCGAGGATTCATCCTCCGCCTTCACGTTCTTCAGACCCAGCAACTTGGTGAATGCCTCGCGGATCGCGCTCTGCTCGAATCCGTACAGACTGCGCAGGACCCAACCTGTTTCGAGCAAGACCGTCTTCGCGATCCAGATTGGCTGGCTTGCGAACAGGCGCCGCGCGGCCGCCGCCTGCTTCGGCTCATCGCCCGTCAGCAGCCGGACCAGGACGTTAGTATCGACCGCGATCACGCCGCCGCCTCACTTCCCGGCCAATGGCAGCGCTCATCTGCGCGGGCGTTTTGGGCCGCGTCTTGGACCGCAGGCATCCGGCTACTTCCGCGAGACCGCTCACCGGGAAGCGCTCAGCCGGCCGCAGCACAATCCCGTCGCCGGTCTCTTCGACCGTAAACTCCATGCCCGGCCTCCAAGCCCGGGCATCCCGAATATCCTTAGGCAGAACGACCTGCCCCTTGGTAGAAAGCCGCGTGGTCTCCATGGGTAAGACTCCAGTAAGATTATGGCATATGGGAGGGTAGTCTGGGCTTGCCTGGTCGCCGTTTCGGGTATCCTAGCGAAAATGCGTCAGTCCTCGTCAGTCCCCATTCCGTCCATTCCGTCGGAACTGGTCCCGACTGGGGGAGAACAACCTTCAGAACCGCTGCTGATAGCGCGCGCTGATCCGTGAAAGGGCAGCGGCATAGTCCAGCCGCGTCTCGTTGTAGTCGTCCCAGTCGAACGGGTAGGGCGATTCATTAGTCGCCTTGAAGCGTAGGACCAGGAACTCATCGAACTCGGGCGCCGCATCGGCACGCAGGCGCCGCTCGGCCTCAGGCGCTTCCTGGTAAGGATGGAGGAACCCGTCGCTGCCGGTCGTTGGAAAGGGTCGATCGCCTTCATAGCCTATAGTGTGCGCGGCACAGTCAATTCCCACCACGGCGACCGAAATCGGCTGGCCACCGCCGCGCCTGAACTGGGTCACTTGATTCCGAAGATCGTTGATCACGCGATCAATTTGCTTAATCATGGCCTTGGCCAGCACCTTGACTTCGATGCCGATCTCAACGGTGGCGATGGGCCCGCGGGAAACGAGGTAGCCGGTGTCCGCGATCGCGATCTCGCCCGGAATGAGTTCGCCAAAGGTACCGTCTCCGCGTCTAGCGGTTACACCGAGGCGCCGATTCTGAACGTTCAACACCCGGTCTTTGCGCTGAACGACTGCCTCGATCAACCTGGGTGAGCGATTGACAGTGATGAGGTCTTCGTAAAGGTGCATCGCCACGAAGTCGCCCTGGTTCGATGCGCGATGCTTATATACCTTGCCTTCAAACAGCCGCCGGAATTCCGTCAGCAGCCGATACTGGTTTGGCGCCAGCGTGTCCGTCAAGGATGACCTCTGCTTCAGTCGCGCCAACTGAGCGATCCTCGCGCGCGGCCCGCGTGATCCGGTGTCGCGCTATCTCGACATAGGCCGGCTCGATCTCGTTGGCAATCGAATTTCTGCCTGCCATGATAGCAGCCTGCGACGTTGAACCTGTGCCGGCGAACGGATCGAGCACGGTGTCCCCGGCAAACGAAAACATCCTAATGAGGCGTTCGGCCAGTTCAACGGGAAATGGAGCGGGATGTCCGTCTCGCGTCGAAGCTCCCCGCAAGTCGGTCCAAATGGAGCACTGCCATTGCCTCATCTCTTCGCGCGAAAGCATGGAGAGCGCCTTCTGCAAAGGTGGAGCGGAACGGTATTCGCCCCCCTTGCGAAGGAACAAAATATACTCGACGTCGTTCTTGATGATTCCGCCGGGTTGATAGGGCTTCCCGTAAAAGCCCGCCCCGTTTCCTTCGACTTCGGTTGCGCCGTTAGCGATCTTGTGCCAGAAGATCGGCTGCAGGCAATCCAGGCCCGCCTTCCGAACGCGTACTTGTATGTCGGAATGAAGCGGAACCAAGTAATGCCGCCCGCCCTTCTTTCTAGGAATACACACATCGCCGACTACGCAACAAATGCGGCCACCGCCTACCAGCACTCGACTGCATTCCCGCCACACTTTGTCGAGTTCGGTCAGGAAGTATTCGTAGTCCTCGAAATGTCCCATCTGAGCCCGGTTGCCTGGCGCGTACTCCTTCAAGGTCCAATAAGGTGGCGAGGTCACAACCAAGTGCACGCTGGCGTCCGGTATCCAAGAGAGGTCTCGCGCATCGCCGGCATGAATCCTATGTTTGGTGAGACGATAGGGTTCCGGCCACGGCACCTGGCGATACTTTTGATTGGCCGCAAGCAACGCCCGCAGCCCTTCCGGCGTGTTGTCTTCGAGAGGAATCAGCGGGGGGCAGCGGATTCGTGTCGGCGCTTCGGCGCTGAATAGGTCCGCCTGCCGCGAATGTCCGTTGCGTCCTCGGTTCAATGGCTTCCTACCCGAATCAAGCTGCCCAAAGACCAACTTGGGTGCGCTCACAGCAATTGTACCGTCCTCCGCCGCCGTTATGCTCATCCCGCCAAACATATTGGCTGCCTGGATGGACTCCGAGAGCCGGCTAGCCGTCTTCTACCCCTCACTCTCCGTAGCTAATCTCTCCCTGCCTCGCTGAATACGCCGTGTACAGCAGCAGCAGCAGCGACACGGCCAGCAGGCCGGGGATAGCTAGCCAGGCGGGGGTGGGGTCGGTTTCCACCACGATCAGGTTGAGCGGGGGCGGCAGGGGGACTTCCACCGGGCACAGGTTGGTCAGGTAGAAGATCACGCTGATTTTCTTGAGCAGGGCCGGCAGGAACGGGTTGAGGTTCTCCCACACGTACACGACGGCGGCGGGGATCATGGGATTGCGAAAGAGCAGGCCGCACATCAGGAAGACGGCGCCGTATCCGACCGCGGCCAGCGCGGCGGTGAGCGTGTACCAGCCGAGCTGGCTGAGGCCCGGACCGTGCCAGATGTAGTTCGAGTAAGCGGCGCCGAAATGGCGTCCGATTAAGAGGAACGAAGCCGCCGCGCTGCCGGCGAACAGGACCACGGCCATGGCCAGGCCGGCGAGATATTTTCCCACCACCAGCAACTCGCGCCGCAGCGGCGTGAGGTAGTAATAGTGCAGGGTTTTTTCCAGCATCTCCGCGCGGAAGAGGCTGGAGAAGATTCCCACGCAGCCGAAGAAAATGGCGCCGCGCAAATAGAAGAACTGGAACATGGCGGCATAGTTGACGCTGTCGGTGCCCAGGGTGTGACGGGGCGAGGAGCGGCCCATCTCAAACAGCCAGTGCAGTGCGGTGATCGCCACCGGCCCTAGCGCCAGGCAATAAACCCACCAGCCGCGCCTGGAGAAGAACGTCTTCCGCCATTCCAACCGCAAGACGGCGGCGATTTGCCGCATCCACAAGGCGTTCATGCCGCACCTCCCTCGCCGATGAGGTATTGGTAGACCGAATTCACGTCGTCATCGGCCGGCGCCACCGATTCCACTTCCAGACCGGTATCCAGAATCACGCGATTCAGCAGCAGGTAGAAGGCATCGGCATCCTTGGTGCGCAGCAGCAGGTTGCGGCCGTCGGCCTGGATCTTCGCCTCCACCACGTGGTTCTGCGCGAACAGGCGCGAGGCCAGCTCGGCCGGCCGGTCGCAGCGCACCAGGATCTGCATCGGCTGCTCGCGGACTTCGCTGCGCACGCCCTGAATCTGCCCTTCGGCCACTACGTAGCCGTGGCTCAAAAGAATCACCTGGTCGGAAATGGAATCCACTTCGTGCAGGATGTGGCTGGAGACGATGACGTGGCGGCCGTCGGCGCCCCACTCGCGAAAGAGGGCGATGGTTTCGGCGCGGGCCATCGGGTCCAACCCGTTGAGCGGCTCATCGAGCACCAGCACGCGCGGATCGTGAGCGATGGCCTGCGCCAGTTTGACGCGCTGCCGCATGCCTTTGCTGTAAGCGGCCACGGGACGGCCGGCGGCGGCCATCATATTCACCTTTTGCAGCGCCGCCACGGCGCGTTCGCGCGCTTCCTCCTGGCTCATGCCATACAGCAGCAGGTAGGAGTAAATGAACTGGAAGCCGGTCAGCCCCTTGGGAAATGCGTCGAACTGCGTGCAGTAACCGAGCAGGCGGCCGATCTGCTCTGGGTCATCGGGCTTTACGCCGAGCACGCGGATCTCTCCGCGCGTGGCGCGGAGCAGGCCGGTCATCAGGTTCATCAGCGTGGTTTTGCCGGAACCGTTCGGCCCCACCAGGCTGGTGATGCCCGGCGGAATGGTCAGGTTGACGTTGTTGATGCCGAGCACTTCGCCGTAAAAGCGCGAAACGCCGGCGAAAGTGATATGGGTATCGCTCACCGCACCACCTCCGCGCCGCGGATTTTCCGCGCCAGCATATACAGGCAAATCAGAGCCAGCAAGACCAGCCCAACCCAGCTTGTCCACAGCGGCAGCGTTTCGCCGCGCGGAGCGCGGAAAAAGACCGCGCCATTGGTGGTGGGTTGGTTGCCTTCGAACAACCACACCCACACCGAGCCCACCAGGTAGCTGACGTTGAACAGGTGGCCCCAGTTGGTGCCCACCACGCCGTTGATGACCGCGCCGAACGCGGAAAGCACGAAGAACACGCCGAACATCAGCGCGCCGGCGGCCGCTCTCCATTTCACCCAGGCGGAAAGCGCCAGCGCCAGCAGCGCCAGCAGCAGAATCCACACCCAGGCGCCGAAGAACAGGCCGCTCGCGATGCGCGCGTGATCGACGGCCCAGCCCCAGCCTTCCAGGTAACTTTCCAGGCCGAACAGCAGCAGGCCCGGCACCCAGGTCATCAGCGAAAGCAGAATCACCAGCACGGACATTTTGCCGAGCACGTATTCGGCACGCGAGAATGGCCGCGCCAGGTAGAGCGAAAGGGCATTGTTCGCCAGGTCGGGCGACACCTGGCCGGGCCCCACGAACGCCGCCAGGAACAAAGCCATCATGCTTTGCCAGCCAAGCAGCGAAAGGAAGAAGACCACGTTGATGGTTATCAGGCGCTGTGCGCCCTGGGCGTTAATCAGGCTCAGCGCGCTGGCGTTGTGCTGAACCCAGATGATGATGGCGCAGATCAGCGGATAGAGGAAGCTGGCGAAGAAGAATATCGAAAGGAACTTCCGCCGGTGGAGATCTTCGAAGGCGTAGCGCGGAATCACCAGCAGGCGCGCCCAGCGAGCTGTCAGCGCGCCCTCGTACGGCCGGTAGGTCTTCTTATAGACGGCCATCGGCGGCCTCCATGGCTTTCAGGAAAATGTCTTCGAGCGAATCGCGCCGGCGATTCAAGCGGCGAATCTGGACGTCCTGCGCGGCGGCGATTTCGTAAAGGCGGCGCACCTCCAGCCCGTCCGGCAACACTACTTTGAGGCGGCCCTGCGCCCCGGGAGCGGTTTCGCAGCCGAGGCCGCGGATGGCTTCGACGAAATGTCCGTTCAATTCGCCGCGCGTTTCCATCTCCAGAAAACGGCGGTTGGCGCGCCGCTCTTCTTCCAGGTTACAGAACGCGGCGATGGCGCCCTCCTTCAGAATCAGCACCTCGTCGCAGCATTCCTCCACGTCGCGCAGCAGGTGGGAAGAGACGATCAGGTGCAGATCGCCGCGGTCGCGAATCTCCTGGATCAACTGAATCATGCGCAAGCGGGCCGGCGGATCGAGACCGTTGGTCGGCTCGTCGAGAAACAGCAGCTTGGGACCGTGCGCGATGGCCTGTGCCAGCTTGGCCGCCTGCTTCATACCGAGCGAGTAGGTGCCCAACGCGCGGTAGCGGACTTCACCGAGGCCCACGTAGAAAAAGGCTTCGTGCGCGCGCTCCAGCGCCTCGGCCTTGGGCAGGCCGGCCAGTTCCGCCATCAGCCGGACGAAGCGCACACCGCTCATGGCGGCGATGAACGAATCGTTTTCCGGCATGTAGCCGATCAAGCTGCGCACCGCGCGCTGCTCGCGGCGGATATCGTGTCCTAGAATGCGGGCGGTCCCCGCCGACGGCTGGTGAAAGCCCAGCAGCGTGTTCAGCAAGGTGGATTTCCCGGCGCCGTTCGGCCCCAGCAGGCCGATGGAGCGGCCGGTGAGCGACGCTTTGAGCCCCTTCAGGATCACGCGATCGCCGAAGCGCACCTCGAGGCCGTCCAGATCGATGACGGGGGCCGTCTCTTGAGCCATCACTTCTCTCTATACGCCGGCTTACGCGCGCCTGTTCCGAAGAGTTGTCCCAGCGGGATTGAGTTGGCCGCCCAGCCGCTGGGGTCGCCGGTGAGAAGAGCCTCCAGGCGGGCGCCCAGCACATCGCCGCCGCTCGCCACCGTGATGCGGTCCGGCGCGCCATAAGCGGCAATCAGAGTGGGCTTAAGGTTGCCCAGACGGTCGGCCGGGCTGGGCTGCCCTGGCTGCCCGTGATGCGTGCCAGCCATGCCGCTCAACATTCCGGCGAGTGGCGCCAGCGAGGTGCCCAGGTTCTGATACAGCACCGCGGAAAAATTGGCGTAGTGATCGCGCGGCGTCAGCGCCAGGAACTTCTCCGAACGGGTGATGGAGGTTCCGGCCGTCTTCAGATCCAGAGCGCGCTTGACCAGCGCCCGGCTCGGCGCGGCGATCATGTAACCGTCGGCGAAGGTGTAATGCGCCGCGGCCAGCGGCCCCAGCGCGGGCGAGTCGATGGTGTAGTAGGTCCGGCCGTCCACGGTCTCCTGCGCCATATGAATGTTGTGGCCCCCGTTCTTGGCGAACTGCTGGTTGGCGTTGGCCACCAGGCGCGCGAACACCGACTGCAATCGCGGCGGATCGTACACCTCCACCACCAGCTTCCAGGAAGGAACCGGCATCAGCGGACCGTCGAGCGACACAGCGACCTCGCCGCCCAGGCTGTGTGCCAGATCGCTGCGCAGGTCGCCCTGCGCGCCTAATCCGGCGGGGGTTGTTTGCACCACGCCGGCGACCAGATCGGCGATGACCGCGGGGTCGCGAACCACGAACGCCGCCAGCGTTCCGGCTTCCGGCGAAACGTAGTCAAGCGAACCCATCGGCGCCGGGTCGGCCAGCCAGGCGGGAATGCCTGTGTGGGCCGGATCGAAGTTCAACGTGGCGCGCATTTCCATCTGGTGGTTGACTTCTTTTTCCTCGGCCACGAAATAGCGCATGCCGCCCGTATGTTCGTCCTGCGCCATCCGCGAGAGATCGGCGCACACAAACAAGCCGGCGCCTTCGCGATAGAGCTGCGCGATGCGCGCGTAGAACGGCGTGCCTTCGAATCCGCCGGCCGGCGAATCGAAGACCGGGGCCAGGTTCTCCACCGCGGCGCGGTCTGGCCCGAAAGCCACCAGGCCGTGGCGCGCCTCCACGGTTAAGGGCGCCCCTTGTTGGGCGAGAAACTCCTTGAAGCCGTCGCGTTTCAACTCCGATACAAACACGAGGGCCTGCGGCTTGCCATCCGCCGCAGCCAGGGCCACCACCGCGATCTCGCCACCCAGGTAACTGCTGGCGGCGCGCAGGTTGTCGATCACCGGCTGCATCTTGCCTCCGCGCTCCTTCCAGAACGGGGCCAGTTCGGGACTCTCGGCGATTTTGCCGTTGAGCGCCGCCTGCGCCCGCGTCAGATAGTCACCCAGGTTGGGAATGCTGGCGTACAACACGGTGGACGCGGGCAAACGGTTCAACAGTTCGCTCTGGTAGCGCAGGTCGGGCAGATGAATGCGCTCCAGGCTGGCACGCAAGTCGGCCAGCAGCGCATAATAACGATCGCGGTTGCGGCTCCAGGCGATGTCATCCCTCACCGGTTCGGGGTCCATCCCGGCGCCGGTGACGGTTTGATCGCCGCGGTGCAGCACTTTTTCGCTGCTTCCCTGCGCCACGTGCACTTCGCCCTGGACCACGGAAACGCGCGAGCCTTTCACTCCGGCACTGACGCCGAAGATGGTCCCGGTGACCGCCACGCGGCAATCGCCAGTATCGACAAACAAGTGGCCTTTGCGGCGTTTGGCGGCTTCCACCATCACGCTGCCGCGGCCCAGCCGAATGGTCAGATCATTGGCGGAAGCGGTAGTGAAGAGACTCGACCGCTCACGCAGCTCCACTTGCGATCCGTCAGCGAGGCTCAGCACGGCATCGGAATCCTTGGCAGTGCGGATCTCGACGCCCTCCGGCAGGTTCTGGCCCTTCGCCAGCGCATGGAGTGTGCCATCGGCCGCCACCTGATATAGCGCGCCGCTGACGGCTTCCACCCTGGCTCGGCCGCCGGCCGCGCCGGAGTGTTCGGCAATCCAGACCGTTCCGGCGGCAAGCAATACCGCCGCGGCGGCTGCCCAAACAACCTTATAAGACGAGCCATGTACGGCAGGCCGCGCGGGACGCGCCGCCGGCATCGTGATGAATTTTCCTTCGTAGATGTGCCGGCAGGCGACGCAGGCATGCAGGTGATCCTCGACCAGCATGGCGCGGCCTTGCGGCAGTCGCCCCGCGCGGTAATCGGCGAGCAACGCTTGAAAGCCGGCGCAACCGCGGATGGGCTCGGCGCTCAATGGGCCGGCGGCTTCCGTCAGCCGCGCCCACACACGGTTTCGGGCGGCCTCGATCACCGCCGGATCGATCGCCTCGTCGCGAATTTCCGACAATGCCTGTTCCAGAGCCGGGTCCTGGAAGCTGTTTTCCGGTGTCATGCTTCGCCTCCCTGGTAAACGCGGTATTCCTTCTCCAGCCGGTCGCGGGTCCGGGAAATGGTGACCGCGACGCTGCCCGGCGTGGTGTTGAACAACCGCGCAATTTCGGGATTGTCTTTTCCTTCGAAGAACCTTAATGCAAACATCTGCGCGATGCGCGGATTCAGCCGCGCCAGCGCGCCGCGCAGCCACTCGCGAATTTCACCCGAGGCCTGCAGGCGGTCCGGCCGGCGGTGCGCAGGCTCCGCCAGCACGGGCTCCAATTCATCCAGGGGAATATTCCGGATGCCCTGCCGCGATCGGACGATGTCAAGCGCCGCATTCACCGCCGCGCGCCGAAGGAAACTCGGCATGTTCTCCACCGCGTCGGCGGCGGCATCGCGTTTGAGCAACCGCAGGAACACAGTCTGCAGCGCGTCTTCGGCGTCGCTCGCGTTGCCGGTGATGCGGTAAGCCGCGCGAAACACGGCGGCGTGGCTCTCGCGGAAAACTCGTTCCAGATCGTCTACCGAGAAGCGGGCGGATTCCGGCGGAGCGGCCATTAACGTATTCATCCTAACAGGCTCTCTGATCAAAGGGACGCGTGGGAGCACCGCGATTTAGCACCCTCGTCGACGGAAATCGACATAAGTAGAGTATTCGGGGACTCTTGGCAACGATAACCGCACGTGCGGGGCCTTGAAAGCGCAAAGGAGGGCAGCGCTGTTAGCCGACCGTCAACATCGGAAGTCCCAGGTGGGTTCAGAGTGAACTAGGTGGGGCAGCGGCTAAGTCGAACGCGCTCCGAGCGCCACAAAAAAAGCCCCGTGCCGGGGAAGGCGCGGGGCTTTAGGCCTGCTACATTCTGTCTCGGAGGATGACAGAGTAACCAAATCTTAACACCCATCCTTGCCCAAATCAATCCTATTCCAAGCAAAAACTGTGTTACAGACCTTGTTAACACTTTCAAACACTGGCCCCATCCCAATGAGGGCATCGGTATCGCCAACGCGGCTGAAGCCGAGGCGGGCGCACTCGCGCCGCGGAACAAGAACCGTGCGACGAGAGGACGGCCCCGCGTGGCACTATGCGGCTCAGGCCGACATGGCTTTCAGCGCAGCGGCTTCATCGTCGTAGGCAATGAAAACGGTGTAGAGCTTGGTGATGGTGAGCAGTTCCTTAACCTTGCCCTGTGCGTGCAACAGCCTGACGTCGCCTCCCAGATTGGTCACCGTGGCATACGATCCAACGATTTCGCCGAGGCCGGCGCTGTCCAGATATGTCACGTCACGCAGGTTGAGCAAGATGTTCTTCTGACCCGAGCCGACCAGTTCCTTGATCGTCTCGCGTACCACTCCGGAGCCATCCCCCAAAACGATCCTGCCGGCCAGATCCACGATGGCCACGTTGCCGGCTTTTCTGACGGTTGCCTTTGCGCTCATTGTGCCTCCAGCCGACTATTGTACACGCACCGCGACCGCAAGCGTGCATTCAAGGCGGTCATCAGTGCAATGAACCAGCCAGACGCACTACCAACCGGAAAGCATGTGCAGGCTCCGGCGGTCAAAGAAAGCTCCGTCGGCGGCCTGGAAATAATCACGGATCTGGTCGCCACCAATGTTTACAGCCGTTTGGTCCCACTCGCACCGCGTGCAATATGGCTCGTCGCCGGGAGGGGGAGCGTCACCTGAGAACCATGCCCGCGCCTGGCGATATTTCTCCGAGTTGAACGGATCGCTGCCGTCGCACTCGAACCTGCCAAACACCAGGTTGATGTCTGGCCGCGGCGCGCCACAGCAAGGCATGATCCTTCCGGTCGCGTCCATCACGATGTTCTTATATAACCAGTGACACGTGTGGCCTTCGCTCGGCGGCGAGTCGTTGGCAGCCTGCTCGTTCCACGGAGTTTCGAACGCCTGCAGGATGGCGTGGCCGTCCACGCTGTGCGGGAACGGGTTCCAGTTAGTGGGATGGCTCGAAATCGAAGGCCAATTCAAACGCTGAACGCCGGCTTTGACCGCTGCGGGGCGGATCTCCGGATCGTCCCACCCGACATCGAACGGATTCGCCACGCGGAATACGTTGACACCGAGTTGACGCGCCATGCGGGCGGCCAAAGGAATCTCGTGCGCGTTATGTTCGAATGCCAGGAAGTTCCAGGCGAGTACCGGATAGCGCTTGCCCAACGTTCGCTTCGCGTTCACCAGCTTGCGGACGTTGTCGAGAACGAGTTCCAGGTCTCCGTTGCGGCGGAACCGCTGGTAGGTCGGCTGCGTGGCGCCATCGATCGAAAGACCGATGAAATCGATCCCCGATTCAACATACGCTTCCGCGTCGAACCGGCGAACCGAAAGGCTTGTCGTAAACGACGTTCGCAGCAGATAGGCCTTCGCCATGCGGATCAGCTTGGGGGTATTGAGGTTCAGCAGCGGCTCGCCGTAGTTGTAAAAATACACCTCGATGGCGTGAGGGCCGTAGCGTTTCAGCAGCGCGGAAAAGCGGTCTTCGGGTAGCGTGGCTTTCGGCCAGTCGAACAGTTGCAATGCTTCGTTGCGAACGGAGTGGACGCAACCGGGGCATGCAAGCTGGCAAGCGTTCGACGGATCGACAACCAGCCCGAAAGGGCGCGACAGCAAGGATGCACTGCGCGCCTGGAAGTGATACCGGGCGAGGAAGAGGTTCAGAATCTTCACTGTCAGCGCCTCCGCAAGCGGAGACGGAAAACGAACGCGGAGAAGGGCACAGAGATCCGGTTTCGCTCTGTCAAGGATGTCCGCGGCGACATCGGCGCGTTGGCATTGGCGGAGTTCCCGATCGATGCGCGATAAGGCGGGAAACGCGGTTTGGCCGCCGTATAGCGAAGCGGGAAGGAAATAATGAAAAAGCGCCTTCAGCGGCTTCGTCACTGCGATAACCATCTGGATTCCTTCTTGGCTCTACCTGGGAACGTGCCGTCAACCGCCAGTAGTACGATACCATCTGCCGATCGACGCAGCCAAATTCCGCGTCAATCGCCACCGATCAGGTGTAACTTGATGCGCCGGCGGTGCGCCGCCGCGCGATGCTCGAACAGGTAGATGCCTTGCCAGGCGCCGAGCGCCAGGCGGCCGCGTTCCACCGGCACGGAAAGCTGCGTCAGCGTGAGCGCCGCGCGGATGTGGGCGGGCATGTCATCGGGCCCTTCCACGGTGTGACGATACAGCCGGTTGTCCTCCTCGACCAACCGGTTGAAGAACTGGTTGAGATCATGTACGACGTCCGGGTCGGCGTTTTCCTGGATGGTGAGCGACGCCGAAGTGTGCTGCACAAATACGGTGAGCAGGCCGTCGCTTACACCGAGACCCGCCACCCAACTTCCAAGCGCGCCGGTGATCTCATACAGCCCCTTGCCGCGTGTCGGCACCTCGATCTGGTGCAGGAATTGCGCCAGCGGCACGTTACTCGACCGTCACGCTCTTGGCCAGGTTACGCGGCTGATCCACGTCACAACCCCGCCGCACGGCGATGTGATACGCCAGCAATTGCAACGGCACGATTTCCAGAATCGGGCTTAACAGTGCGAGCGATGGCGGAATCTCGATGGTGTGGTCCGCCATCCTGGGCACCAGTTCGTCGCCCTGCGTCACCAGGGCCACCACGATTCCCTCGCGCGCTTTCACTTCCTGAATATTGGAGACCGTCTTCTCATAGAGAAGGCAGCTCTCTTCGCTCGAGGCATCGCGCGTGGCCAGCACCACCACCGGCAGCTTCTCATCGATCAATGCGTTGGGGCCGTGCTTCATCTCGCCGGCCGGGTAGCCCTCGGCGTGGATGTAGGAAATTTCCTTCAGCTTCAGCGCGCCTTCGAGCGCGATCGGGAAATGCTGGCCGCGGCCGAGGAATAGGAAATCGGTGGCGCGGTGCAGTTCCCTCCCGAGGGCTTCGTAGACCGCGTCGTGCGCCAGCACGGTCTCCAGCTTGCCGGGAATCCGCAGCGCCTCCTGCATCAGCGAGCGCGAAGTGTTCTCGTCCAGATGCCCGTTGGACTGCCCCAGGTACATGGCCAGGATGAACAGCGCGCTCAACTGGCAGGTGAAGGCCTTGGTGGAAGCGACCCCGATTTCAGGTCCGGCGTGGGTGTAGATGGTGCCGGCGGCTTCCCGCGTGATCATCGAGCCGACCACGTTGCAGATGGCCAGCGTTTTCGATCCCCGCTGTTTGGCCTCGCGCTGTGCGGCCAGCGTGTCGGCGGTTTCGCCGGATTGCGAGATCACCACGGTCAGCGTGTCGTCGGTGACGATTGGATCGCGGTAGCGGAATTCGCTCCCGTAGTCGACCTCGACCGGAATGCGCGCCAGCTTCTCGATCATGAACTTGCCGGCCAGTCCGGCGTGCCAACTGGTGCCGCAAGCGATGATCTTCACTTGGCGGAAGCGGGCGAACTCGGCCGGCTGAATGTCCATTTCATCCAAAAAGATGCGCCCGGTCTCCTGACCCACGCGGCCCAGCATGGTGTCGCGCACGGCCCGCGGCTGCTCGAAGATTTCCTTGAGCATGAAATGCTTGTAGCCGCCTTTTTCGGCCATGATGGGATCCCAGAGCACGTGGGTAACCTGGCGGTTGACGGGCCGGCCCTGGAAATCGCTCAGTCGCACGCCGGCCGGCGTGAGGACCGCCATGTCGCCATCGGCGAGGAAGAACATGTCGCGCGTGTGGCTGAGGATGGCGGGCACATCGGATGCCACGAAGTATTCGTTGTCGCCGATGCCGATAACTACCGGCGGGCCGTTGCGCGCGGCGACAATCTTCTCCGGATCGGCGCGCGAAATCACGGCCAGCGCGAAGACGCCGGCCAGTTCCGCCACCGCCGCTCGAACGGCTTCTTCCAGGTTGCCGCTGAAGTGCTTCTCGATCAGGTGGGCGATGATCTCGGTGTCGGTTTCGGTCCGGAACACGTGGCCTTCGGATTCCAGTTGATGCTTGAGCGTCAGGTAGTTTTCGACGATACCGTTGTGCACCACCACCAGGTCGCCGTTGCAATCGCTGTGCGGGTGAGCGTTCTCTTCGGTGGGGCGGCCGTGCGTCGCCCACCGCGTGTGGCCGATGCCGAACGAGCCGTCCACCGGGCTCAGGCGGATGGTATCTTCCAGATTGCGCAGTTTGCCCTTGGCGCGGCGCACAGCCAAATTGTGATCCTCGCCATAAACCGCCAGCCCCGCCGAATCATAGCCGCGGTACTCGAGCCGCTTCAGTCCCTCCAGAATGATCGGCACCGCTTTGCGATGCCCGACATAACCTACGATTCCGCACATAAGACCATTATAGGGAAGCCGCAAGAAGATACTCGCGGCCGGCGTGCACAACCGCCATCAAGAGAATCTATAAGGCCGATTCGCCGCGGGCATCGTCGCGGATGCGGACGATGTCGACCACCTCGGAGACAAAGATCTTACCGTCTCCGATGGCGCCGGTGCGCACGGCTTCGACGAGGGCGCCGATCACTTCGTCCTTGCGGGCGGAAGGCACCACCGTTTCGAGCTTGATCTTGTGGATGAAATCCACGTCGTACTCGCGGCCGCGGTAGACCTCTCTATGCCCCTTCTGGCGGCCGTGGCCGCGCACCTCGCTGACGGTGAGACCGTCAATGCCGATGCTCTGGAGCACTTCCCGGGCCTTGTCCAGTTTGGAGGGTTGGATGACCGCTTCAATCTTGACCATGGGATTACCCCTCGAAATTGTAGCCTTCTTCACCGTGGAGCGACAGGTCCATGCCGGTAGCTTCCTCGCCTTCCGTCATGTGGAGCGGCGTCACCAATTCGGTGATCTTGAGCGCGGCGAGCGTGCCCACCACGCCGAGACCGATTCCGATGCCGGCGCCGATGAGTTGATTGACAAGCTGGGCGGGATTGCCGTCGATCCAGCCGAGCGGGGCGGGCCGGCCGTTGGCCAGTTTGAGAACCGAGTTGACGGCGCGCGTGGCGAACACACCGGTGAGCAGGCAGCCAGCGAAACCGCCGACGCCGTGAACGCCGAAAACGTCGAGCGAATCGTCATAGCGGAACCTCTCCTTCACCGTGGTGACCATGAAGTAGCAGAGCGCGCCCGCGATCAGACCGATAGCCACGGCGCTGAACGGTTGCACGAAGCCTGCGCCCTGGGTGACGGTGGCGAGACCGGCGACCGCGCCGGAGATGGCGCCCAGCGCGCTGGCCTGTCCTTTGCGCACGCGCTCGGCCGCCATCCAGCCGACCGCGCCGGCCGCGGCGGCGAAGTGCGTCGCCACAAATGCGCTGGTGGCCAGCGAAGACGCCGCCAGCGCGCTGCCCGCGTTGAAGCCGAACCAGCCGACCCAGAGCAGGCACGCGCCGATGAAGCTGAGCACCAGACTGTGCGGGACAAACTTCTCGTGGGGATAGCCGACGCGCTTGCCCACGTATAGCGCGGTGACCAGCGCGGAGAATCCGCTGGTGATGTGCACCACGGTGCCGCCGGCGAAGTCGAACACCGGAACCCTGCCGCCTCCGAATGCATTGAGAAAACCGCCCGTGCCCCACACCATATGCGCCGTGGGGAAGTAGACGAAGAACGCCCACAGCACCGAGAACATGACCATGGCTTTGAAGTGTACGCGCTCGGCAAACGCGCCGGTAATCAGCGCCGGCGTGATGATGGCGAACATGAGCTGATAGATCATGAACGTCTGGTGGGGAATGGTGGGTGCGTAGAGCGGGTTCGGTTCGGCTCCCACGCCGCGCAGGAACAGGTAGCGCAGGTCGCCGAGGAACGGGTTGCCTGGGGCGAACACCAGGCTGTAGCCGCAGACTCCCCAAAGCAGGGTGATCACCGCCATCATGGCGAAGCTCTGCATCATGGTGCCGAGCACGTTCCTTTTGCGCACCAATCCGCAGTAGAACAGGGCCAGGCCGGGACCCGTCATCATGAGCACGAACGCGGCGCTGACCAGCATCCAGGCGTTGTCACCGGCCGACTGGGACGCCGCTACCGCGGCCTGCAAGGCCCGCAGTTCGGCGCGATCCCCTTGTGGCGCTTGCGCCAGGGCAGAGGAAGAGAGTAGGAGTAGTCCTGCAAACACACGATTCGACAACTTGGTCTCCTCAACGTGGAGTTAGCTCCCGCGAACGGGGCGGGAACACCACACATTAGAGGATGGCGCGTTGCAGGGCCACAAGAAGAATTGAATGTGCCCAATAGAAAAAACTTATGGGGCAGCGGCGGAGCAACGCTATCACTCGACGTTTTTCTTCGTGATTGGGTCGCCGTGCCCGACGGCGATGTTCAAACCCGACAGATCCACCTTGCGTGCGTTCTCGATCACGAAACCCTTGTCGGCCGTGATGTTGCACTTCTCGAACTTCACGTTCAGAATCGGGCTGCCGGCCAGACCGTGCATCATGCCCACCGATTTCACCGTCCCCGTGATGTTGCGGATCGTCACGTTGCGCACGATCGGCAGAACCTTGGCGGGCGGTGCGATCGGCGGCACCATCCGCCACTCCAGGTTGAACTCAAACGCCAGGCGAGTGCCCTGGAGCACCATGTCGCGATAGGTGATGTTCTCCACCACGCCGCCGCGGCTGGGCTGTGTCTTGAAACGGATGGGCGCCCAGTTGTCGGCATCGGCCACGCAGTGGCGGGTGATCACATTGCGGATGCCGCCGGATGTCTCGCTGCCCATCGCCACGCCGCCGTGCCCATAGTGGAAGCGGCTGTTCTCGATGATGATGTCCTCCGCCGGGCGATTGACGCGCAGCCCTTCCTCGTCCTTGCCGGACTTAATCGAGATGCAGTCGTCGTTCACGTCGATATCCACGTTGCGGACGCGCACCTTGCGCGAAGAGTCGATGTCGATGCCATCCGAGCTCGGAATGTTGTGGTCGGCCCGAATGTCCAGCCCGTCTACCGTGACGTCCTCCGAATACAGAATGTGCAGGCACCAGATGGCTTGCTGTTTCAATCGCAAACCGGAGATCCGCACGCGCCTGCAGTTCTGGAAGCAGATCATGCGCGGGCGTCCCAACCGCGGCCCCGGTGGTGCGGCGGCAGTGCCCGGGTTGGGCGGCGTCTCGCCCGCTTGTGCTCCGCGTCTGCGCGGGCTCCGCGCCAACCACAAATCGCCCGATCCGTCCACGGTCCCTTCGCCGCCGACCTCCACGCCCGTCATGCCGGTGAAATTCAGCAGCGCCGAGGTCCACTCGCGGTCGATGCCTTCCCACCGCGTCATCACCTGCGGGTAGTCGCTCTGTTCCACGGAGCCCTTCAGCGTTCCGCTCTTCTCGATGAACAGATTCACGCCCTGCTTGAAGAACAGTGCGCCGGTGAGGAAGGTTCCGCCGGGCACCACCACGGTGCCTCCGCCCTCCTTCGCCACCTTGTCAATCAACGATTGGATGGCTTGCGTGTTGGAGGTCTTGCCGTCGCCCACGGCGCCAAAGCTGTCGATCGCGAAGCGCCTGCCCCCGCTCGCCGGGACCGCGGCCGGGATGACCCACAACGCCACCACCAGAGTCAGCCAATGAGTGCGTTTCATAAGAATGCCTGATCGATGCGAAACACCATTGCAACACGATTTCGGTGGTTCGTCGCGGGCGATGGACAGGGCCGCTCAGGAGACGTAATAGCCTTCCCTGGCTTGCACCGCCAGGTCCTTCTTCTTCACGGTCAGGTGAATGTGCCGGTAAGCCGCGGTTTCGCCGGTCTCGCTCGGCGTGTAGCCGATGCTGTACTGGCTGCGAAGCTCTTCCTGGAGTTCGGCGAATACTTTGTCGATCGGCAGGTGGTGTGACACCTCGATAAACCTGCCGCCGGTCTCGCGCGCCATCTGCTCGAGCACTTTCTTGCCTTCCCCGCGATTTTCGGGGTAGCCGCCTCCGCCCGGATAGCCGCCCCCGCCGGGGTAGCCTCCGCCACCGGGGTAGCCTCCACCCATCCCGCCGCGGCGCCGTCCCATGCCGGGGCCGTAACCATTGTTGGTGTATGGGTTGGAACCGGCGAACAGAATCGAGTACACCAGCGTATCGGCTCGCTGCGCGGCGGAAATCGCCTCGAACAGCGTGTACCGGCTGCCCCGATCGACTCCATCGGTCAGCAGCACCACCGCCTTGCGGCCCTTCTGTTTGATCATCAACTCGTCGGCCGCAAGCTTCACGGCGTCATACAGATGCGTGCCTCCACGCCGGGCGCCACCGGAACCGCTACCATCGTCGGGCGGGTATCCGCCGCCGCGCTGGCGCTGCAATTGCGGCTCCGTCACCTGCAACTCGTCCAGCGCCTTCTCCAGCCTCGCCCGTGAGGGCGTGAGATCCTCCAGCAGCTCTACTTCCTTGTCGAAATGGATCAGGAAGGCCAGGTCGCGGTCCTCGCGCAGCACCTGGTCGAAAAAGCGCCGGCTGGCGTCGCGTTCGTCGTTCAGCACATTGCGCTGGCTGCCGCTGGTATCCACCAGCAGCCCGAGCGTCAGCGGCAGGTCGGTCTCGCGCGCGAAGTAGCGAATCACCTGCGGGTGCCCTTCTTCGTCCAGCACGAAATCTTCTTTGCTCAGATCTTTGACGATTTGCCCCTTCTTGTCGCGCACGGTGGCGAAAATGTTCACTACTTTGACTTCCGCCGAATACGTCGGCGGCGGCTGGCCGGGCGCGGCCGGTACTGCCACCGGGGCGGTTGGGGGCTGTTGACCAGGCGGCGCCGCGGCCGGGGCTGGCGGCGCCTGCTGCCCACGCAGCCAGTGAGCAGCCGGGAGTAAGGTGAAAGCGGAAAGCAGACTCCGCCTGGACAGGTTCATATCGTCTCTCTCTTCGTTGAGTACAGATGCGCCCGCTCTGCCGCGGGTTACCACCCGGCGGCTCGAAAAGATTTTGGAACCTATCCGAAAGCCGCCCGGCGTCCACACGGCATAGCGAAACACGCGCCGCGCAGACTATGTAACCCTGCGCCCCTCCAATACGTTTATGCTTAGTTCAGACAGTGCTTCAGGCTTCGAGCTGGGTGGGAATCCTAATCCGCGGCGTGGCGTGCCTTCTGGCCGCCGGCGGCCTTGCATGTGCCGCCGATCCGCCATTAGCGCCGGTTGGCGTGTGCGAGGTGTTGCGCGACCTGGCTTCCTGGGAGAACAAGAACGCCGCCATCGTGGGGCGCTACAGCTTCCGTCCCACCGGGCGATGGGTGAGCGAGCAGGTCTGCGATCCTGGCGCCGCTGATCCGCCGCAGCTCTGGATTGTCGAGGATGACACGAATGGTCCCCGGCCGCCCGAGCGCTTCGAGTTTGACGCCGCGGTGATGCGCCTGAAGCTAACCGAAATCGCACGCCGCACCACGCTCGCCAAGTTTCGCTTCGGCACCCCCGGCTATGACCGATGGGCAGTGGTCTACGGCCGCGTCGAAGCGCGCAAAGGCGACGATGCCAGGAAAGCTCCCGCAAACCTGGTGATCCGCGGCGCCTCGGTCATCGTTTTGCTCGCCGCTGAGTAAACAAGGCGCAGAGCCCTCGGCGCCCACCCAGCTCCCGCCGGCCCGGTGCTATAACATTAAGCACGACAAGAATATCGTTTGCGCGACGGGCAAACGGGTGGGGCAGGCGCTTCCGCCTGCCGACCGGTTCCTCCGCAACTCAGGGAGGGTGAGCCCGCTCAATTATGAGGTTCCGCTTAACTGCCATGAAACCCTTCGCCGCGTTTGGCTGCCTTCTGGCGTGCCTGATCCCCGCCTCCGCCCAGCAGGGGGACTATCCTGTCAAGCCGGTGCCCTTTACCGATGTTCACCTGAACGACACCTTCTGGGCGCCGCGCATCGAAATCAATCGCACCATCACCATCCCGCATGCGTTCCAGAAGGAGGAAGAAACCGGTACTATCGGCAATTTTGTCCGCGCCGCGCAGTCCCTCCGCCACGAGCCGTTCGAGAATCACCACTATCCTCGCTATCCGTTCGACGATTCCGACGTTTACAAGGTGATCGAAGGCGCCGCTTACACGCTCAGCGTTGATCCCGATCCGAAGCTCGAAGCCTATTGCGACGATCTCATCCGGAAGATCGCCGCCGCCCAGGAACCCGACGGCTACCTGTACACCGCGCGCACCATCGATCCGCTGCACCCGCATCCCTGGTCGGGCGCCGAGCGGTGGATACTCGAGGGCGTCGGCAGTCACGAGCTCTACGATCTCGGCCACCTCTATGAAGCCGCGGTGGCCTACTACCAGGCCACGGGCCAGCGCGTCCTGCTCGACGTCGCCCTGCGCAGCGCCAACATGCTCGTCCAAACCTTCGGTCCCGGCAAGCGCGAAATCTGGCCCGGTCACCCAGTCATCGAGATGGGCCTCGTCAAGCTGTGCCGCATCACCGGCGACCGGCGCTATCTCGATCTAGCCAAATTCATGCTCGATTCGCGCGGGCCGCAAAGCTCCGAGAAGGGCGCCGGCACTCCGTACGTCGAAGCCAACCAGCGCGTCGTCGAGCAAACCGATGCGCCGGCCGGAGGCCATGCCGTGCGCGCCATGTATTTGTACTCCGGCATGGCGGATGTGGCCGCGCTCACCGGCGACACCGCTTACACCGAGGCGCTCGACCGCATCTGGGACGATGTCGCCGACCGCAAATTGCATGTCACCGGCGGCGTGGGCGCACGCGCCGAGGGCGAATCCTTCGGCGAAGATTATGAGCTGCCGAACCTCACCGCTTATAACGAAACCTGCGCCGCCGTTGGCAACGACTTCTGGAATCACCGCCTTTTCTTACTTCATGCCGATGCCAAGTATATCGACGTGATGGAGCGCACACTTTATAACGGCTTGATTTCCGGCGTCGCCCTCGATGGCGTCACCTTCTTTTATGAGAACCCGCTCGAAGCCACCGGCCTGGCCGCGAAAGACCAGCGCAGCCCCTGGTTCGGCTGCCCCTGCTGTCCCGGCAATATTACCCGCTTCATGGCCTCCGTGCCCGGCTACGTGTACGCCCAGCGCGGCGACACGCTCTGGGTGAACCTGTTCGCCGCCAACACCGCTGGCATCAAGATGGATAACGGACGCTCCGTGCGCGTGACGCAGCAGACCCGCTACCCGTGGGACGGCGCCGTCAAGATTTCCGTCGCACCGGACCAGGCCGCGCCGATGACCATCCGCGTGCGCATCCCCGGTTGGGCGCACGAAGAGCCCATCCCGAGCGATCTCTACCGCTTCGCCGCTCCATCGGCCGAGCAGCCCGTGCTCAAAGTGAACGGCGCCGCCGTCCCCATTCGCCTCGACAAAGGCTATGTCGCGATCACGCGCACGTGGACCGCGGGCGACACCATCGAGCTGAACCTCCCCATGCCGGTGCGCCGCGTGGTGGCCAACCAACAAGTCGCGGCCGACCGCGGACGAGTGGCCCTTCAGCGCGGCCCCATCGTCTTCGCTGCCGAATGGGCCGACAACCCCGGCGGCCAAGTGCGCAACCTGATGCTGCCGGATCAAGCGCCGCTGCGCGCCGAATTTCGTCCCGCGCTGCTCAAAGGCGTCGAGGTGGTCCAGGCCCGCGCCGTGGCGCTCTCCCGCGATGAGAAGGGCAATCTCATCCGCACGCCCGAGGAGATCATTTTCATCCCCTACTACGCCTGGGCCAATCGCGGCCCGGGCCAGATGATGGTGTGGATTCCCAATTCCGAATCCGCCGCCCGCCCCGCGCCGCCACCCAGCGTTACCACCAAAGCCACCGTCTCTACCAGCGACGCCAAAAACCCGAACCCCGTCAAAGCCGAACCGCCGACCTGTCGCTTAGGAGGCGGATAGATCGCCTGCAGAGCTTCCTTCAGTTCTATCCTGTTGCTTGTTTTTTCCAATAATCTGGGGAGTCTGCTTTCGCTCAGATGACAACCCCAGCAGGCTCAGATTCGAGGTTTTGGATACGGTTTTGATGCGGTACAAAGCTCGGATCATCGATGCAGGGTGGGTTAAGTGGTAGGGACGGGCGGATTCGAACCGCCGACCTGTCGCTTAGGAGGCGACCGCTCTATCCATCTGAGCTACGTCCCCACGTTTCCTTCATTGTACCTGGCAAGCCCTTTGCGGCCAATGTCGCGGCGGAAGTGCGCGCCATCGAAGTGAATCGCCTCCACTCCCTGGTAGGCGTGGCCAATGGCCGTCGCAAGACTATCTCCACTGGCGGTGACGCCCAGCACGCGGCCGCCGGCGGTTTCGAGGCCGTGCGCGCCCACGCGGGTTCCGGCGTGGAACACCACGGCGCCAAGCGCCTCCGCGTCCGCGATTCCGCCGATGGCCTTCCCGCTTTCGTAGGCGCCCGGATAGCCGGCCGATGCCATCACCACGCATACGCTTGGGCCCGCGCGCCATTCGAGACGCACGCCGCTCAAGCGGCCTTCCGCGGCGGCCATCAGCGCGGGGAGAAAGTCGCAGCTCATGCGGTGCATCAGCGGCTGCGTTTCCGGATCGCCTAACCGCACGTTAAACTCGAGGACCTTCGGCCCTTCGGCGGTCATCATCATGCCGGCGTAGAGGAACCCGGTGAAGCCGGTGGCTTCCACGGTCGGGTAAATCACGCGGTTGAGAATATCCTCCGCCTGGCTATGGCTCGAGAATGGCGGCATCGCAGTACGCGCCCATTCCGCCGGTATTCGGTCCGCGGTCGCCATCGAAGACGGCTTTGTGGTCCTGCGTGGCGGCCAGCGGAACCACGTCGCGCCCGTCGCATAGCGCAATGAAACTGACTTCCTCGCCGCGCAGGAACTCTTCGATGACCAGGCGGCCGCTGCAACGTGCCGAGCGCCGCTTCGGCCTGCGCGCGGTCCTGGGCCACCACCACGCCTTTGCCCGCCGCCAGGCCATCGGCCTTCAACACCACGGGAAATCCGAAACGATCAAGCGCCTTGCGCGCATCCGTTTCGTTTTCGACGGTCACGAACGCCGCGGTGGGGATGTTTCGTTGCGCAAGGAAGTTCTTGGAGAAAACCTTGCTGCCTTCCAGTTGCGCGGCTTCGCGGTTTGGTCCGACGATGCGCCGGCCGGCG
Source organism: Bryobacterales bacterium (assembly GCA_963843095.1). Lineage (GTDB taxonomy): Bacteria > Acidobacteriota > Terriglobia > Bryobacterales > Bryobacteraceae > Bog-375. Next base: position 58,890 of record CAWJLI010000065.1, read on the forward strand.
GCGCGGAACGCATCGACCACGCCGGCCACCAGCGGAACTTCCGGCCCGACGACGGTCAAATCCGCGTCAATCGGTTTCCGCCGCCGCCAGCAACTGCGCGGGTCCGGCGCCCTTCACTGCCAGGCATGTGGCGATGCCCGCCATGCCGGGGTTGCCGGGCGCCGCGAACACATCGGTCTCCGGCGACTGCGCCAGCTTCCACGCCAGCGCGTGCTCCCTGCCTCCACTGCCGATCACGAGAATTCTCATCTTGGTTGCACCATTAGAATGGTATCAATGCGCGAACGCTACGACGTCGTCGTCATCGGCGCCGGTCACGCCGGGTGTGAAGCCGCCCGCGCCGCCGCGCGAATGGGTCTGAAGACGGCCATCGTCACCATGAACCTGGACCTGATCGCGCAGATGTCCTGCAACCCGGCCATCGGCGGCATTGCCAAGGGTCACCTGGTGCGCGAGGTGGATGCGCTGGGCGGCGTGATGGGGGAAGTGGCCGACGCCGTGGGCATCCAGTTCCGGCTGCTCAATACCAGCCGCGGACCCGCCGTGTGGTCGCCGCGCGCGCAAATGGATAAGAAGCTGTACCGGGCTCGCATGCGCGAGGTCCTGGAGCGGGAACCGAATCTCCGCATCAAGCAAGCCGAGGTGGCCGCGCTCAATATCGATGCGGGCCGCGCCACGGGCGTCACCTTGCGCGATGGCCGCACGCTCGATTCGCGGCGCCGTGATCGTCACCACCGGGACATTTCTGAATGGCCTGGCGCACGTGGGCGAAGCGCGCTACAGTTGCGGACGCAATGGCGAGGCGCCCTCGCGATTGTTGGGCGAGCAGTTGCGCGCGCTGGGCCTGGATTGGACCCGCCTCAAGACCGGCACGCCTCCCCGCCTGGACGGCCGCACCATCGACTGGTCGCAGTTCGAGCCCCAGCCCGGCGATGCCGAACCCACGCCGTTCTCGTTTCTGACCGGGCGCATCGACCGCGCCCAGATCCAGTGCCACATCGGTTACACCACCGAAGAGACGCACCGCATTCTCCGCGAGGCCATTCCGCGCTCTCCTCTCTACAGCGGCCAGATTGAAGGAGTCGGTCCGCGCTACTGCCCTTCGATCGAGGATAAGATCGTCAAATTCCCCGACAAGCTGCGCCACCAGATCTTTCTCGAGCCGGAGGGTCTCGACACCAACGAGGTGTATGTCAATGGCATGTCCACCAGCATGCCCATCGACGTGCAGGTTGCCATGGTCGCATCGGTTCCGGGGCTGGAGCATGCGGAGACGATCCGGCCCGGCTACGCGATTGAATATGACGCCATCGATCCGCGCCAGTTGGCGCACACGCTCGAAGTGAAATCCATCGCCGGCCTTTACCTGGCGGGCCAGATCAATGGAACGTCTGGCTACGAGGAAGCGGCGTGCCAGGGCATCGTCGCCGGCATGAACGCGGCGGCGAAGCTGAGCGGGCGCGAGGCGGTGATCGTCGGCCGCTCGGAGGGCTATACCGGAATCCTGATCGACGACCTCATCACGAAGGGCGCCGACGAGCCGTACCGCATGTTCACCTCCCGCGCCGAGTTTCGTCTGCACCTCCGCATCGACAACGCCGACGCTCGCCTGACGCCGATGGGCCGGCGCGCGGGGCTGGTGACGGATGCGCGCTGGGACGCCTTCGAGCGCAAGCAGCGGCAGTATGAGCTGCTGAAAAAGGCGCTGGAGAAGTCACCGCAACGGGCAGTGGCTGAAGCGTCCCGAAGCGCGGATTGCGGAGATTTCAGTGGCTGGATTCGCGAGGTGCTGGGAGAAGACGCCATACCCGCGATGCTGACCACCGTCGAAACCGAAACCAAGTACAGCGGCTATATCGGTCAGCAGGAACGCCAGATGGAGCGACTGAAGGCCGCCGAGCGCCGCCCCATCCCGGCTGGACTTCGGCTTCGATGGCATCCCGGGTTTGTCCCGCGAGGTTCGCGACAAACTCAACCGGGTGCGTCCCGCGACCCTCGGCCAGGCCGCTCGCATCCCCGGCGTCACACCAGCCGCGGTGGCCGTCCTCGATATCTACCTGGGTCTCAGCCGTGTTTCGTGATCTGCTCCGCGACCGCCTGCGCGGCATCGCGGAGCTGACAGACCAGCAGGCCGAGGCGCTGGAATCTCATTACGATTTGCTGGTTCGCTGGAACCGCACGCTCAATCTCACCGCCATTCGGGACCTACCCGAGGTTGTCGAGCGCCATTACGGCGAGTCACTTTTCCTGGCGGCGCAATTGCCGGCCGGAAAGTTGCGCATCGTCGATGTGGGATCGGGCGCTGGCTTTCCCGGTCTCCCAGTCGCGGTCTATCGCCCCGACTGCGTGGTGACGCTCATTGAATCGCACCAACGCAAAGCGGTGTTCCTGAAGGAAGCCGCGCGCGATCTCACGAACGTGCGCGTGCTGGCGCGGCGTGCCGAGCAGGTGGACCAGGAGTTCGACCTGGCCATCTCCCGCGCCGTGAGTTATAGCGATCTCTCCCTCAGCCTGAAGGCGCTGGCGCCCGCCGCAGCACTTCTGAGCGGAGCTGAAGGGCCGCCCGACGATATGGGATTCGTATGGGAACCGGCGGTACCCTTGCCTTGGGGAAAGCAGCGGTGGCTAAGGGTGGGGCTGCGGGGCTAAGTGAGAGTTAACATAGAGACGATGAACATGGCGGCTCATCACAGGGCCTTCATTTGCTTTTTGTTGCTTGGTGCCGGGCACGCCTCGCAGCCGCCCCGGCTAAGCAGCGCCGAGGATTATCGCAGGTATATCGATCCCCTGCTCCGCGTCGCGGACTTCGGCATTCACTATTACGACGACGGGGCGGCGGACGCCAGCGTGCTGTTTCCGAGTACCGAGAGCAATCCGTACGACAGACCACGTGAACCCGTGATCGCGCTGGTTCGGCTCCGGGACAAAAGTTTTCCGTTACTGATCGATTGCCTCAGCGACCCCAGAGTGACCACTGCCAACTTCGACGGCAGCTCGATAACGATGCCGATGAAGGTGCCCTTGGGGTATGTTTGCCTGGACATATTGATGGCCATAGTCGATGGCAAACCAGCAGCCAGGCCAGGGTGTGCCGACGATGGCCTTGGGGCATGCATGAATGAGGGATTCTATTTTCGGCCGGACGACTATTCGAGGTGTTGGCAGGGCGTTTGTGATCTCCGGCCGTGGGTCAACGTGGTCCAACGGAAGTGGCGGGAAGCATTCCTGCGTCGCCAGCTACGGTTCCGGAACCCGTATGACGTCATGCCGATAACCGAGTACAGGGATTTCGTCACTCGTCGGAAGTGACCACGTGCCTTGCTGCCGAGGCCTGCCCGAGCCATCGGCGCTAACTGTACGGACCTGTCATCCGCTCTCCCGTGAAACCCGTTAGACTGGGCGGTGAGCCGCGGCGAGCCTCCCTTCTCGCCAGAAAGGAAGCCATGAAGCTTACCAGACGAAATGCGCTCGGCCTGATGGCAGCGGCGCCCCTGGCCCGCCTGCACGCGGACGCGCCAGCAAATCTCGAGATTGCCAAAGGTCCATTCGCGGGAACGCGCGAATCGCTCGCGGCCTACCGGGTGCCGGAATGGTTCCGCGACGCCAAGTTCGGAATCTGGGCGCACTGGGGGCCGCAATCGGCTGCCGAGGATGGGGATTGGTATGCGCGCAACATGTACATCGAAGGCAGCCCCCAATACAAATACCACGTGGAGCATTATGGGCATCCCAGCAAGTTCGGTTTCAAGGATGTGATTCCGACCTGGAAGGGCGATCAGTTCGACCCCGATCGTCTGGTGGAGCTTTACAAGAAGGCCGGCGCGAAATACTTCGTCAGCATGGGCGTGCATCATGACAACTTCGACCTGTGGAACTCGAAGCACACCCGCTGGAACGCGGTGAACATGGGGCCGAAAAAGGACATCGTGGGGCTGTTCCGCCAGGCCGCGCTCAAGCACGGCCTCAAGTTCGGCGTGAGCGACCATTTGTGGATCAGCTACAAGTGGTTTGCGGTGAGCCATGCGAGCGACAAGCAGGGGCCGCTGGCGGGCATCCCGTACGATGGTACCGATCCGCAGTTTGCCGATCTTTATCATGAAGCCGATTGCGCGCAGTTCGCCGGGCCGAACGTACAATGGAACGACGACGGCATTCCGGATTCCTGGAAGCGCCATTGGTTTGACCGCATCAAGGACCTGGCCGACCATTACCAGCCCGACCTGCTGTACACCGATGGCCCGCTGCCGTTCGAGGAATACGGGCTGAGCCAGGTGGCTAACCTCTATAACCTCAGTGCCGCAAGGCGCCGCGGCGCGGTGGAGGCGGTCTACTCGAGCAAGCGGCCGGAGGACTGCGAGACCGGGACCTGCCTGCTCGACGTGGAGCGCGGCGTGGCCGACCGGATTCTGCCGAATCCGTGGCAGACCGATACCTGCGTCGGCGAGTGGCACTACAAGCGCGGCGTAAAATACAAGACTCCCAAGACGGTGATCGATCTGCTGGTGGATATCGTGAGCCGCAACGGCAACTTGCTGCTGAACTTCCCGCTTCCCAACAGCGGCGCACCGGACGCGGAAGAGCTGAAGATAGTCGCCGCGATCACCGATTGGATGGCGGTGAACAGCGAGGGCATCTACGGCACTCGCCCCTGGAAGATTTTTGGCGAAGGGCCCGGGTCGCAGGTGGAGAAGAAAAGCACCTTCAACGAATCCGCACGCAAGGAGCTCACCGCCGACGATGTTCGCTTCACCACCAAGCGAAACGCGCTCTACGCCTTCTTGATGGGTTGGCCGGCGGGGAGTGCTCTCATCAAGCCGCTCGGCTCCGCCAGCCCGCAGGCGCCGGGCAAGATCGCGAACGTGGAATTGCTCGGCTACAAGGGCAAGCTCGAATGGTCGCAGACCGAAGCCGGTCTGAGCGTCACCATGCCGCCGCAGCAGCCGTCGCAGCATGCGGTCACGCTGAAGGTGGCGTTGGGCTGACGGAGCCAGCCAGAACGGATTATATTCAAGGCACGGTCACCGCGGGGCGGGAGACCTACCTGGCGTATTGCTGCTTCCACTGGGTGAACTCGGCGGTCAGCGTGGTCTTCACGCTGATGTACTGCTCGTTGTCGACCTGGTTGGCGCGCTCGCCGGGATCGGCGGGCAGGTCGTACAGTTCGTTGGCCCCCTTGCCGTCATCCCGCAGGACCAGCTTGTATCGCTGGGTGCGCGCCATCGCGGTGTTGCGATACTGGCCGAATACCGTGTCGCGCCAGGTCTGCTTCTTGGGCAGGTGTTTTCCGGTGGCGAGCGGCAGGTAGCTGCGGCCGCATAAGTTGCGGGCGGGAACCGTGGCGGAAACCAGATCGCAGAGGGTGGGCAGCAAGTCATAGGTGCTCACCGGCTCCATCCGCACCTCCTGCGCCGGCACGCGGCCGGGCCAGCACCACAGCATCGGCACAGCGACAGATTCGTCGTACATATTGACCGGCTCGGAAGCGTCGCCGGCGGCCCATAAGCCGTGGCGGCCGAGCAGCGCGCCGCAGGTGGAAGTGAACACAACCAGCGTGCGGTCCAGCAGTTGCTTCTGCGAGATCCTGGTGGTCAGCGCGCCCACGTTGTCATCCATCATGGAGATGGCGGCCGCCACTTTCCGCAGGTTCGCCACGCGGTCGGCAAGCAATTCCTTGCCGCTCCGCGCGTTGGCGGCGGCAATCTCCACGCTATAGTTTTCGAACTTCTCGTGGTTGTACAAGTCCAGGTATTTCGATGGAATATTTCCGTACGGGAGCTCGATAGCGGAGTAGCGAACCGTGAGAAAGAAGGGAGCGCCATCCTTCGCCTGATCGATCAACGCCGGCGCGGCCTCCGGCGAGGCACTGTGGCAAGCGTAGCCGGCCGTGGCCAGGATCTTTTCGAGCGTGACATCGGCGGCCGAAACCGCACCCGAATTCCCGAGTTGCATCGGCGTGCGGCCCGTCATCAGAGTGGCGAAACCGGGAGCGGCGGCGGGCACGGGGGTGAAGTGGTTCAGGAAATGCGTGCCCATTTGCCCCAGCCGGCTCAGGTTCGGCGTCTTCACTTCCTTGTTGCCGTATGCGCCCATCATCCACGAGGGCAGGTCGTCGGCCACCAGCAGCAAAATGTCAGGCGGCGTCTCGACAACCTTTTGGGCGGCGACGACGGGCAGCGCGAGGCTGCCGCAAAGAAAGTGGCGGCGGGAAATGGACATGGCTCACTAACAGTATAGATGGCTTCAACCAGCGGGCTGATGTTTGCGTGCCACCGCGATGAGGGACAATCCCGGCCAAGGCAGAACCGCGTCCAGCCGGCTCCAGAGCCAGACGGTCTTGTCGAAAACCTTGAGCACCAGCTTGCTGATGCTTTGTGCGCCCAGAATGCGGCTGTCGATCCACCAGGGCAGAGTGCCGGCCTTATTGAGCTGATATGCCCTGTCCAGCGAAAAGCCGTGAGCTTCGAGCAGGCTCGCCAGTTCCTTCTTGTTATAGCGGCGCCGATGTCCCAGCTTGGCGTCCAGGCTGCCAAAAAGACGCAACCCATTGGGCACCAGCACGAGCAGTGCGCCACGATCCTTCAGCACGCCGCGCAGGGCGTCGAGCAACACACCGGGATGTTCCAGGTATTCGAGAACGTTGAGACACAAGACCGTATCGAAACTGGTGTCCAAGCTGGGCAAGCAGTCCGGTTGCTCCGGGTCGAAACGCTGAACCACTACGTGCGGCGTTCGCAAGAACCGGTTATTCAGCGCGTGCAGGTGCAAAGCGTCTTTCTCGGCGGCTACGTAAAGAATACGCCGTCCGATCAGCCGGCCCGTGATATTGCCGATGCCAGCGCCGATCTCGAGCACCGTATCGCCCACGTGCGGGCGCAATTTGCGCGCCAGCCAGGCGAGATATTGCGGCGTGCCGGTCAGATTGTTGAGCACGCCCCGCCCATAGGGCGCCGCATACAGGTCGTCGATCAACCAGAATCGGAAAATCACGCCCAGCGCTTTGAGGCCGTCTTTCCAGCCGATCTTCTTGCCTTCCTCGTAAGTGCGGCCGTGATAGCTGATCGGAACCTCATAAATGCGCAGCTTCCGTTTGGCGCACTTCATCACGATTTCCGGCTCGAAGCCGAAGCGGTCCGAGCGGATGGGAATGCTCTTCAGCAGATCGGTGCGAAAGACCTTGTAGCAGGTCTCCATGTCCGTCAGGTTCAGATTGCAGAACATGTTGGAAATCAGCGTGAGCCCCTTGTTGATCATCGAGTGCCAGAACGGCAGCACGCGGCTCTGTTCGCCGGCCATGTAGCGCGAGCCGAAAACCGCGTCGGCGCGGCCGTCCAGCAGCGGGCGCAGCAGGCGCGGATACTCGGCCGGATCGTACTCCAGGTCGGCGTCCTGAATGATGGCAAAGTCACCGCTCGCTTTCTCGATCGCCGTGCGCACGGCCGCGCCCTTGCCGCCATTGCGCTCATGCCGGTAGAGCCGGATCTGGGGGGCCGCGCCAGCGAGCCGCTCCAGGATCGCGTATGTTCCATCGGTGGAACAGTCGTCCACAATCACCAGCTCGCGCTCCATGTCTTCCGGAATCGGCGCGGCCAGCACTTGCGAAATGCAGCGCTCCACCATGGTGCGTTCGTTGTAGACCGGCATCAGGATCGACAGCTTCATCGAGAATACAGAGTCTAGCAAAGGTTGAGGGCCGGAGCCTGCGATAATCGGAATTGGCGGTTGTTCCCTTGCGAGTCGCGCTGCTCCAGATCAACACAACCCCCGGCGACCTGGCCGGCAATGCCGGGCGGATTATCGAAGGCGCCGCGCGCGCCCGGAAGCTGAACGCCGAACTGGTGGTTTCGACCGAGCTGGCGCTGATGGGATACCTGCCGCGCGACCTGCTGCTGAGCGCCGGTTTCGTGCGCCAAGGCCGCGAGATGCTGGCTCAGATAGCTGCCGCCACCGCCGGTGGGCCGGCCCTGCTGGTGGGAGTCGCCACGCCCAACGACGCCGATAGCGGCCGCCCGCTGTTTAACAGCGCCGTGCTGCTGGAGGACGGCCGTGTTGGGCCGGCATTCCACAAGACCTTGCTGCCGACTTACGACGTCTTCGACGAAGATCGATATTTCGAGCCGGCCACCGGCCCACAGGTTCTCGATTGGCATGGCCGCCGCCTCGGCATCAGCATATGCGAAGACGTTTGGAACGACCGCAATTTCTGGCAGCGCCGCCGCTATCAGTGCGACCCCATCGAGACGCTGGTGGCCGCGGGCGCGCAAGCCATCCTCAATCTCTCGGCCTCGCCGTTCTGGGTGGGCAAGCAACTCCTCCGCGAGGACATGCTCAGCCACATGGCGCGGCGGCACGGCCTGCCGCTGGTGGCGGTAAACCAGGTTGGCGGAAACGACGACCTTCTCTTCGACGGCCGCAGTTGCGCTTTCGATGGCGCCGGCCGCCTGTTCGCCCGAGCCAGAGGATTCGAAGAGGATCTGGTGGTGGTGGACCTGGACGCCGGCGCGGGCTCGATCGCCGAGGACGATTTCATCGACCGAAGCGGAGATCTGGAACGCGCTGGTGATGGGCGTGCGGGATTACGCCCGCAAAACCAATTTCCCCCGGGCGCTGCTGGGACTGTCCGGCGGCATCGATTCCGCTCTCACGGCGGCCATCGCGAGCGAAGCGCTGGGGCCGGAGAGCGTGCTCGGCGTGCTGATGCCATCCCTCTACTCGAGCCGCGGCAGCGTCGACGATTCGCTCTCGAACTGGCCGGGAACCTGGGCATTCGCACCATGACGCTGCCGATCACCGGCATCATGCAAACCTACGATGCCGTGCTCGCCGAACCCTTTCGCGATCTGCCCCGCGACGTCACCGAGGAGAACATTCAATCGCGCATCCGCGGCAACCTGCTGATGGCGCTTTCCAATAAGTTCGGGTCCCTGCTGCTCACCACCGGCAACAAATCGGAACTGGCGGTGGGCTACTGCACCCTCTACGGCGACATGAACGGCGGCCTGGCCGTGATTGCGGATCTTCCCAAAATGATGGTCTATCGGGTCGCCCGCTGGCGCAACCAGCGCCGGCACGACATTCCGGAGAGTATTCTCACCAAGCCGCCGTCGGCCGAGTTGCGGCCCAATCAAACCGACCAGGACTCGCTGCCGCCTTACGAATTGCTCGATCAGATCCTCGAGCTGCACGTCGAACAATCGCAGTCCGCCGAGGAAATCATCGCACGGGGTTTTGCGGAAGACGACGTGCGGCGCGTGCTGCGGCTGGTGCGCATGGCCGAGTTTAAGCGGAAGCAGGCCGCGCCGGTGCTGAAGGTGACTTCGCGGGCTTTCGGAACCGGCTGGCGCATGCCGATCGCGCGCGGGACCGGAATCGAGTCTTCGAATGCGGCCGTCCCGGATGGTTCTGACCCGGTGCTGACCATGGAGCACTTCGTCCGGATTCGGAAGTTCATTCTCGCCCAAGGCGAGCGAATGACCTACTGCACCAGGTTCGGCAACAATCCGTATTGGCCGTTTCCCGGGTTCAACGCGTACCTCAATCCGCCGGATCAAGGGAACATCGACTGCAAAATCGGTCAGTCCGAGTTCAATACCCTGGTGATCCAAGTCACCGGCCCAAGAACCAGTTACTGGGACGTGGTTCTCGATGAGGCCAGGAAGGAACTTCGTGTCCAGCAGCACTATTCCATGAAGGATCCGCGGGTTTTGATCCAGGAAGCGACTGAGTTTTTTCGGAGCGCCTTGGCCGAAATCGCCCGGCAGAAGGAGCGCGGAGAAGCCGAAGCGCGGGATTCGGCCGCTGAATAGCGCCGGCGGAGCCTGCGAGTATTCCCGGGCGCCCTCACTGCTATCATGTGTTTTCATGTGCGTACCGTTGCTTGATGTGCGGTGCCAGGACGAGCCGCTGGTGGGTGAGGTCGATGGTTAACCCGCGCTTGAATCAGCTCATCGAACGCTTGGGCGCCCGGCGCATCCTGGTGGCGGGCGACCTCATGCTGGATGAATTCATCTGGGGCAGAGTGTCGCGCATTTCGCCCGAGGCGCCGGTGCCGGTGGTCGAGGTGACCTCCGAATCGTACTATCCGGGCGGCGCTGCCAATGCCGCGCGCAATGTCCGCGAGCTAGGCGCGGCGGTAAGGGTGGTGGGAATCGCCGGCGCCGATCCGCAGGGCCGCCGGTTGCTCGAGTTGCTCGCTGCCTCGGGCATCGATACCACCGGCGTGTTGCGCGACCAGGCGTTTTCCACCACGGTGAAGACGCGCATCATCGCTCGCCATCAACAGGTGACGCGGGTGGATCGCGAACGCCATGCGACGCTCAACGCCACGCAGATCGAATGCATCCTCGCGCAAGTGGAGCAAGCGATTGACGCCGTGGATGCCGTCATTGTAGCGGATTATGGCAAGGGCTTCCTGACCCAGCCGCTCGCCGATCACATCGGCCGCAAGGTGCGCGCGGCAGGCAAAATCCTGGCGGTCGATCCCCATCCCCACACGTCGCTCGTCTGGCAGGATGCCACCGTCATCAAACCCAACCGGCGCGAAGCGTTTCTGGAAGCTGGTGTCGCGCCAAGCGCACCGGTCGAGCCGCCGCTCGAGGATCGGCCGCTGCTGGAAGCCGCGCGGCGCCTGCAGGCGCTTTGGCGCCCCGAAGAGCTTGTTGATCACGCTGGGCGCGCAGGGTATGCTGCTGCTCGAAGACGATGCTCCGCCCCGTCACCTGCCGGCCCAAGCCAAGGACGTGTTTGACGTTTCCGGCGCTGGTGACACAGCGATTTCGGTGCTGGCGCTGGCGCTGGCCGCCGGCGCCACGCCCGGCGAGGCGGCCGAACTGGCCAATCACGCCAGTGCCATCGTGGTGGGCAAACTGGGAACCGCCACCGTAACCGCGGCCGAACTCGCCGGCAGCGTCGCCCAATCATGAAGCGGCGCAGGGCGGTGTTCTTCGATCGCGATGGGACGTTGATGGAGGACGTGGGATATTGCAGCGATCCCGCTAAAGTGAAGGTCATTTCCGGCGTGCCGGAAGCGCTCGAGGAACTGAAGAACGCCGGTTTCGTGGCGATCATCGTTAGCAATCAAAGCGGCATCGGCAGGGGCCTGTTTAGCGAGGCACAGTACGTGGCCGTGCAACAGGAGTTTTTGCGCCAGATCGGCGCTGGTCGGATCGACGCATCCTACTTCTGCCCCGACGCGCCTGGCGTTCCATCGCTCCGTCGCAAGCCGGCGCCGGGGATGGTGCTGGAAGCGGCGGCCGAGTTTCAGATCGACTTGGCGGCGTCCTTCCTGGTGGGCGATAAGGCGTCCGATATCGAATGCGGCCGGCGCGCCGGCACGCGCACGATTCTCGTGCGGACGGGATATGGAGCCGCAACGGAGTGCGATCCGGATTCTGTCGCCCCCGATTTCATCACCAACGATGCGCCCGAGGCCGTGCGCTGGTTGCTGCGACGGTAGCTCGCAGAGGAGACATGAGGGCTTAAGATCGAGCAGCGGCTGACTCGTTTCTCCCCACAGTGGCCGTAGTACCGACTCGCGATAGATTGGTACGGCGCAAAGCGTATATCCAATTGCAAGCGTTGTAAAATAAGGACGATGAACGGGATGGCATTCCCGGGGGCCGCGACGATCAGAGGTGTTGTGTTCGACCTGGACGGAGTGCTCATCCAGTCCCGAGCGGCCCACGCCCAAGCCTTTCAAGAGGTATTGGCGACGTTCGGCATCATCGATTTCAACTACGACCGCTTCGCCGGATGGCGAACCCCAGAGGTCTTCCGCACAGTCCTCTCGGAATCCGAGCAGAGCCCAACGCCCATTTTGACCGGCGAAGATATTTATCTCAAAGAGCCATTTAAAGTGCTGTGCGAGAGCCACGCGATAAGCAAGATCCATCCTGACCTGGCGACCTCCGGGGGAATTCTGGAAACGCACAAGATCGGCGACATGGCCGAAGAATATGGCGTGCCGATGGCGATGCACTTTGCGGGCACTCCCGTCAGTTGCATGGCCAATGTGCACTGCGCGGCAGCCACGCAGAACTTCCTGGCGCTGGAGAATCACTCGCTTGATGTTCCCTGGTGGTCGTCGCTGACCCAGG